>JBCCBI010000203.1:0-9755 GCA_039034155.1 Deinococcota bacterium | reverse complement strand
GGTGATAATCCGCGCTTCCATACCGTGTTTATTACGAAGGCTAATACGCTCAACAGGTTCACCAGATGGCGTTTTGCCAAACGGCTGGCGGCTTATGGACATAGCTAGGGTCTCCTCGAGAAAGGCACAACAATCAACACATTGAAATCAACACATTGACACGATCATCATCAGCTAAGGTGCCTCGACTAAGGTGCCAGAGTGCTTGTGCATAGTTACATGTATAGCTTGTATTATACGCATACACCTGACTTCTTTGACGAACTCGAGTAAAACTATCAACGTATCAATACTGAAATACTCACTTGAGTAATATTCTCTCCTAGAGACATAAACCTGCATAAATCTCATAAAAGGCTGCCTCATTTGCACACTTTCAGCATAAAAATTTGTTAAGATAGTGCTTGCTTGTAATTTTATGCTTAACTTAGGAGGCGTCTTACATGACTCAAATGTCGTTCGGTGTTATTAAGCGTACTGTGTTGGTAGTATTCGGCTGCCTAGCACTTGCTGGGCTAGCTCAGGCTCAAGATGATCTAGTTGAGGTTTGCTTTCAGTCCAAGTGGTTCCCGCAAGCCCAGTTTGCAGGTTACTTTGTGGCTCAGGAACTTGGCTACTATGCTGAAGAAGGTCTTGAAGTTACTGTCTTAGACGGCGGTAACGTGAACCCCACCGTACAAGTTGCTAGCGGCAACTGTGATTTTGGCACCGACTGGATTGCCAACATGCTCGTGCAACGCGACAATGGGCTCGAGGTTGTCAAAATTGCCCAGATTTATCAGGCCGCAGGCTACCGCATGGTGGCGCTCAACGACTCTGGCATAGAAACTTTTGCTGATATGGCTGGGCGTCGCGTAGGCGTGTGGGGCTTTGGTAACGAGTTTGTCTCGCAGGCTATTTTTGCGGCTGAGGGCTTAACCTCCGACCTCAATCCAGAAGTCACCGATGCTGATGTGGAAACCGTTGTCTACGCGTTCGACCCAGCGCTGGTGTTTCCAGACGAAGTTGAGGTTGCTAGTGTGATGACCTACAACGAACTCAACCAAGTTGTGGGGTTAGGGTTTGAATTAGACGGGCTGACCATTTTTAACCCTGCAGATATTGATGCTGACCTATTAGAAGACCTCATCTTCACTACGCCAGAACTGCTTGCAACAGAAGATTTCAAGGGCTCAGGTTTGTCTGGTGTAGAAGTTGCCGAGCGCTTTTTACGCGCGACCATTCGCGGTTGGGAATACGCCGTTGCTAATCAAGACGAAGCAGTATTTATTGTTGTGGGCATGTGCGGCGACACCTGTAACGGCTCGGGTAGCACGCAGAGCCCGCTCATTCACCAAACCTGGCAGATGGCCCGCGTGGCTGAACTCGTTGCGCCTAGCGAAGACACGATGATTGGGTCCATGGATCAAGCTGCCTTTGACCGTTCGATTGAACTCTTGCTCGAGGTTGGCCTCATCAGCGACGTGATTGCCTTTGAAGATGTTGTGGACACAAGTGTCTATGAAGCTGCTACAGGCGGCATGTAAGTTCCAATAGCCCTATAAATAATGATGTGTGAGCGCGGAGACATTCCGCGCTTTTTTTGTTGGCTAGCTTTGTCGGCTGGATTCGTTGGTTATCGATGTTGACTCGCGGCGACTCGTTCAATATGAACAATGTGTGAAGGGCTACATAAGGCTAACTTAGGTTAGGCTTTTAGAGACGTTGAGCAGCGCAGATTCTCATACATGTCCATCAACTGCTCACAAGGTTAAGTGCTTAACAAAAATCTATCACTGAGTTTGGCATCATCACGCTATTGATTTGCTAGAGCGCTGACATCGCTGGGCGGTAGTCAATTGCATCAGCATGTGTGAATTAGATTTACGAGACCCCTCGAGATATAACTTGCACAATTTTGACAAGCTCGAGTCCAAGACATCAAGCTATCGAGACATTGAAACCTATGACGTTAACATTATCAATTTCACCTTAAAGCATCTCGAAAGGCACCCTCTAATGGCAACTGCACTGCAACTCCACAACATCAGCAAAACCTTTGACGCAACCGCAACAGCGGGCGCGCACAAAGCCGTTGATGACGTGAGTTTAGAGGTGCCAGCAGGTAAATTCGCAGCGCTACTCGGTGCGTCTGGCAGTGGTAAAACAACCTTGCTGCGGATTATTGCGGGGCTGTTAGCGCCAGATGTTGGTGAGATCATGTTTGATGATCTCCCTGTCACCCACGTGAAACCCGAGCGCCGCAACATCGGCATGGTGTTTCAGCATCACCGCTTGTTTCCACATATGACAGTCGAAAAAAACATCACCTTTGGGCTTAGAATGCGTAGCGTCAGCAAGCATGAGCAACAAAAGCGTGTGGTGGATGTGTTGGAGATGGTGCAACTTACAGGCTTTGAAAAACGCTTTCCTAAGTCACTTTCAGGTGGGCAGCAGCAGCGCATTGCCTTAGCTAGAACAATTGTCACGCGCCCCAAAGTTTTATTGATGGACGAACCATTCTCAAGTTTAGACGCGCAATTACGGGATGACCTGCGGGATGTTGTGGCTGATTTACAAGCGCAACTTGGTATGACGACGATGTTTGTCACGCATGACCAGCGTGAGGCTTTGCAACTGGCAGATGTTGTGGCCGTGCTGGATAAAGGGCGGCTCGAGCAAGTTGCCAGTCCACCAGAACTTTATACACGTCCGGCAAGTCGCACGGTGGCGAATTTTATGGGCGTACGTAATTTTATGACGGGGCGGCTCGAGGCTGGGCAACTCAATACCTCATTAGGAAAGCTACAACTTTGCCATCCTCCACAAGACGCTAACGATGATGTAACAGCCGTCATCCGTCCCGAACAAATTATGATGCATCATCAGCATGTTGATAACTTCCCAAATCTAATTCAAGGACAAGTCACCCAAGTTAGGTATCAAGGTGGAGATAGTCGTTATTTAGTGAGTGTAGGTCAGGAAGAAAGCTTAGAGGTTCAAGGAAATTATCCAGATGTTGCTGTAGGGGAGCAGGTGTGGCTCGAGCTACCGCCTAAATTCCTCTGGTGTTTGCCGAAAGGAGTGTAAGTGTATGAAAGTTTTAATAACGTTGATGCTTGTTTTAAGCAGTTTGAGCGTCGCCCAAGAATCCGTTCAGGATTTTCGAGATGCCTTTTTAGCAGGTGAACTAAGCTGGGAAGATGTTCTAGAACTTGCCCAGACTGAGGGCGACGTCGCTTGGTTCCACTGGGGCGGCAGCGAAGAACTCAACCTCTGGATTGAGAGTGTTGTCAAACCGGACCTAGCCGAGCTTGGCATTACCCTCACGACCTCACGCGTGCCAGACACCCGCGACGCTGTGGACTTGGTCATTGCAGATGCTGCTGTAGGACGCGGCTTAGGTGAGGGCACGGTGGATGCCGTCTGGATCAACGGCGAAAACTTTTTTACGCTAGCTTCACAAGACTTGCTGTTTGGTCCCTTTGCTGACAAACTCCCTAACTCGCAAAACTTTTTGTGGGACGAAACCGACCCGCAAGCTGCCATCAACTTGTTTGACAACGGCTACCCCACAGGCTTACAAGAAATCCCGTGGGCATCCTTTCAGTATGTCTGCATGATTGACACGGCGAGGCTTGCACCCGAAGACGCTCCCAGCACTTTTGCTGAACTTGAAACTTGGTTACAGGACAATCCCGGCCGCTTTGCCTACGTGCGCCCACCCAACTACATCGGCAATGTGTTTGTGCAAGCTGTGCTGTACGCGTTTAATCCGGATGGTACTGGTTTTGCACCTTTCCAGCAAGATGTATCTGAGGTTGACGCCGCTGAGCTTACACGGGTGATAGAGCCCGGCCTCGCCTACCTACAAGACATCGCCCCATTTCTCCTTGGCGGTAGCGGTCAAGAAGATAGCTCTGGTGCTAATAGACCGGGCGCTGTCATTTATCCTGAGACCGAGGCTGCCAACCGCACCTTTTTTGTGAATGGTGAGGTGGATATGTTTTGCCAGTTTGGTGCGTTTAGCGCTGCCATTGGCATTGACAACGGCACATTTCCTGAAACGGTAGAAAACATCATCTTCCCAACCTCCGGCATGATTGCTAACAAGAGTTTTATTGCCATTCCAGATAACGCACCCAACCCTGCCACTGCCCTAGTCTTGGCTGATTACTTATCATCCGTTGAAAACCAAGCTAGCAAGCTCCAGTTCCTTGGCTACGCGCCTGGCATTGACGCGCCGTTACTTTCAGAAGATGCTCAGATGCAACTTGCCGAAGCCGCACCTGAACTGCTCGGCGTGACCTTCGCGGAACTCGCCGAGGTACGCGTACCTGAAGCCAACGCATCTTTAGTTGAGGTCTTAGAAACCGTCTGGATTGAGGTTATTGTACAAGGCTCCGAGCGCCCGCTTTTAGATATTGTTGAGGACGCGCTTGCTGCACGACAAAACTAACTTACTAATGAGGTTTGTGACTGCCAGCTCATGAGCGGAGGGCACGAAAAGACGTTGTCAGACAGTCGTGGTTTACATCATCAAGACGCCTTGAGACTCTAAGCCTAGAGAATGTTGAAGTATAACGCGCCAATCTGGGAGTAATGTTTGGCTCGAGAAAACATCAACTATCAACAAGCTCGAGATAATTTTAGCAATATCACAAGATGTTGTTACAGCTATTTAACAGATGATGTTGCGCATTGAGAAGGGGAGAAAGGGGGCAAGGGAGAAGGGGGGATTTCATCAACTAGTACGTGTGTATTACTGAGTCGTGGTGTTGCTATTTGATGCCTTCACCGCGTTTAATATTCTCTCCCTTCTCCTTTCCTTATCTCCTGAATGACCTGTAACATCCCTACGAACAATCATCCACCCTTATGAAAAATCACAGACGCATCCGAACAATCTTAATGCTCACACCTGCTGTCCTCGTGCTGCTCATCTTCTACGGTGGTGCGCTGCTTACTGTCATCTTGCAAAGTTTTGGCTACGCGCCACTTTATGGTATCAACACCTTTCCCACCCTCAGCCACTACCGCACACTTGTCACGAGTACAGGCTTTTGGGGCTCACTAGGACTAACACTCACCTACGCGTTAGTACCAACTGTCATCGGCACGCTGTTGAGTATTCATCTAGCATTGCTCTTACAACGTAAAGGCTGGGGGCAACGTGTGTTTCGGTATGTCTACACCCTCCCGCTAGTTGTGCCGTATTTGGTCGGTGTTGCTCTCATTACCCTCCTGTGGGCAAATGGCGGTTTGCTGGCAAGGATTGCGTTTAGCTTGGGCTGGATTGAAAGCACCCGCGACTTTCCGCGTATCCTCTACAGCCGTGCGGGTTGGGGCGTGATGCTGGTGTATGCCTGGAAGCAATTACCGTTTACAACTTTGTTACTCAGTTCGCTATTAGCTGGCTCGAGCCCCGACTATGAAGCTGCTGCTGCCACCCTCGGCGCAAATTCATGGCAACGCTTTTGGCACGTCACCTTACCCAAACTTGTACCTGGGATCGTCTCCGCTACACTGATTGTCTTTGCCTTCAACGCAGGCTCGTTTGAGGTGCCGTTTATTTTGGGCGGCGGGTTTCCCGGCACCTTACCCGTCAAAGCATGGCGCGCGTTTAATGACGCTGACCCAGCGCGACGCTTAACGGCAATGACCATTATGACCATAGTGGCACTGCTTTCTAGCCTCATCCTGCTGGTCTATTTAGCCTCTTACAAACGTTTACAGCGTGCTTGGGGAGACGCGTGAGGAGCGTTCAAAAAGTATCTACTAGGTTGTACTTAGGTTTCGTAGCACTCGCGTTAGTTGGGCCGTTTGTGCCACTGATGATTGCCTCGCTAGCCTTTCGCTGGAGCTGGCCGGACATTCTGCCAAGTCGTTGGTGGTGGCAAGCTAGGGGTACAACGCTGCGGCCACTTGCTTGGGATTACCTTGCAGCGCCTGTGTCCGGTGTACCGGAGGCGCTTGTAAATACCGTTGGCATTGCGTTAGTTGTGGCGCTGTTGGCTGTGTTGATAAGTCTGCCTGCCGCGAGGGCATTAGCTAAGCGAAGGGTGTGGGCTGGGCTCGAGTTTTGGTTACTCACACCACTCATCGTCCCAGAAATTGCTATCGGTCTGGGCATGGCCACCATCTTTTTGCGTTTGGGCTTAGCTGGAAACCCGCTGGCAGTTGTCCTTGCTCACCTTGTCCCAGCACTACCGTATACAATTCGTACACTCACTGCTGCCTTCCAAAACTACGACACCGACTATGAAGCCCAAGCTCGCAGCCTCGGTGCAGGGACTACGCGGGTGTTTTGGCACGTCACCTTGCCGCTACTTTTACCCAGCTTGCTCGCCGCAGGGCTTTTTGCATTCATCATTTCATCGAATATCTTTCTGCTCACCTTTTTTGTAGGGCGCGGGAGTATAGATACCTTGCCCACATTACTTTTTGCTAAGTTGAACGGTGGTGCCAGTTTGGATGCGGTAGCAGCTGGTTTAGCGTTGCTCGTCGCTTTGCCTGGACTTATTTTGATGCTGCTTGGTGGCTGGGGGTTGCGGCGGGTGTTTCGGACAGGTTGATATGGGTGTTCACAATTTTGAAACAGTACAATGAGTTATGGAGATGCTGCGCTGGCGACAGCGGCTCGAGAGTTATTTGCGTGCGCTCGAGCGGTTGCAAGATGATGTTAACCAAGCAAAGCAGCGCGAACTGAGCAAGATGGAACAACAAGGACTCATCAAATCGTTTGAGTTTACCCATGAACTTGCTTGGCGTGTGATGAAAGATTACTTGACTTACCAAGGTACTACAAACATCAGTGGGAGCCGTGATGCCATGCGTGAGGCATTTCAAGCGGGACTCATCAAAGACGGTCAAACGTGGATGACCACCATCGCCAGTCGCAACCGCACTGCCCATACCTATGACCAAGCTGTTATGACAGACATTAGCAAGCTGATTGTGAACGAATACTTGCCTTTGTTTGAGAACTTTGCTGAGACGATGAAAAAGAGGGTGTAGGCTAGTGTGAAGATGACGTACGGGCTTTCAGAACAAACACGCAGTGCTATTCAAAACGTTCTATGCCGTTACCCAGACGTGATGGCAGCGAAGGTATTTGGCTCGAGGGCTACAGATACCTATACTGAAAGCTCAGATATTGACTTGGCACTACTAGGTGACATCAGCTTCGCAAAGTTAATGACGTTAGAAACTGAGTTAGATGATTTGCTGCTACCCTACAAAATTGATGTTGTACGGTATGACAATCTTGATAATGCATCATTTCGTGATGCTATTGATCGTGGTGGCAAGCTATTTTATGAACGCAAGCCTGTTGCCTCATTACCCGTTGCCGAAGCCTCGTAATACCTTGTCTTAAACCTGTGCTAGACTTAATTTGTGAGCCGTAAATACTTAATACAAACCGATTATGGCAACGTACTCGTTGAGGTTAACGACGCCTGCACCAATGCTTTAGAGGAAGACTTGCTATTACTCCACCCAGCTACTAACGAAAACACTCAAGACATAGATACTGAAGTTCCCCTGCGAGCTTTTTCTGCCAAAATGTTGGACATTATTGAGATTGTAGGCACCGAAGGCGTGAGCATGAGTGGCACGATGCTCGAGATGATGAAGCAAGAAAAGGCAACTAGCGACCTTAAAAAGATTGAGCGGTTTGCGAAGGCGCAAGCTGCTTAACCGCCTCCACATTCAACAGAAAACGCAGGCTCATCAGCGAGTCTGCGTTCTTGTTTTATCGAGCAATAAGGTTTACTGCTTTAACCGCGTCCACAACCGACTTGCCAAGTCAATATATTCCGGTAAGCAGGTTTGCACATACTTGATGTTGGCACCTCTTGACGGTATCACTTTGAGCATTCTGCACAGGGTCACCAAGAACTTACACTAAGCTGCATAAACTATCTTCCCGTCTATCATCGTGAGTTTGACGGTTAAGCTGCCTAAATCTTCTGTGGGCAAAGAAATGACATCTTCCGAAAGCAGTGCAATATCAGCTAGCATCCCAACCTTGAGCTGCCCTTTGTGAGCTTCTTGAAATTCTGCATAGGCAGCATCTTTTGTGTAACCAGCCATCACCTCAACTAAATTTTGCTGAAAGTGGGCGTCACCTTCGTTTCCCCAAGGTCTGCGGGTCACGGCAGCTTGCCAACTCACAAACGGATTCATGGTGACGACCGACCAGTCACTGCCTAAAACAATATGGGCACCTGTATCTCGCAGGCGGCGCACAGCAAAGGCATCTTGCCAACGGGCTTTATCAATGTGCTTAAACCACAAATCAGCAGTGGTTGGGCTAGCTGGCGCGTGTAAGGGCTGCATACTGGCAATTACACCTAGCTCAGCAAAACGGGGAATATCGCTAGGGTTAATGACCTCGATATGTTCCACCCGGTGACGGCTATTGCGCGGACCATTTTTGTCGCGTGCTTGTTCATAGGCATCTAGGGCAAGTCGGACAGCACCATCTCCCACAGCATGGGTGGCCACTTGAAAGCCGAGGCTGTCAGCTCGAGCCACCAGTTCAAGATAGTGCTCACGTTCAAAAATACTAGTCCCAACATTGTCTGGCTCATTTGGGTAGCCTTCTAAAGTAAGGGCGGTTTTACCGTCGTACACACCATCTGCAAAAAACTTAACCGCACCTATGCGCAGTAGGTTGGACGCGTAGGTATCTCGCAGTGCAGTTGCTTCAGTGGTTAATGTTGCAGCGTTGATGCTCGAGTCAACGTAATACGGCAAATAAACGCGACAGGTGAGGTCGCCAGCTTGCTCGAGTCCTTGATACAACCTCCCTTGAACGTCATCGCCTAGCATGTTGTGAACACTGGTAATTCCAAACGAAGCCAGTTGCTCGAGGCTGCGTTTGACAGCTTGCGTCATAAATGCTTCGTCGCTGGGCATGTAGTGGTTCACAAACGCAAAGACTGCGCCCTCAACCAGTTCGCCGGTAGCGAGGCCATTACTACCAAAGGTCATGTTGGCACGTAATTCAGGGTTGTCTGAGCCGTGTAAGAGGTGGGTTTGCTCGAGCGCCCTAGTGTTTAGCCAGAGCGCGTGTAAATCATGGGCAAAGAGTACCAAAGGCCGGTCGGACGCAATCTCGTCAAGGTGCGTTCGGTGCAGCGGTGTCTCTGGGTCAGGTAAGCTGTACGCGGCAGCATGGGCTGTTAGCCAAGATATATCTGTATTTTTTGCAGCATATTCCAAAAGACGCCTGCGCACCTCAGTCATATCTTTGATGCCACGAAGGTCAACCCCACCCGCCGTTTTTGAGCCTGCATACAAATGAAAATGGCTATCAATAATGCCTGGCATGAGGGTCGTTTGCTGGCAGTCGATAACTTGCGTGTTAGGACCACGCCAAGGCTCACTATCTGCTTTAGTCCCCACAAAGCTGATGATATTTTCGCTCACCGCAACAGTATCTGCATGGGGTTGATTAACATCAAAGGTGAGTACACTGGCATTGGTCAGCAAAACATCAGCAGGTTTAGACATAAAACTTAACCTCATTTATATTGCAAGCTTATTGTTGTCATCGATAACTGTGATAGGCAGTCATTAAGCGATCTAGAGAGACTGAAAATTAACTGGTGCGGCAGCTTTTTGCAGTGGATACAGCTAGAGCAGATGATGCTCTCGTATACAGTCATAAAACATCAGGTTTTATTTTTAACTAATACTTTTTAAAAGAACAGATTCAAAATTTAGGCAGATTAGCAGATAAAAATTCATTAATTTTGATTTATAAT
>JBCCBI010000202.1:0-9806 GCA_039034155.1 Deinococcota bacterium | reverse complement strand
TGGCGGGCTAGCAGACGCAATAGGTCGCAAACCCGTAGCCCTAGCCGCCCACAGCTTTTTGTTACTTGCCAACGTGGTCTTTTTACTGGCATTTTCGTTTTATGCGTACCTAGCGGCGTATGTGCTCTTAGGCATTGGCCGAGCACTTTCGTCAGGTGCGTTAGATGCTTGGTTTATTGACAAGTTGCTCGAGCACGACCCAAACTATAATTTACAACCGCCGCTCGCTTATGCTGAAACATTTGGCACGCTTGGGCTGGCGTTAGGCGCGCTCGCAGGCGGCATCGTCCCGCAGTTATTTTCATACTTACCTGCCGAAGGTAACACTATAGTTACACCTTTGTCCATGACGTTCATAGCCTCTATAGGTGTGCGGATAATTGCTATGTTGATGATTGCGTTTTATGTCAAAGAAGTTAGGGATGATGCTCGAGATACCCTCAACACCGCCTTCACCCCTCGCAAGCTAGGCTTTATTCTGGCTGACGCCCTTAACCTAAGCCGAAAAAGCCAACTTGTATTACTTTTACTCGCGGGCAGCTTGGTAGCCTCACTTGCCCTTATGAGCGTTGAGACGTTCTGGCAACCCCAGTTTGCAACGCTTACAGAAGGAACTCCTAACAGTCTTCTTTTTGGTACGCTCATGACACTTGGGTTTTTGATGGGCACAGTCGGCAACTTAGCATCCATTCGGCTCAGCAGGCTTTTTAAGCAGCGGCACGGTTTTGTGGCAGCTTTGTCTCAAGGACTAGCTGCAATTAGCATTCTTGTCATGGCTTATCAGACTCGTTTTTTACCTGCTGCAGGTTTGTTTTGTTGGTATTACCTCAGTTTAGGTACAGGAAACGCACCTGTCGCAGCCATCTTTAACCGCGAAATTCCCTCTAACAGGCGTTCATCTATGCAATCAATTTTGTCGTTAGCAGGCTACAGCGGCAGTTTTTTAGGCAGTTTTGTCCTTGGCATAATTGCCCACACCTATAACGTTAGTACAGCTTGGCTTATTACCGGGATCGTATTACTTATGTCTAGCTTGCTTTATGTTCGCGCTGAGCAACTCAAGCAAGACCCCTTATCCACATCGACGATATCTGCAGAGCCTACTCGTTAGATTACGCACTATCAACTTAGTAACATAAATCATATGCTCCACTTACCAGATATTATGGCGCATGTGATTTATCAATACAGTTGAGGTGCATTGATGAGCAAATGGTTTCAACCTCAAGTCTTAGAAGGTCAATTTGTTAGACTCGAGCCTTTGGAAAAACGTCATTATTCATTAATTTTAGAGTCACTTGAACCTGACATCTTCACCTATATGAATCTTGACCCCCTTCGTAACCCAGAGTCTTTGAAAAATGGCACCGTACTCGACGAAATAAGCCTTATTCGGATACCACTCATAACTATCAATTTATCTGATGGCAACGTAGCGGGCTCGAGTAGTTTCTATGTCATCCGTGAAGACAGTCAAACTATTGAAGTAGGGGGTACTTGGGTCAAAAAAGCTTATCAGGGTACAAAAGTCAACACCGAAGCCAAGTATCTAATGTTTAAGCACGGTTTTGAAGTCTGGAAAACTATACGCATACAAATTCGGACACACAACAAGAATGAGCAAAGTAAACGCTCCATTGAAAAACTTGGCCTTGTCAAAGAAGGAGTTATTCGTAATGAAAGCGTTTTTCATGATGGTTCGTATCGTGACACAGCACTCTACAGTGTCATCAATTCTGAATGGGCAGAAACAAAGTCGTTGCTCGAGCAACAGCTATACAGCTCTTAATTGTAGTTTGCAGGAGATGTGACCTATGCTGATCCGAGCTTGCATCATACTACGTTTGCCTGTGGCTAGTCTTAGGATCGTACTTCTGAGCTTAAGCTATTAAATGCCACAATCTACATATCCAATTGCCGCCGTCATGATTCATGTGAGTGATGTTGAGATGGGTCTTGAGTGGTATCAGCAAGCATTCCCTACGGCTACAAAAAAGACCATCATCGAGGCTGATTTTGACTACCTCGAGTACCAAGGCATCATGCTTGAACTTGTCCAAGCTGATGAAAAAGTGGCTTCTGGAGCTGCTGGTTCAGTAGTCTATTGGTGGGTTGACAGTTTTCAAGAAAAACTAGACGCGCTTTTAAGCTTGGGTGCAACGCTATACCGTGGACCTTTGGCGATTGAACAAGGCATGTACATGTGTCAGATAAAAGATTTATGGGGTAATTGCATTGGTATTAGGGGAAAATAATCTCAAGACGTTATGACTGTCTATCTAGGCATTAAGTATCACGCGGACAACAGCAATCAAGCTAAAATTGAGGCGCTCACAGCTGTCCTCACAAAATGTGGCGTGCAAAGTATCTGTATTCACCGCGATGTTGAGAAGTGGGGTGAGGTCAAGCTAGCAAGCTCTGATCTTATGCAGACAACGTTTGAGCTTATTGACACCTGTGACGTTGCCATTATCGACCTCACCGAAAAGGGTGTTGGTCTTGGCATTGAAGCTGGTTATGCCTACGCTAGGGGAATACCTATCATCACAATTGCAGAACTAGGTTCAGACATTTCTACAACGCTAACGGGTATTTCTGAGTCGGTTCATCACTACCGAGATTTACGTGACCTTCGGCAAGTGTTTTCAAAACTTCCTCAACTTGTGGCTTGACTATGCTGCGAGGGATGTGGATTGTTTGGGCACTTTGTTTTAGTAGGCTTGGTTTATGATTATTTTGACCTGTCGTTCACACCACTGAGCTCAATCCGTTAAGACGCTCTATTCTGTCTGAAGCTTCAAATAGTAAACTCTCTTAGGTACATATGATGTTCAAGATCAAACCAGTTGAGACATACTCGCCACATATCGGTGTTTTGGTCTCAATGATGACAGCATGTCGGTATAAAACATTGCGTGTCATTCGTAATCTGACAACCGAGCAACTTGATTACCTTTGGGATGAAAACGCTAATTCTATAGGCGCAATGTTGTTACATCTTTGTGCCTTAGAAGTAGGGTATCAAGAATTAAGTTTTTTTGGACGTGACTTGCTTGACAACCCTCAGTTACGTGAAAAGTGGTTGACTTCATTCACGCTTGGTGAGGAGGCTCGAGTCAACCTAAAGGGTCATGAAATTGAGTTTTATCTTTCCCAGCTTGAAGAAACACGGTCTAAAACCCTCGAGCTTTTGTCTGAGCAACATGATGATTGGTTATGGCTGGAAGGCAAACAATGCTGGTCTGACCACATCACCAATAACTATTGGCGTTGGTATCATGTTTTTGAAGACGAAATAAATCACCGAGGTCAAATTGTGTGGCTCAAAAGCAGAATTCCATCTTCTTTGACATCAAATTAGCGTGACTACGCTTAACTACACGTTGCAGAGGATGTGACCTGCGCTGGTAAAAGCTTGCCTCGTGCCCTATTTGATTTCGGCGCGCTTTAAGGTAGCACCTTTTAGCTCGAGCCGCTCAAGTACTTCATGTTCCTGTAACCGAAACTGGTATACTCTTCTCATGACTGAACTGCTTGAAAAAGCCATTGCTCAGGTTCAAGATTTACCTGCGGCTAATCAAGATGCTATTGCTCAGCTCATTTTGGAAGAACTCGAGGACGAACGCCTGTGGGATGAAGCCTTTGCACATGAAAAATCCCCCGCGTTGCTCGAGAAACTCCTTGCTGAAGCTGAAGCCGAGCAACAGGCTGGACTCGTTCAAGATTGCGACTAATAACGCTGTCTGATAACGCCGCCTTGTGAAATCTCGTACCAGCAAGACCTTTCGCAAACTTCTCGCTGAGCTTCCGCAACATGTTCAAGATCAAGCAACCAAGCAATACCAGCTTTTCAAACATGACCCATGGCACAAAAGTCTGCAGTTCAAGCAAGTTCACCCTAAACTGCCTATCTACTCTGCAAGAGTAAGCAAGGGATATCGTGCTGTTTGTAAACGAGATGCGTCGGGGGCATTCTGGTTTTGGATTGGGACACATGCTGACTACGACAAACTTTTGGCGCAATTGTAGTCGACAACTACACACTGTAAAGGATGCTATCTGTATCTGAAAAAATTTCAGATACGCTCTAGTTATATCGAAAATAAAAATCTCCGCAGCAAGCTACGGAGTATTTTGAGGAATCTTATGAGTTCGCTTAACGCTCCCTCATCTTGATACTTCGTATTCACAAAGCAAGCTTAGGGGAATTCGACCCAAATCCGATTAAAGAAAACTATTCATAACGCCTGAGTCCAAATGTTGATACCTGCTGACAGCTAGTCACGTACCGTGTTAACAGCATCCCTCGCGCTGTCTCGAGCCACATCAGTTTCATCCACGTCATCCTCAATATCTTCTTCAACCATCAGTTCAGACACCAACACCGACATAATCCGCCGTTCGTCTGCTTCTTCAACTGTGAACTGATAGCCCTCAAACTCTAACGACTCCCCACGTTCGGGAATGCGGTCAAATTCATCAATCATGAACCCAGCCAGCGTGTCGTAGTCACCTTGTTCATCAAACTGAATGTCGAGTTTGTCACCTACATCGTCAATGTCGGCACTGCCAGAGATGCGGTAGTTGCCTTCACCTAAATTGAGGATGTCTTCGTCTTCGTCGGCGTCCGTTTCATCGTAGATTTCGCCGGTGATTTCTTCGATGATGTCCTCGAGCGTCACTAGCCCGGCTGTACCGCCAAATTCATCCACAATAATCGCCATGTGATTTTTACGTAAGCGCATGTCACGCATCAGGTTCAAAATCGCTAGCGTTTCCGGCACATACTGTGGCGTTTGCATGATGTTATCCACCGTAATTGTGTTCAGGTCTTCATCTGAGCCTAAGTACTTCAGCAAATCGCGCGCGTAGGCAATGCCGCGAATATTGTCAACGTTCTCTTGATAAATAGGCAAACGGCTGTAGCCGTGTTCGGTGGTGCGCTCGAGCAAGGTCTTTAAGCTAGCGTCTTCCGGTAAGGCAATAATATCTACTCGGGGCGTCATCACCTCACGAACCACCGTTTCTTCTAAGTCAATCACGCCGCGAATCATGTCGCGTTCATGAGTTTCAATTACGCCCGATTCTTCAGCGCTACGGAGCATAAGGTGCAACTCGTTTTCGGTCACCAAAGGCGATTCGCGCGGCTCGAGCCTAAACACGCGCAAAATACTGCTCGAGACATAGGTAAAAAACAAGCCCACCGGATATAAAAACACCGACAGCGCGTGAATAGGCCTAATGGCTAGCCCAGCAAACCTATCTGCGTGATAGACGGCAACCGCTTTAGGCGTGATCTCGCCAACGACCAATACCAACAAGGTCATAAGTGCTGTTGTGTAGGTCACCGCAAGCCCCTCTGACGTCCCCCACCTATCTGCTAAGCCAACGGCAATTTGTGTCACCAAGGCCGTGGCAGCAATGTTGGCTAGGTTGCTCCCAATTAAGCAAGTTGTAATGAAGCGCGTGGGGTCTTGGTCTAAAAGTGCATAAACAGCTTTGCCACTTTCTGCCAGCTCACGAATTTTCCACTTATTTATCGCTGTAAACGATGTCTCAGAACCTGAGAAAAAGCCTGATAGCAACAACATGCTAACAAGCATAAATATGGCTATACCCGAAACACCTTCAGCACTTGCCGTGGGTTGAGCGAACACCGAGGTAGTCAGCAAAACGACTGAGCTAACGAGTACAATTGACGTGCGCAAACTAGCGCGCTTAAAGCGTTGCGGCCAACCTAAGCGTTGTGTGCCTTGGCGCGAAGTATGAGGCGATGAAGATGATTGTTTAGAAGCGCGTTTGCGGGGCGCACGTTTAGATAAGGATTGAGAGTGTGAAGATCGGTCAGGAGAAGGGTCAGAAGCATCAACAGGCATGTCTAGCAGAAGTTTAGCATAGTTAGTTGCTGAGACCTTGATGTGTTCAACCTTATCAACAACTTACAATCAAACCTTGCCCGCTAGCCTAACTAACAGATAACTCACGATCACTTTGACACCTAGTCGTAAAGTTCGTACATCTCTGTTTCGTATGGCGTCATAGCTTGGTCAAGCTTAAACCTGAGCCGTAAGCGGCGGGCGAGTCGCTAGCGCGTGGTCGAGGATGGCAAGGGTTTGCTCGAGCTCATCCCCCACAACTTCCAAACGCGGCGGACGTACGCGGCTATTACCTCTGTCTACTTTTTCTTGCACCAGCTTAATGAGTTGTACAAACTTAGGCACGGTATCTAAACGCAACAGCGGTAAAAACCACGTGTAGAGTTCAGCGGCTTTATCCACCTGTCCGTTCATAGCGTAATTATAGAGCGCTACAGATTCAACTGGAAAGGCGTTCACCAAGCCCGCAATCCAGCCCACTGCTCCCGCTTGAATCCCCTCAACAATGCCGTCATCTACACCTACCAGAACTTTTAGACGTTCACCCAAAATAGCCTTAAGCCAGGTGACTCGGCGCACATCTGTGCTGGATTCTTTAACAGCCTCGAGCTGTGCATATTCGCTTGCTAACTCAGCAATTTGCGGCGGCGTAAAGTCTGTTGTGTAGGCAACTGGATTGTTATAGAGCATACAAGGTTTTTGGGTTGCTTCCAAAATGGCAGCAACATGCGCTTTCATTTCACGCCAGTCGGTGCTGTAGACATACGGTGGCAAGACCATAAACCCGCTAGCACCTGCAACCTCGGCATCTTTCACAAACTGCACAGCACTCGCGGTACTCAGGGAGGCTACTCCAACCACCACAGGAGCGCGACCGTCTAAGGCTGAGGCTAACGTTTCTATACCTGCCAACTTCTCGGGAATGCTTAGCGTAGCGGCTTCCCCCAGTGAGCCACCGGGCACCACGCCCACGCAACCAGCCTCAACTTGCCAGCGGGCGTGCTCTGCTAAAAACATATGGTCAACGCTTAAATCTTGGTTAAACGGCGTGGTAATTGCGGGCAAAACACCGTGCCAATTGACGTTCATAAGTAACCTCCCAAGCTTTCGCTGATTAAAACATATCTCAGTAGCATCTTGAGAGTCAGTTTCACCCACGCGATATAGTAGGGCGAACTATGACACCATCTTCCATCCACGTGATTGACTCACACACAGCAGGCGAACCTACCAGAGTTGTGACGGCTGGTTTTCCCGACCTCGCCGGAGCCAACCTCGCTGACAAACTACACGACCTCAAAACCCACTTTGACCATTACCGTGCGGCCGTCATTAACGAACCACGTGGGTCAGATGTGCTGGTGGGCGCACTTTTGTGTGAACCAGATAACCCTAGCAGCAGTACTGGCGTCATCTTTTTTAATAATGTGGGCTATTTGGGCATGTGTGGGCACGGCACCATTGGCGTTGTCAAAACGCTTGCTCATCTGGGGAAATTAAATGTGGGTCAACACTACATCGACACACCTGTGGGTACAGTCACCGTAGAGTTACATGAGGACGACACTGTAAGCGTTCACAACGTGCCAAGTTACCGTCACCAGGTAGATGTTCGGGTGGATGTTCCCAGCTACGGGCAAGTTACAGGTGATGTGGCTTGGGGTGGCAATTGGTTTTTTTTAGTTGATGTTGACACGCTACCGTTCTCAGTGCATATCGACCTTAATCAAGTTGATGAGCTCGCCATCCTAAGTGAAACCATTCGCCAAGCTTTGCGTGAAGGGCACATTTCTGGCGCAGATAGTGCCGAGATTGACCACATCGAACTATTTACCCACAAGACAGAGATTGATGCGGACGCGCAGAACTTCGTCCTCTGCCCCGGTGCAGCTTATGACCGCTCACCGTGCGGGACAGGTACAAGCGCTAAACTTGCCTGCTTAGCAGCAGATGGCAAGCTCGCTGAGGGTGCGCGGTGGCGGCAAGCAAGCGTCATCGGTAGCATTTTTGAAGGGCACTATCAGCTTATTCGCAATAGTGTGGATGCTGGCAAAATCCGACCCACCATCCGCGGACAGGCGCACATTACCGCTGTGAGTGAGTTGCTTTTAAGTCCAGAAGACCCGTTTTGCTGGGGCATCACCCATACTGATGTCACTTCATCAAATGATGCGACTGCGATAATGCGTACATCTTCTGATGTATTACAGGAAACATCACTATGAGTCAGTGCGTGACGATTGTTGGGGCTGGTGTGATTGGACTTGCCACAGCTTATTACGCCGTTCAAAAAGGTTTTGAGGTCACTGTCATAGACCAAGGTACGCCTATGCGCGATGGCACGTCATTTGGTAATGCTGGCATGATTGTGCCGAGCCATATTATGCCGCTGGCAGCACCAGGCGTTGTTCGTCAGGGATTGCGCTGGCTCTCTGACCCGGAGAGTCCGTTTTATATCAAACCTCGTCTGGATTGGGACTTGTTCAGATGGGGCTGGCATTTTTGGCGCGCGTCCACGGCTGCGCGTGTTGCCCGCGGCGCGCCCATTTTGCACGCGCTCAATATGGCGAGTAAACAGTGTTATCAAGACATGACGACCAATTTGGATGACTTTGAGTTGGTATCTCGTGGATTGTTGATGTTGTGTAATAGCGACGCAGGGCTCGAGGAAGAAGCGCATGTTGCTGAACATGCCCAGACCTTAGGAATGCCCGCGCAAATTTTAAGCCAAGCTGAGGTTGCCGCGTTAGAACCAGATGTTGAGATGAATGTTGTCGGCGGAGTTTACTTTCCAGAAGACGCTCACCTCGAGCCAAGACGGTTTATGAGCGCGTTGCAGCAGTGGCTCGAGCAGCACCACGTCACCTTCCACTGGCAAACGACGGTTGAAGGTGCCATCCGTGAAAGTGATACCTTACGCGCATTGCATATCACATCATCAACAAATACACAGCAACAACTTCCCATTGAAAATCTTGTACTGTGTACTGGCAGTTGGTCGCCCACCCTTGCCCAAAGCCTCGGTCTACGGTTGCCATTACAAGCTGGCAAAGGTTACAGCTTAACCTTACCCAACGCCGTTATCCAACCTCGGCATCCAGCTATTTTAAGTGAGGCTAAAGTCGCCATCAGCCCATTTCAGCAAGCTTTACGTGTTGGCGGCACGATGGAACTTACGGGATTGGATAACAGCGTCAATCCACGCCGCGTGCAAGGCATTATTAACTCGGCGTGCAGGTATTACCCTGAGCTTAGCCCTGATGATTTTACAGATGTACCTGCCTGGCATGGGTTACGTCCTTGTTCACCGGACGGTCTCCCCTACCTTGGGCGCACTCAGGTAGCTGATAACTTACTGATGGCAACAGGTCACGCCATGATGGGCTTAAGTTTGGCACCTATTACTGGCAAGCTTGTGAGCGAAGTGCTTGCAGGTGAGCCTACGAGTTTGGCACTGACGGGGCTCGAGCCTGACCGCTACGCCCGCTAACTTGAATCAAGACGCTAAATATAGCCTTTATAAAGGTTATGCGAAGATCATGAGAAGATTGACATTGACTCTCACATCAACGCAATAAACCTCGTCTCAGACATGTCAACTTCATTTGCAGATGACTAAATAAGGCATGTCTCATCTTTGTATTTTCACATAAGCTTCACAGAAATCCCTTTTCAAATTAACCCTACATCTCAGATTATCCGTCTGTGCTGTACTTTTTTGGATTCGGGTAAGACTCTATCAAGACGCTAACCACATCCATCAGTTCCACAACTTGCCTACGCAGCGCCTACAAAGAAGCAGCACATACTAACACCATCACAGCTGACCCCAGTTCCTAAGGGACAAACATTCGGGCAGCTAAGGAGCTTAGATATGAATAAGATCGTTGCAGGTTTACTCGTTGTTGGTGTGGCAGCATTCGGTTTCGC
>JBCCBI010000201.1:0-9868 GCA_039034155.1 Deinococcota bacterium | reverse complement strand
TAACTATATCCCTTCTTCGCTAGCTAGCGTAAGTCCTAAAAATAACGTGATGGCAACTGTACTAGCTGAAGGTTAGGGGGTAGGTCTTTAAGAGGGGGTATTTATTGCTTAGGAACCTCCACCTCCGAAGCGTGCTCGTCCGCCATTTTGCCCGCTTCTACCTTGACGCTCACCTTGCTCGCCACCACGACCTGAACGACTAAAACCTTCGCCGCGTTCACCTTGACCAAAGCGTCCCCCTACCAAGCCTCGACCAAGCCGTGCTTCACCCATAAGCTCGCGTACTTCGGGGTAGGTGTCGGTAAAGCCTTGAATATCTTCCCGCAGGGTTGCCATGTCGCGTATAAGTGCTAAGCGTTCTTCAGCAACAGCCTGACGGGCAATTTCGCGGGCAACTAGGGGCTGCTCGCCAGCATCAAGTGCGTCCACGTAGGCTTGCATGTTGCTGGTGCGCAGTGCGAGGCCAACATCTGCTAAATCAGCTGCACGGGTGAGGAGGACTTCAGCATCAGCGCGGCTTTCTTCGGGGAGGCGTTGCAAAATTTCCAGTTGACGTGCTTCACGTTGTAACTGGCGGAGTTCTGTTGTTTCTTGAGCAAACCCGAAGCCAAATCCAGCCACAACCATAACCAGCGAACTTATAACTAGCTTTTTCATATGTATAGCTCCTTTCACACGCGTTTAAGACAATTCATAAACGCTGTCTTGCGTGGTTAATAGGAGTATGGAAGGAAAATGTGCAAAAGTTGTGGAGGGTTTTGAGTAGATATTTTTTGCCCTCACGGTATTCATGAGTAACCACGTGTGATAATGAGCGATTAGAGCTGAGAACGGTTAGTCTTTTGAAGAACGGTTCCATCACACCAGTTAAGATTCATTGATACAAGATTGAACGTTTATTACTGATTGACTTATCCCCTGATTTGTAAAGGAGCTTGCCATGACATCTGAAACCTTAGTCGATACGGCCTCAACGACACTTGACCTTGCCTTTGTACGCAGTCACTTCCCAGCATTTGAGGATGCTGAGGCTGCTAACTGGGCGTTTTTTGAAAATGCAGGCGGGTCGTATATGGCTAAACAGGTTATTGACAAACTCAATCACTACAACACCGCCACTCGAGTGCAGCCCTACGCGGGTTATGGACCGTCCGCGCTAGCAGGTGAGGTGATGGATGAAAGCCACAACGTGTTTGCTGAGATGTTAGGCGTTCAGCCAGATGAGGTGATTTTAGGACCCTCTACCAGCATCAACACTTATGTGCTGGCAAGGGCGGTACTCGCCACACTCAGTCCAGGTGATGAGGTCATCATCACCAATCAAGACCACGAAGCCAATGTTGGTGCGTGGTGGCGCTTGCAGGAAGATGGCATCACCGTAAAAACATGGCAGGTTGACCCAGCGACGGGGTTACTCGCAGAAGATGACCTGGTAGCACTGCTAACGGATAAAACTAAGCTAGTTGCGTTTACGCACTGCTCCAACATTGCTGCACAAGTTCAGGACGTAGCTAGACTTGCCAAGCTTGTTCATGACGCTGGGGCACGGGTTGTGGTGGATGGTGTGTCTTATGCACCACACGGTCTACCAGATATTGCTGCATTGGGCGTAGATGCGTATGTTTTCAGTCTCTACAAAACCTATGGCCCCCACCTAGGGCTTATGGTCGTGCGCGATGACTTTATGCAGACTCTAGGAAATCAAGGGCATTATTTTAATGATCCTAGTACGCATCCTGAAAAAGCAGCCCGTTACCGACTCACGCCAGCTGGGCCGCAACACGCGCAAATTGCCTGTGCGTCGGGCGTGGCAGATTATATTGACGCCGTTTATGAGCATCACTTTTCTGAATCAGTGAATAGGAAGGCCAGGGCCCAACAGGTCAACAGCCTCTTCCAAGCTCACGAGCAACGCATCATGGAGCCTTTAGTAGATTATTTGGTAAGTCACCCAGACATTAAACTTGTGGGCCCACAAACTGCAGATCACACCAAACGCGCCCCAACCTTGGCGTTTACTAGCAGCAAACATGCCTCGAGCGACCTTGTTCAACATCTTTTAGGGTATGGCGTGGCCTGTAATCATGGGCATTTTTACGCCTACCGGCTCATGGAAGCCCTTGGGTTAGACGTTCATGACGGCGTGGTGCGGTTCTCAGCCGTGCACTACACCTCAACTGAGGATGTAGCGCGGGTAGTGAATGCACTCGAGCACATCCTCAACTGAACATCTAAACTCAGCAGACCTAGCTGGCAGCTACTTTAACCGACGGTGCCATCCCAAAGTGCCGTTTGTATTCACGGCTAAACTGGGCGGCGCTGTTGTAGCCAACGGCATAGCCCGCTTGACTGACCTGCGCGCCCGCTTGAATAAGCGACTGGGCTTTGAACAGCTTCATGGACTTAGCGTATTGCAAGGGCGACATGTGCATCACATCTTTAAAACACTTGTGAAAGTGGGAGGTGCTCATGTTGGCTGCAGCAGCTAGAGTGGCAATGACTACTGGCTCATCTAGGTGTTGGTTGATATGGTCAACCGCTCTAGCAATTTGTTGAATCTGCCCACGTTGGGCTAGCAAATGGCTAAGTTCACGTGTATTGTTGTCAACTAGCAAGCGGTAATAAATTTCGGTGATGATGTTTTGACTCAGTACAGCTTGGTCGGCAGGATTATCTAACGTTTTCAGTAACCGAATGCTGGCATCTAACAAGTCGTTTGGTAAAGGTGCTGCAAAAATGCCTGAGGTGGAACTTGTATTGTCTTGAGCGTGGGTAGAAGGTGCCTCGAGCCTGTCAAGTTGCAGTAAAAGCTCTGCCAAACGACGTAAGTCAAGTTTAAGCCCCACTAGCAGCAGCGGGTCTTCGGGGCTGGCCTCAACAACCTCAACTTCAACGGGCATCGGCAAAAACACGGCTAAATAATCGCCAGCGTTGTAGTTGTAGAGTTTGTTGTTGATGTAACAACGCTTTTTACCGCTGGCCATAATCACCACACCTGCGTCGTAGCGCTCTGGCTGGCGGGTGTGTGGGTGACTTGTTTTGTAGACGTAGACTCCGCCTAGGCTGGTCTCGAGCGGGCCTTCAGCCGGTACGTGGCGGGCAAGTAAGGTTTTGAGCTCGAGCAACTTGGCTGGGTCAGGCTGGGCCATAAACGTAGCCTAGCAAAAAGATGGCATCAAGACCTACCTCAGCTTGAACAAACATGTGAGTTTTCATAGGATTGTGCAAGCTTATCAGCGTTTTAGGTATTCATCCCTCCTGGTTGCAATTTTATAGTGTGAGTACGTCGAAATCCTGCTTAGGTTTAGTCCCCTAATGCAGGAACACATATCAAAGATAACTAAGGAGCGTCACAATGTCTCAACAAATTGCCCTTGTAACCGGTGCGTCGTCTGGTATTGGTAAAGCGACTGCTAAGCAACTTTTAGCTGATGGTTTAACAGTCTACGTGGCAGCACGCCGCGTTGAAAAAATGGACGACCTCAAAGAACTCGGTGCCATTCCGCTCAAAATGGACATCACCCAAGACGACGACATTTGCGCTGTGGTGGATACCATTACGCAACAACACGGCGGTGTAGATGTGCTGGTGAACAACGCGGGCTATGCCATTTATGGTGCCGTTGAAGACATTGCCATTGATGACGCCCGCAGGCAGTTTGAGGTAAATATATTTGGCCTTGCCCGGCTCACCCAACTCGTGCTGCCCTACATGCGCGACAAACGAGCTGGCAAAATTATCAATATGTCGAGTGTGGGCGGGAAAATTTATACCCTGCTAGGAGCTTGGTATCACGCAACCAAACACGCACTCGAGGGCTGGTCAGACGCGTTGCGGCTCGAGCTTGCTCCTTTTAACATCGACGTGGTGATTATTGAACCAGGCATTATTCAAACCGAATTTGGTGATGTCATGACCCAACCCATGTTAGATGTGTCGGGCGATGGTCCCTACGGCGATCTAGCCAAGCAACTTGCAAGGGCCACTAGTGAAAACTATCAAAAAGAGAATAGCTCATCCCCGCCAGAGGTCATTGCAGATTTGGTATCCAAAGCAGTTAAAGCGAGTAACCCCAGAACTCGTTATGCAGGTGGCAAATTCGCAAGACCCTTGCTGCTGTTAAGGCACTGGCTACCAGACAAACTGTTTGACCGCGTTACGATGAGTTTCATTCGCTCATAGCACCAACAACTCGGACTAATAGCGTTTCCACGAGTAACTGCCCCAGGCAGTTGCGCGTGCGACCTAGGGGAGTAGAAATAGACCCACTCAGTGTGGAGAAACTAATCCTGGAACTGCTATAAATCCAAAAAACAGATCTTAGATTCAGCAAGATTTGTATATGACCTAGACGGACTTGGTATGAGGTTATTACAACATCAAACGTGATGTGCATATGTGCATCAGTCCAAGCTAGGTGTTGATGCTTGTTGAGCAACGCCGTTAGAAACAACGTAACTACCTCAGCAAAAAAGGAGTGGTCAACATGCATCCAATGACAGACCCGCAACTCATCGCGGCACTAGCTGCATTTGAACAAGTATTGCCCGGCGGCGTCACTCTAGATGATATTCCCACTATGCGCCAAACGCTAGATGATCTAACTGCCGCCACGGTGGCAGTTACACCAGAGATTGAGGGCGTTGTGAGCAGCGATCACCATGTGCCAGGGTCAGACGGCGCACCAGACGTGATGGTTCGCGTGTACCAACCTGAAGCTCGAGCGGCCATCCTACCTGCCCTGCTGTGGATTCACGGCGGCGGCTTTGTGCTTAATAGTGTGGAGAGCGATGACCTCAAAGTAAAAGCGTTGACGCTCAGTTTGAACTGCGTCATAGTTTCCGTGGAGTACCGACTGGCACCAGAACACCCATTTCCTGCACCTTTGGAAGATTGTTATGCGGCCCTCAAATGGTTAGCAGGTAACGCGGAACAGTTTGGGATTGATGCAACTCGGATTGCCATTGGTGGGCAAAGTGCAGGTGGCGGATTAGCAGCCGGGCTTGGGCTACTTGCTCGAGATCGCGCCGAGGTTGATGTTTGTTACCAACTGCTGATTTACCCCATGATTGATGACACAAATGTAGAGCAAGCAGGCCCAAATGTACCCGATGCCCCCCTATGGACACGGGCAAATAATTTGATTGGCTGGCGTTCGTATCTTGGTCAAGAACCAGGCAGTGAGGGTATCTCAAAGTATGCCGCGCCGTTTCGTGCGAAGGATGTGAGCGGCCTGCCGCCGACCTACATTGGCGTTGGTACGCCAGACTTATTTCGGGATGAAGACATTGCT
Organism: Deinococcota bacterium; assembly: GCA_039034155.1. Taxonomy (GTDB): domain Bacteria; phylum Deinococcota; class Deinococci; order Deinococcales; family Trueperaceae; genus JBCCBI01. The sequence continues at coordinate 4,574 of JBCCBI010000201.1, read as the reverse complement.
TACGCCCAACGCCTCATGAACGCGGGCGTTCCCACTGAACTACACATCTATGCGGATGGCTTCCATGCTTTCGACGGGTTTGCAGCCGAGTCGGATGTTGGAAAACGCTTTATAGCAGATTACACGCGTCTTGTTACCCGTGCGTTACATGGTTGATTGATACCCTTCAAACTTATCTAAAGCTGTTGTAAAAATGCAGCACTTTCCGCTACCCAACGCGCTTCTTTGGCAATGGTCTCTGCCAGCGTCGGTTCTGGCGCTGGCCACAACTCGACAATGCCACTGATAGCACGTTTTTCTGTGGGTAACTGGCGCACCAGCCAAGGAATGTCCAGCATGCCCTGACCTGCGGGGGTGCCGCTAATTCGAAAGCCCATATTGTGCGTTTCGCGGGCAATCGTAAAATCTTTGATGTGTAAGTTCACAACATATGGTGCGAGAATGTCTAGGACAGTGGCTGGCCCCTCGAGTGAGCCAAACGAATTAACGGTATCCAAACACACTCCCACCCACGGACTTGCTAACTCTTCGATGATGCTACGTAGGGTTACTGCGCTGAATCTGTCGTGGTTTTCAATGGCGAGGACAACCTCAGCGTCAGCAAACTTAGCTAACACCTCACTGATGATGTTGATGACCTCAGTTGGACTAGGTTCATGCCCCGGACTGTCCACCACAACGCGCAAAATAGGTGAGTTAAAGCGTTGCGCAAGCTCCAAATAACGTGCCAAGTTATCATCTGCAATGCCGCGTGTGCCAACTTCAATCTTTAGGTCGAGGTCGTCAGCAAGTTGTGTGACCTCAACAAGCTGACGTTCGGATAGCTCATGCAAAGGCATGTTGTCAGCAAGTTGTACTAAACCAAAGCCATTTGCTGCGGCCGTACGCAACACCCCCCAAATATCCAAAGGTTCATCCGGGGGGTAGCCCGGCGCGCCAATTGCCCACGCGAGCGCGTAGGAGCCTAAGCCAAACGCCATGTTGAGTGCTTCTGAGTGCATTTAGGTTTGGTGAGTAATTTGGTTGACACTTTCGGTGAGCGCTTGCGAGTCAAAAATAGCGTCTTGCCAGTCGGGTTTAAAGATTTTCTCGTAAGCTTGGGCGATGGCAAGCTTGGCACCGTCTGAAAAGGGAAAGTCTGTAAAGCCAAAGACAATTGCTAGTTCGATGCGAATGTGTCCAAATAAAAATTCGCGTGCTGCGTCTTCTGGCACGCCCAAACTGACGGCTTTGTCGAGGGCTTCTTTCATGGCTGTTACCAGCGTAGCGGCAAAGGTCTCGGCTAGGGCGGGTTCCAAAATAGCCATTTGCTCCACGGTAACGCGGTAACTCTCCATCACGGGTGTGTAAATGTCTTTGGCAATGGCTTCACCCTTGGCGTAGTCTTCTTCTGGCCCGTGGTGGAGCGCGCAGACAATGTGCTGCTTAGCGTGAATGCCACCAAACCAGTCGGTGCGAGCTTCTTCGGTGACTTCGTCATTAAACATTGGCGGGTGACAGGGGTGGGTTACAAAATAAGTGAGGTCGCCACGAATGGCCATCACGTTAGCATGAGCTGCAGCGGGGTCAAGGCCCATCACCATAGCCCCAGCTTTAAGCGTGGGAATAATCTCTTGAGAGATGTTGCCGATAAAACGGTCAGGTAGCGCTAAGATGACAACATCAGCGGCAGCTAGCGCCTCCGCTTGTGGGGTGGACGACAGCCCACGTTGTGCGAGGTTAGCGTTGCCAGCCTCACTTACTTCTACGTAATGAACGTTGTAATGGCTAATATCTTTGATGTTGTCGGTAATGCGGCAACCCATTTTGCCGCCTGCGCCCATCAGGGCAATGGTGATGGTATCTGTTGTGACGTTCTCTGCCATAATCTCCTCCTGAGGTTGTTATTGCGTCTGGGATGTTCCGCGTTGTACAGCTAAAAAATAATCTGGCGCGCCAACTTGGCCAGCTTTGAGGGAAAGCTCGAGCGTCCCCCCATCTTGCCGGTGCGCCAAACACAAGGGTGAGCCTGGTGCAATGGGCATAAGCAGTTCCAACGCCACAAGCCCCAAATGTGCAGCTACATAGCCGCACGTATCACCCCCCGCCACGCAAAGCCGCGTGATACCCGTTGTCTGCTGTAAATCAGCTAGCAGTTTTCCTTGCGCGCTGCCAAGCAGTTGGCTCATCTCGTTGGGGGCATGTCCTAAAGTGGTAAGGGCGTCTCGTGTTGTTGTTAACGCTGGGTCATCTGGCCCGCGTGCGGAATACAGCAAGACACTCTGCTGGCGTGCAAGTGCCTCACACGCTAAGGTTTTAAGCCGCTTATGTTCATAGATTTGCTGATTGGGGTCAAGTAACTTGGGCGCGTTCATACGAATGCTGGCAAACCCAGCTTGTTCAGCAGCCTCAATTTGGACAGCAGTTGCGGGGGCGGCACTGCCGGACATGACGATGATAGCCTCAGCAGGATGAACGGTTGCTGGTTGGTAAGGGTGTGCAGATGCGTGTTGCTGTTTGATGAGCGCGTACTCAATGCCAGATGAACCAACCACAAACTGAATGTTTTGAGATTGCCAGTGCTCGAGCAACTGCCCCAATACCTTAAGATGTGCCTCTGTCAAGGTGTCAACTAGTAAAACATCTGCCGGATGTGAACTGATGTGCTCGAGGCAAACCTCGACACCTCTATCTAAGTGCAACACATCCAACAAAGCCACTTGTAAGTCTGTTTGATGCGCCAAATGCTTTCGTAAGTCACTTTCAGTCATCGGGGTGGCCGGGTGATGCGGCATGGTGGGGTGACGGTCAAGTCGGTAAGTGATGCCCTCTGCTGTGGCAAACAAATTCCCAAACACGACGTAGCGTTTGAGGATAGGTGCGCCGACCAGCAAAGGTGTAAACGCTTGGGGAAAATGCGAGCGGGCTAGCTCGAGCGCACTACCAATACTGCCCAAACTTGGCGACGAATCAAACGTGGAGCAAATTTTGTAGTGAATGAGCCTAGCATCTAAGGTTTTAAGGGTTTCAAAGATGTTAGGGAGATGCTGTGCCATCTGCGCAGGTGTCTGCGAGCGGCTTGTTCCGGCGATACCTACAGCCTCAGCATCTGGAAAGCGAGCTAACTCATCTAAACTTGGTGGCGCTAAAAACAAGACTGTTGACACACCGCCCATCGTCAGCGCTTCCATCACATCGGTGGAGCCAGTGAAGTCGTCGCCATAGTAGGCAAGCTGGTAGCGTGTCATTGTTGCGTCGTTCCAAACTTGCTAAGGGCGGCTGCCAGCGCAGGGTGGCTGGTGGCGTAGGTTTCAAGGGGGATGTGCTCGAGCGTTGCCTCCCACGCCTCAACCAAACTGCGCACTCCAGCAGCAGGACCATCTGGATGACCCATAATGCCACCGCCTGCCAAATAGATGAGGTCGCTACTGCCCAGAGCTTGGTAAGTATCCGGCGCTTGCCCAGCCCACTGACCCGATGAAAACACGGGCATCACAGGTTGACTGCTGTGAATAGGCATTAAACACGTGCATGCTGACCGAATAACGGAGGCATCTGACTCACAAAATTTATTGCGGAGGCCGTTTACGTGTAGGTGATCTGCGCCAGCCAGTCTAAAGAAGGTACTAAATGCTGGGTAGCTCATGCCCAAACGTGGGTGTCTGTCCAACATGCCCCAGCCAGCTCGGTGGCCATGAATAGGCAGTTGGCTGTGTTTGCGGAGTGCTTGCACGCCAGCTAGCCCCACGGCGAGCATGTTGACCATCACACACGTGCCGCCACATTCTAGCACAACATCATGGCGGTGGCGCATAGCATCAATATCGCCAGAGAGGTTAAACGCTACCATCACCTTTTTGCCGACTGCGTCTGCGTAGCGGTTAACAATATCCATCACTGCCTGCACGCGATCTTCAAAGGGTGAGTGGGGTGAGTGGCTTTGCAGTTCGTCGTCTTTAATAAAGTCCAGCCCGGCGGTACATAAGGTACTCACCAGTTCAGCCGTTTCGGCAGGCGATAATCCTACACTGGGTTTGATGATGGTGCCAACGAGTGGGCGTGTCTGAACATCGGCAAGTTCACGGGTGCCGGGTATGCCAAATTGCGGTCCGGGGTGGGCGTCGGTGAAGCTTGCAGGTAGCTCGAGCCCCGTCAATTTAAGCCCCGAAAACGGCGCAAGTTCAAACAAATTTCCCGCCACCGCTGTCCACAAGCCTACGAGTGAATCACCGATAGTATCCAGCGGAAAGGATACCGTGACCTCAGCACGTTGATAAGGTTTATCAGTAGATGTTTGAGGTTCACGTGCGCCGGGAAGCGATGGCTCAGCTACTTCCTCAACAACCTCAACCCGTTCGACCCTCGCGCCGTACTTGGCAACCCGCTCGGGCGTCTCAGCAGTTAGTTTCACAAAGGTGCCGAGTGACTGCTCGCCAGCCATGATGGCAGCAGCGCGTTCAGGATCATCTGCCGTCTCGATTAAGTAATGCGCGATGATCCGAGTCATAAGATGATCCTTAGCTGGTTTTTTGAAGCTAAGGTGACATCAACTCGAGTTGTTAAACAATGCTTAGCATGATGGCGTGATGGCATTT
>JBCCBI010000200.1:0-9875 GCA_039034155.1 Deinococcota bacterium | reverse complement strand
GGGCCCAACACGTTGTTGACAGTCGCACGCGAATTGACGCCCGCCGGTGTGCGCGAAGCCTACAGGTGGTTGCCATGGCCACTGTGCACAAAACCATGTACGAAAAAGGCTCACTTTCACAAGTTGATTTTCGTCAATACTTGGAGACAATTGTACCCAACAGAAAGCGCCCACCCCACGCCACTCAGGTTGAGGTTTTACTTGACCTAGACAACGTTAAATTACATATTGACCAAGCAATTCCTTGTGGGCTCATTGTCAGCGAACTACTTGATAACGCTTTTGAGCACGCATTTCCAGAACCAAAAGAGCAACAACCCGAGCACGCTGGGCGCTCTTATGCGAAGTTCTTTAACGCACCTGAACAGCTAGATCAGCAGCACATTACGATTCATTTACAACAACTAGATACCAACGTCTGCCTCACCGTATCAGACAATGGCGTTGGTCTGCCTGACCAGCTAGATGTACAGACTGTAGCCGACATACCGAGTCTAGGCATGTCTATCATCCACACCCTTGCAAGTCAAATTGAAGGTCACCTAGAAATTACCCGGCTCGAGCCAGGTACGCAAGTGAGCTTACGTTTCCCTATGACCTCTGCAGAGCCCTTAGTATCTATGACCTGAGCCAAAGCTCAGCTTGTCGTTTGTAGTAAATTTGGGGTGATGACGTACACAACAACTCACCTGTTATTCTCTGAACAAATTTTGTGTGCCTAGTACCAACAAGTGCTAGCTACTCAACTCGAGATAATATCAGCGTCGGTGATTTCAATTTGCTCGAGCTTTTCAAACTGCTTTTGTGTGCCCAGTACCAACAAGTGATCGTTTGCCACAAGTTGCATGTCAGGATCCGGCGGGCTAATGATTTTACTGGCGCGAATAACCGCCACCACATTTACCCCACAACGATTACGCAAGTCCAAATGCCGCAACGTGTAGTCAGCTAAGCTACTGCCCGAGCGCACTTCTAGTTCTTCAATGCGCAGCGCGTCTTCCCCATTGGCAGGGTTCATCTCCATAAGGCTCACTAGGGCCGGCCGCAAAACTTGGTTGACAATACGGCGGCTACCAATCACATAAGGATTGATGACTTGGTCAGCACCAGCGCGCAAGAGTTTTTTGTGGGCTGTATCATTTTCAGCGCGCACAACTATTGACAAATCAGCCTTGAGACTGCGCGCTGTCATGATAATAAACGCATTGCTAGCGTCATTATCGGCGGTAGCAATGAGTCCGCGTGCCCGCATGACGCCTGCATCTAAGAGAGTATCTTCTTCACTGGCATCACCTAATACATAGCGGTAGCTATGTTCTTTAGCGTAGTCTTCGTTGTGCTCGTCTAGGTCAACAATAACAAAGGCTTGCTCTTGGTCGTAAAGCTCTCTAGCTACTTGTTTACCCATTTGACCTAGCCCCGCTACAATAATGTGTTGGGACATGGTTTTGATTGCTTCACGCATTTTGCGCCTTCCTCGAACGTCGCTGACTTGTCTGGCCACCACGTGTTCCATGGTGGTGCCAATGACATAGAATAGCGAGCCAATGCCCACAATCGACACACCCATGGTAAATAGCCGCTCGCTGTGGTCAAGTGGGTATACCTCACCATAGCCAATGGTGGTGATGGTGATAAAGGTCATATAGAGTGCGTCACTCAAGGTACCACCTTGGTCACGCCACATTAGGTAGTAGCCAGTAATACCCAGAACAATGGCAGCCATAAGCAAGATGACAGGAATGCTTAAGCGACGAAATAACTGACCCCGAAACGTTGCTTGCACGTAGGCCATTATAAAAAGACCAGCTCATGAATGGGCTTAACAGGTGTCATAGAAACGTGTTGGTGTTGATGACGTTTGCAGCAGGTCATTGTTCGATCCCATGACACAAGTACATCGCTGCCACTAATGATGTGGTTACTTGCAGAAAGTTTTAGATAGCTTTTGCTCGATTGCGTCACAAGGACGGCATCAACTTAGGTTACGTGTGAGACGTTGATTGGCATATGAGATCATCATCTGACATAGCTAGCGGATGTTAACAACGGGAACAAGAGGTGAATCTGCTAGCAAGCCTCGAGCATGGGCTTGGGTTAACCAGTTTACCATACGCCCGTAGTCAGCAATGCCAGCCTCGACTCCTTGAGCGCGCAAATAGCTATCGTAAACGCGTATTTGCGCGCTCTGAAACCAACGGGGCACGCGGTAACGAGCGCTCACAGCACGCCTCTCGCTAAGGTCAGTTTGAGCTTGCTCTGGCAGCTGGTCGTAAAACTCGCGGTAGCTTGATTGTGGCAAGCGCCATGCCAAACTTCTAAACAAGTTAAGCGCGGTACTGTAACGCATAAGCGGGTTATCTGCGCGCAGACCGGCCACGGCAGCCAGAAAGTCGGCATCAGCTTCACCCGCGTAGCCAGCTAAATGCACAAACTCGTGCAAGCTTACCGTCAACGCAAACGGCGCAGGCAACGCGCCATCAACATGGGCTTCCAATAGCCAAGGTGAGACCACACCAATAGCATTGCCACTTCTCATCAGCAACCCTGGCATGGTGTACTTAGGTTGCTTGGGTAATGTGACATACTGGTTAGTTAACTGTCCAATAACAGTTTGTAGCGACGTCCGTCCGGCTTGCAAAGCAGCATCAACCTCTGCTGGCGTTCGCACACCTGCCTCGCGCTGAGTGTGTTGCATGATGCTTAACAGATGCTCACTCAACGCTTCTAGGTCTTCTTGGCTCGCTTGATAATCGCTTAGGGCCAGCACCTCTTCAAGCGCAAGGCGGTTATAGTTAAGCCCCCACATGAATAGAAAAAGCCCGGCGATAATGACAAGGCTAGTGATGAGCCGCTCGAGCCACATCACTAACCAGCTAAGTCTTGTCACCTGTTTCTGTTCTACTTGTTGATGCTTATAGTCATAATGCTGATGCCAACTTCTGACTACACTAACTACAAATATAAGTGGCAACGCAATTAGCAAACTACCCGTAATTGAAAACGGCACCGCGCTAGTAATGGGAATAAGCACCCGCGCAATCTGTGGGTATATCCCTGTACTGTAAAGCCGTTCCGTTAGCAGCGGTGATACAGGTAGCAACAACCACGCGACAATACCAGCAGCAAGCACAAGTGTCACGCTTCTTATTAACCAACGCCACGTTAAACGCCGTCTTACAGGTAAGGGTGTTGATGCCATGCTAGGACGTTAGCACATCGCTAGAAACAATGAGAAGCTCATCAGCGCCCTTCAGTTAGCACCTCACCACGTTTTAGAGAGCAACCCTAGCCAATTTTGATACGCCAGTTTGCGCAGCGCAGTGTCATCATAGCCGCGTTCAGCAAGCACGCTGAGTAGTTTAGGTGTACCGGTCACATCACCAATGTCTTGGGGAACGGTAGCGCCATCAAAGTCTGAACCTAAGCCCACATGGTCGATGCCTAGTTTGTCCACCAAATACTCAATGTGGTCAGCCATAACAGACAAGGGTGTATCGGTGTTGTTTTTGCCATCTTGACGCAAAAAGTTCACCGCATAGTTTAGACCAACCATACCGCTCGAGTCCTTCACGGCTGCCAGTTGGTCATCAGTTAAGTTGCGCGTGGTTGGGCACAGCGCGTGCACGTTTGAGTGAGTTGCAACTAGCGGCGCGTCCGATAGCTTGGCAACATCCCAAAAACCTTTTTCATTCATGTGCGACAGGTCGATCATAATGCCCAAACGGTTACACGCTTTGACAAGTTCTTTACCCGCTGCCGTCAGCCCGTCACCGGTATCTGGTGAGCCAGGAAACTTAAACGGTACGCCCTCAGCAAAAATAGTTTTGCGGCTCCAAACGATACCAAGTGAGCGGAGGCCAGCTTGATAAAAGACCTCGAGCGCGTCCAAATTACCATCAATCGCCTCAGCGCCCTCCATGTGCAAAATAACTGCGAGGCTGCCGGTATCTAAACAGGTATTGATGTCGCTCACGGTGCGTACAACTTTGACGTCACCGTTTGAGGTCCGCTCGAGCTCAAACAAAATCGCCATCATCGCCAGGGCTTGTTGTTGCGAGTAGCCTAGTTTAAGAGGTTCTGGCAAAGGCACTTCAAAGCTATCGGTACTAGGCAGTTTAAACGGCGCAGGCTTTTCTGCTGGCACGTACACCGCAAAAAACCCACCTGCAAAGTTACCTTCTTTAGCTCTGGGTAAATCAATATGATGACTGTCGTTACGTTCAAAAAAGTTATACGGCGCTGCAGGCTTATCCTCACTGATGGCATCTTTGGTACTTTCTGGCGCAGCTTGATGCTGGCGAGACTTGTGAATGAGGAGCAAGGTGTCATTGTGGCCGTCAAAAATAGGAATATCTTGCGTGTTTGGCATCGTTTGATTATGACACTGTGGTAAGAGCTGCTCGAGTTGCTGTCAAACACGGTTTATGCAATGTCACGTCTTTATGCAACATTACAAGCAACGCTGACAGTGCAATCACACCACTAAATCTAAAACGAAAATGGTGAGCAGGTCTCCCCACTCACCACAACTTTTACGAACTAAAACTTTAGCTTAGCGCAAACGCACTCGGCGGCACTCAGAGGATGGTTCAATCTCGGTACGACCAGCATCAAACAGAATTTCTTGCTGTTGGCAGGCAATCCACTTAAGCACGTTGGCGGGATCATCAACTTGACCAGACGAGAACGCTGTGAACCCTTCTTGCTGGGTCGCTAGCATTTCTGAGTAGGTTGGCTCGTGCCAGAAATCACGGGCGCGGTCATCTTGCAACATATAGCGGTAGGCGCGGTTCCATGGGTTAATGTCGTCAAAACCTTCAGCATTAAGCGTTAGGGCGTCGGTAGGGTTACCGCCACGCATCGCAAACTCGAGCTGTGTTTCAGGTAGGTACCACCACTTGAGGAAGTCAATGGCAACGCGCATTTGCTCAGGGGTGTTGTAGGCGTTAATCACCCAAGGTTGCCCGCCCATTGAATAGGTGCGGTCGAGGCTGCCATCAGCACGTTCAAACAAAGGTGGTGGCACAACGAGCACGTCGTCCGCAATTTCGTCGGTAATCATGCCAAGCCCAACAGCTGCCCACTGGAACGCAGTGGCAACTTGCCCTTGTGCAAAAATATCTACAATTTCAGCAATGCCGTAATTTTGTGCGCCGGGCGGCATGTAATCAAGCATGCGCTTGTTCCAGAGCATGGCCTCAGCGTTCACATCACTGTCGAGGATACCCTCAATTTGACCCGTAGCAGGGTCCCAAATGTCGCCACCAAGTGAGAACATGAAGGGGTACAAGTTCATCGACGCATAGTCGTACTCGCGGGCATACTGCTTAGCAGTACCGTAAATTTCATCATCTGGACGGGTGAAAAACTCAGCAATTTGTTCGTACTGAGTCATGGTGACATTTTCCCAGTCTTCAAAGGTTTGCGGTAGCTCAAAGTCGTGGCTAGCTGCAAACGCTTCGCGCTCAGCAGGATCAGTTAAGTAGTCCTGACGCACGAAGAGCACCATTACATCACCTTCTTGGGGCAAGCCCCAAAGCTGGTCCGTTTCATCTGGATAGGTCATGTAGGTACTTACGACAATGTCGTTGTACCACTCAATGTCCAGTTCAGGGTTTTCAGCAATGATGTCGTTCATGTTGACAATCCAGCCGGGTTCTGCAAACGCACCCAGCCACTGACTATCACTGATGATGATATTGAACTCATTCGAGCGGGTTGATAGCGATGCAGCAGCCCGCTGGAAAAGCTGTGAAAAAGGTGCTTCAGCAAAACTAAACGACACTTCGTAGCCAAAGTTTTCTGCAGCATAAGGCGCAAATAGCTCTTGGGCCATTTCAGCACCCAAGCTACTAGGTAGCCAACCACCAATCCCCAGCACAGCCATCTCTACAGATTGACCTGCTAAAGGGTGATCTTCTTGGGCAGCAGCGAGTGTGAGGGACATAGCCACAGTCAGCACGCAAAGCCAACGCATGAAGCCGTTCAAGGACGTTTTCTTCATCGGTACTCTCCTTTGTATGGGTAGATTGTATACAGAGTGTATCACAGGCAGGCGGTTTGTTGTCAATGGTGATAAGTCTTCACGATGTTGAGGAATTCCTCATACAGGACGTAACAATGTGTTTCTTAGGAGGTTCTAAAGTCAAGGTTGAGCTACACCTTAACCTTAGACTCAAGCTGACTTAGACTCAGGCTGACTTAGACTCAAGCTAAACCCAGGGCCAAGGTAACATCGCTAGGTTACTGTGCTTATAATCATTGGATGTTGTGTTTGGTACGTTTTGGCTGATACCGACAGCACTTCAAAAGCCTGTATCGTAACCCATGACACTTACCTCTACCTTGGCGGCTGGGTCGCCAATTGTGGTTATTTTGGTGCTTATGTTGAGACTGGGCTGGTCAGCAGCTAAAGCGGGGGCAACAGGTTTGGTCTTAGCTATTGTGCTGGCGCTCGGCGTGTTTGCGCTAGGAACAGACATTTACCCAACATTAGGCATTTCAACAAGCTTTTTAGGTGTTGGCGCTGAAGCCGGCTTTACAACGCTCACCATTTTGTGGGTTATTTTGCCAGCGCTTGCTATCTATCAATTACAACTGCGCACAGGCGGACTTACAACCCTGCGACGGGTGATGGCGCGAGTCTCGAGCGACCCCCGCATACTTACGTTTTTAGTGGCTTGGTTTTTTGCGTTATTTATTGAAGGTGCAGCCGGCTTTGGCACCTCAGCGGCACTGGCAGCACCGTTTTTGGTCAGTGCAGGTTTTGGCAAAGTGGACGCTGTCGCCATCGTGCTCGTTGGGCACGCAGTAGGCGTGTCCTTTGCGGCAGTAGGTACGCCAATGATCCCACAATTTGCGGCAACGGGGCTGGATACGCTGGCACTTTCTGAAGCAACCGCTCGCTATCAAGCTGTTTTGGGATCACTCATTGCGTTTGCCATCATGTACCTAGTGAGTCGTGCTAGGTCTATGCAACCCTTTCCCAAGTTATGGCTTTGGACGCTTGTAGCCTCAGCTTGTTTTTTTGTGCCCTTTTATGTATTGGCGCGGTTTATTGGCCCAGAATTACCAACCTTAGCGGGGTCACTTATTGGCGCGGTCAGTTTTGTGGTGCTGTGGTTGCAGTTTGGTGATAAGACGCTCGAGACAACATCAACTGAGACAGCTTCACCTGAAGCATCATCACCACAGACAGTCTCACCAAAACCAGCAGATGATACTGCCAGTGAACCAGCTTTAACACCTGCCAATATCTTAAAAGCGGCTGCACCGTACTTAGTTTTGGTGGCGCTGGTGCTGGTCACACGCTTGATTGCGCCTGTCTCGAGCTTACTGAGAGCAGTGGTGCTCGAGTGGTCTTTGGCAGCAACCTTTAGCGGCGGTATGGAACTGCTCTATCACCCCGGCACGCTCCTCGCCGTGAGTTTCGGTCTTGGCGCTGTCTGGCAAGGCGCGAGTCGGCAAGATGTTCGCTCAGCATTAGGAGCAGCTAGCCAACAACTTGTAGGTGTCGCCATCGCGTTACTGGTGATGCTTAGCTTATCGCGTCTCATGGTTCACGCAACTATGATTAGCACCTTAGCGACGAGTGCAGCCAACACTCTAGGCAGTATTTGGCCGCTACTTGCACCTTTTGTCGGTATTTTAGGCACATTTGTGACGGGCTCAGCGACTGCCTCCAACATTTTGTTTAGTGATTTTCAATTTGCAACAGCTAATGACTTAGGCTTGTCTCCGCTGACTATTTTGGGTGTGCAGGGCTTTGGGGCGGCAGTGGGCAACATGATTTGCCCGCACAATATTATTGCAGCGAGTGCAACGGTTGCGCTAACGGGTGAAGAAGGTGCTGTTTTGCGGCGTACGTTGGGGATTTGTTTGGGCTACACATTGCTCGGAGGGTTGATGGCCTGGGGGCTCACCCTCATTTAGGTCATTGGTTAAGGTTGTAGCTGTCAAGGGCTCGAGCTCTTCATGTACCTTTTTTGTGTACATTCTCTGTGATGATATTTCACGTTCTTAAGACGAACGTTGCTCTAGGGTTGGTTGGGGCGGGCTAAGCTGCTAACTGGGGGGCTTACAGTACGCTAACTTCAACCTCGGGGGAGGGTGTTAATGAACGTTCGTGCAATGTGGTTGAGTTTCATACTTTTACTTGTTTCGGGTCTGGCTCATAGCCAAACCTATGTCCAGCTTATTTTGGACGCATCCGGCAGTATGTGGAACACACTTGACGATGGACGCTACCGAATTGTGGCCGCCAAAGACGTACTCAGCCAGTTTGTAAGTGGGTTGCCAGAAGGCGACCTCAACGTGGGGCTGCGCATTTATGGCTCGCAGATGTCAGCGCTTGATGACGGCGCTTGTGACGATACCCGACTTTTTGTGCCGCTAGCCGGTTTAGACAAAACCGCGCTCACCCAAACCGTGCAAGACGCCAACGCGCAAGGTGCCACACCGATTGTTGCAAGCCTCCTAGCTGCGGCAGATGATTTTCCAGCAGACGCTAGTGAGCGACTTATTGTGCTGGTCACCGACGGTGAAGAGTCTTGTGGTGGGAATTTGCAAGCTGTTGCGGCTGAACTAGCAGCCAGAGACATCGACATTGATATTCGCATTATCGGGTTTGATTTAAGCGCCGAAGCTGCTGCCAGTTTTGAGGGGGTTGGCACCTTTGAGAATGCTGAAGACGCTCAGCAGCTAGCTAGCGCGCTCGAGACCGCTATAGAAGAAGTCGTTAGCGACGTTCCTGTGGTCGCAACTGCCTGTGAGGTTCCAGCAAGTTTAACGGTTACCGGAGCAGTTGAAGCTAGCTACCCGTTTAGCATTAACTTTGAGGGTCCTGAAGGGCGCATTAGCGTGCATCCGGTTGGCGGGGATGACTTTAGCGCATTAGGTTCAGCGTTTACGGGGTCGGGTAATCCAGTCGAACTTACTGCACCCGGTGAAGCTGGTGACTACGAACTGCGTTACACGGCCAGTGCTGGTAGTTGTGTCATTGCCACTGTGCCCCTTACGGTTATACCTATTCAAGCGACGCTCGAGCCACCTGCTGCCATTGAAGCTGGGTTTGCGTTTACTGCACCTTTTAGCGGTCCAGAAGGTTGGATTACCATCAACCTAGCAACCGACCTAGAAAACAGAAACCAAAACCTCGGCCTGGCGTTTACCGGCTGGGGCAATCCCGCTGAACTTACCGCCCCTAGTGAGGCCGGTGACTACGAGATACGCTATTATGATAGTAATGGCGTTGTTATTGCTCGCGCTTCCTTGATTGTTGCTGCTAGTGAAGCAATCGTTGAAGTGCCTAGCAGTATCGAAGCTGGGTTTGCGTTTACTTCGCCTTTTAATGGCCCAGAGGGCTACATCACCATCAATCTACCCACTGATCCTGAAAATAGAAATCAAAACCTTGGTAATGCGTTTACCGGCTGGGGCAACCCGGCAACCTTAGGAGCACCTGTTCAAGCTGGCGACTATGAGGTTCGTTATTACGATAGCAACGGTGCTGTCATTGCCAGAAGCGCTATGACTGTAACAGCAAGTCAAGCGAGCTTGGAGCCATTGACGAGCGTGGCTGCTGGTGCTGACTTTAGTGTGCCATTTGTAGGACCTGACGGCTGGCTCACCATCAACGCACCAAGCGACCCAGAAAATAGAAATCAAAACCTTGGTAATGCGTTTACCGGCTGGGGTAATCCGGCTGAACTTACCGCGCCCGAAACACCGGGCAGTTACGAACTGCGCTACTACGCACTACCCCAGAACGGTAACGGCGGACTCATTGTACGGGTTCCATTCACTGTTCCGATCAGGTAGCCCGTGTCGAGGCTCGGCGTATCGTCTTCCCCGCGCGGAAGTACGCGTATCCG
>JBCCBI010000199.1:0-9950 GCA_039034155.1 Deinococcota bacterium | reverse complement strand
CTGGGTTCACCTCAAGCGTCTTGCCCACCAGCTCGAAACAACTGTCTATCAACTCAAGCAAGGACTGCTTGATGACTACATGAGCCAGCAACTTAAACAACCTTCCTATCCCATGAGGTTGTGTGCGTAAGTCCTAAATAAGTAAACATTGCGCTCTGTGCCGCATTCCGTAGTTTACCTACAGCAGCGCATACAAGGCTAAAGACGTGTGTACGCTTGTGTGACGGCGGTGTGGTACAACACAAGCTATGAAGAACGACCTTTATCCGTTACAGCTCGAGCGTATCCTCAGCACGCGCTTGTGGGGCGGCTCGCGGTTACAAACCCGCTTACACGTTGACTATGAGCCAGAAGATGGCGGCGACCCACTTGGTGAAGTTTGGCAAGCGTACAAAGAAAGTAGCATCAAAAACGGTCATTTGGCTGGGCAAACCTTGGCACAAGTTGCTGAAACCTATGCAGATGCTCTGTTAGGTACGCGCAGTGTGACGCGCTACGGCACAGCAGTCCCATTGCTAGCCAAGTTCATCGGTGCAGACGCAAGTTTATCCATTCAAGTTCATCCAGATGATAGCTATGCCCAACGCGTTGAAGCCGCCAGCGGCCACCTTGGCAAAACTGAAGCGTGGTATATCCTAGAAGCGGAGCCAGACGCACATGTATTGTGGGGTTTTAATGAGACGATGAAACCTGAGCAGGTGCGGGAGGCAATTGCTGGGGAGAAGCTCGAGCACTTCGTCAACGTCGTCCCAGTCGGTCCCGGAGATGTTATCTATAACCCTGCTGGCACGCTGCACGCTATCGGTGCTGGTATCGTGCTCTTTGAAATTCAGCAGAGTAGCGACCTCACCTACCGCGTGTATGATTACGGGCGGCGCGACGGTCAGGGCAATTTACGAGAACTCCATGTTGATAAAGCGCTCGAGGTGCTTGATTACAGTGCAGGCAATCGCGCCAAAATCTCGCCTAAACAACTAGATGAAACCACGACAGAACTTATTCGGGTTGAGGCCTTTGCCATGGAACGCTGGGATGTTGCGGGTGGGCGGCGCGCTCAGACTAGTGAAACAAGTCTCGAGATTCTCACCTTACTCGACGGCACCTTAACCCTTAGCTGCGAGGCTGCTGATGCCATGACACTAGGCGCTGGCGAGACTGTCCTTCTACCTGCTAGCTTAGGTGGCTACCAACTTGCAGGTGAGGCATCGCTGTTGCGATGCTTTTTACCTTAGCGTTACAACTGAAGAACCATTAAAGATGAAGAGTCGACCTCGTCAAGCAACTCGAAGCCACATTTTTGATACAACCCTAGTGCGTGGTTGTCGTTGGATACCATAAGACTCAAACGTTGGATACCTTCTACTCGAGCAACTTCGATGAGTTGCTCAACAAGTTGCAGTCCAATGCCAAGTCGACGGTAGTCTCGATGAACTGCTAGGACCACCACCAGTGTTGAGTCATCAATGTATCCACGGATAGAGCGTGAAGCGGTGTAGTAACGGAACCAAGCAGCACCAGCTCGAGCTGAGTCTTTCAATGCAATAACTGCGGTGTCGCCTGCTCGAGCTCCCCAGTTTTCTAGTGCTTGCCAAACACTGGGCACGGACACACCTTCGTCAATTGGGGGATTAGTTCCCTGCGCGATCGAACGCCAGTAGACCGCTTCGTAGAGCATGTGAGTGAGAAACGGCATATCTTTGTCTTGGTATAGACGTATTTCCATTTTGATCCCTAAGACCGCTCTCAAATCAGTGTCACCTTGGCAAATGCCTAAAGCGAGCACAGTCAGTTGTGTGGGTTTGATCAGACAATATTTGTTTCGCTGGCTTGCTGTTTGGTATTGAAGCGCTCAAGGCGGTAGTTGTCTAGCTCGAAGGTAGGCGTTTTTTCAAAGATCACTTCTTTGATGACAAGCCCCGTTGCAGGTGCGTGTTGCACACCATGACCGGAAAACCCGCAAGCATTCACAAAGCCCGGATGACTCACAGCCTCACCTAAAATAGGGGTGTGGTCTGGCGTAATAGCATAGAGCCCAGCCCAACATTTAGGAAGGTCAAGGTTAACCTTACCCAGCGCGGGGAAACGGTGTAGGGCAGGCGTTAAGCTCTGCTGCAACCAATCCCAATCGACTTCTTGATTATCGCCAGGTAGTTCGTCCAGATTGGAACGACCCATTAAAAAATGCTTGTCTTCACTGCGCAACCAAATACCTGTGGCCATGTCAATCATGAGCGGGCTGGGGTGTGGGTAATCGATGAGGTCTTTGGTGACGTAAATATTGCGGCGGTAGGGCAGTACGGGTAGATAAAGTCCCACCAGAGCAGCAACGCTTTGGGCGTGGGCACCAGCAGCGTTAACAATCACATCTGCACTGGCTAAGCTTTTACCCGCTTTAATACGCCACTGGTTGCGCTTGCGCTCAATGCGCTCAACAGGACTGTCATACCGTAACGAGACATGCAAATCTTGTGCGGCGGATAGATAGCCTCTGGTGATGGCTGGCGGGTCGATAACACCATCGTGCAAGCCTAATGTGGCACCTGCTAAGCCTTCTGGATTTATGTCTGGGAAGCGTTTCTGAAGCGTATCAATAGATAATGCCTCGACTTTAGCCCCAAGGTTACGTTGTAGCTCGAGCTGCGTTTGCCAGTCATCCCACATGTCTGGGGGTAGCAAAAACAAATACCCAATTTTGCGGTAACCTGCACTGACACCCGTGAGCACTTCAAAGTGGTTGTATTGCTCGGCACTGTAAAGCGACATCTTGATGTTTTCAGGCTCAGAAAATTGATGCCGCAGACCGCCTGCTGAGCGTGAGGTAGCACCCAAGGCAGGTTCAGGCTTAGCTTCCAAAATGGTGACGTTTGCACCTGCTTGGGCAAGGTAGTAAGCGCAACTTGCGCCTACAATGCCTGCACCTATAACGACGACCTGTTTAGGATGCTTCATAATGACCTAACCTCATTAGAGTTCTAGTATAGCCTTGTGTGCTTGGGTACATGGGCCTCACGGGATGGCATTAGGATTGTGTAAATGTGTTTGTGGGCATTGCCCTCGACGTTTGGGGTATTTCCTCAATATGTTTAAAACTCAAGTAGTGACATTTCAAGGGGTAAGTACCTGTCGTTGGTAATGATTGAAAACACTTTTGGTTAAAGATTAACAACTTAACTATTGGTAATGAAGGTATATACTCATACATTATGAGATTCACTGTTGTTTTATGCGTTTTGGCTTTTCTTCAAGGTGGTTTAGCCCAAGACGAACTCGCCGATATTTTTGCTTTTGGCAACCTACAAGAAGTTCAAGCTTGGCTTGACACAACGGACAATGTAGACACCGAGGTAAGCATTAACTTTCGTAAAGGTAGCAACTATCTTCTACCTGATTATCCCTTCTACACAAATAATTTACGGACAACACCCTTGGCTTTGGCGGCTATGTTCAATCAAGATATTGACGTGGTTAGGTTACTACTTGAGTATGGAGCAGACCCCAATTTCAAAGACGATGAGCATTCTACGCCTTTTATGCGGGCGCTTGCCTACGGAAAGTTAGACGCAGCAGAGCTACTTAAGCAAGCTGGTGCTGACCCAGCAACGTACAATTTTGGTCTTCCCATTAAGGGTGAGCAAGTTGAGGCGGTGAGATATTTAATCGAACTAGGTGTAGAACCAACTACACAGCAGCTAGTCGCCGCAGCAGAACACGAAGAAATTTTTTGGCTTTTGATTGATGCTGGGGCAACCCTAGATGCAACTTGGGCGACCGAGGCACTTTGGTTTGCTGACACTGCTGAAGTTACGCGCTACCTCATTAGCCTTGGGGCAAATATTGACGCTAGACATGAATATCCCAACAACGCTACAGTTTTAGCAGCTTCGACATGTCCACCTGAACCCGAAGTTGTACAAACGCTCATTGAAGCAGGCGCAGATGTTAACGCTGCAGCCAATGGCAACTACACAGCGCTTATGCAGGCCTCATACTGTGGTGACTATTGGCGTCTGAGCACTCCCTACCCTTATGAACAAGAAACCTACGAGGTTGCTAGCCTGCTACTAGCAGCGGGCGCTGATGTGAACGCGACAACAAGTGGACTACGTAACAGTGCTTTGCATTACGCGGTTCGATATGGTTTTGCTGACTTAGTGAATTTACTTATAGATTCTGGGGCTGATATTGAAGCGAAAGCTTCGGACGGCACGCGCACACCTATTTTTGACACAGCGTATAGTACGTTTGGTACCGAAAACAAAGAGACATTGAGAGCGTTGTTAGAAGCTGGTGCAGATGTAAATGCTCAATACCATAACGGTATTACCCCTCTCATGGAATGGAGTGACCCCGAAGGTGTTCGACTTCTTCTAGAATTTGGTGCTGACCCAGAAATACAAGATAGATTTGGGCATACAGCCATCATCTACATGTTGGAGACAGACAGATTTGGAGGATTTGAGTCAGAAGCTTATTTTGTTTTGAGAGAAGCAGGTGTTGATCTTACGATACGCACCCAATACGGTAAGACGTTACTTATGTTAGCTGCAGAAAGTCCAGATGGCTACGAAGTTGTACAAGACCTGCTCGAGGCCGGTCTTGATGTAAACACGAACGATAATGGCGTGAGTGCTTTGAGTTACGCTGCAACCCCGGAAATTACCCAGCTCCTCCTTGATGCAGGTGCTGACGTTGAAAAGTATGGTGGTGGCGCGCTTGTAAGTGCAGCACGTCGGCTTGAGAATAGACATAGAGATGAAGATGAGGTCAAAGAAAACATCAAACAACAGGTCTACCTACTTTTAGAAGCTGGGGCAGATATCAATCATCAGGATGGTTTTCTTCTAACGACAGCGGCAGGGATGAGAGATATGCAGCTTACAGAATATTTGTTGCATCACGGGGCAAATCCTAATCTGGGCAATGAAAGCGGCTTCACTCCTTTGGCAACGGCAGTCAGGGTGAGAGATATGCAGCTTACGGAATATCTGCTCAATCATGGGGCAAATCCTAATGTGAGAGATAATAGTGGTCTCACACCTTTACTCTGGTCGGGTTATGACCACCCACGCAGTTCACTAGCTGATGTATTGCCTGAAATTACCGAGTTACTTGTATCATGGGGTGCCGATGTCAATGCTCAAATAGAAATCGATGAGCCTCGTAAAAACCATTTTGTAAATGGAGAGACCCCGCTTATGCAAGCAGCACTTCTGGGTAATTTTGATACGGTTCAACTGCTTGTTGAAGCAGGTGCAGATGTCAGCACTAAAAACGCTATCGGATTTTCAGCTATACGTGTTGCAGCGCGTTTAGGGCATACGGACATCAAAAACTACCTACTGAATATTCAGGCCATAGAAAATCGAGGGATTTTATCCAATTAGCTTTTAAATTAATAGCCGTGCGGTGACCCAATCCTCGCCTACATCTACCTTTACATCCCAACCCCTAACGTATACTCGCAAAGATGAAACGACTTAACGGCTTTGCAGAAGCTTTGGATTATATTGAGCAGCGTAATCAAATCGTCATTCAAGATGATGAGGTGGTGAGCCGCACGCGCGAGATTGTGAGTGATGTGCGCAGAAGGGGCGACGACGCCCTCCACCACTACACCAAAACATTTGACGGTGCTGACTTAGACGAGTTACCTGTACCTGAATCCGCCTTGGTGGGCGCAGCGAAGCAGGTCCCCCAAGACTTGCAGGATGCCATCAACTTGTCTATCACGCGGGTGCGACGTTTTTATAAAGAGCAACCTGCGGGTGGCTTTTTACTGCCCGGCGAGGACGGCCTGCTGGGGCAAATTGTGCGTCCTTTGGGTCGGGTTGGTTGTTACATTCCTGGCGGTACAGCCCCGCTGTTTAGCACGCTTATTATGACGGTTGTGCCTGCCCAAGTTGCGGGCGTAAAAGATATTGTACTAGCGACCCCACCCCGACCAGATGGCAGCGTCGCGCCAGAAATTTTGGTGGCTGCGCGTGCGTTAGGTATTGACACTGTGTACCGCATGGGCGGCGCGCAAGCGATTGCAGCCCTTGCTTACGGAACAGACTCCGTGCCTAGGGTAGATAAAATTGCAGGTCCTGGGAACGCTTATGTGGTGGCAGCTAAACGGTTGGTTTATGGCAGCGTGGGTATTGAGTCGCTACCTGGTCCGACTGAAACGCTGGTGCTAGCAGATGAAAGTGCAGATGTTGTTCATGTAGCTGCGGACTTATTGGCGCAAGCTGAACATGTGTTAGCTGAACCTGTGTTGGTGACAACCTCGAGCACCCTCTTGGGGCAACTAGACGACGAACTCGAGCGTCAACTTGCGAATCTCTCTACTGCACCTGCTGCTCGCGACGCCCTCAACACCCGTGGCTGCGTCATGTTGGTAGACACCTTAGCTGAGGCTATTGACCTCGCCAACATCTTTGCGCCTGAGCACCTGTGCTTACTGACCCGTGAACCTTGGCAACTGGTCAGCAAAGTGCGCTGCGCAGGCGGTATTTTTGTAGGTGAGCACAGCATGGAAGCCCTCGGTGACTACCTAGCTGGACCTAGTCATGTGATGCCTACCAACGCCACAGCACGGTTTTCAAGTGCGGTGAACGTGCGCGATTTTCAGGTGGTGATTCCGGTTGTGGGGCTTAACCCGAGTGCGCTAACGGAAATTGCTAGGCCAGCTGCTGCGATGGCTCGAGCCGAAGGCTTACACGCTCACGCTCACGCTATAGAATCACGACTTCAGCATGAATCTCATACTAAGGATAACTGACGAGTAATATCTATGGTTAAGGATTTTTATGATGAACTTTCTCCTTTCTACCATCTTATATTTGCTGACTGGGACGCAAGTATTCAAAGGCAAGCAAGCATTCTGAATGGCATCATTACATCAGAGTGGGGCAATGACGCTGCTACTGTTGTAGATGTGTCGTGTGGTATTGGTACCCAAGCCATAGGTTTAGCGAGCTTTGGCTACACTGTTGAGGCATCTGATTTATCACCAAAAGCTATACAACGAGCTAAAACAGAAACAGAAAAGCGAAATTTAGCCATCAACTATTCGGTTGCAGATATGCGTTATGCATTTGACCATCACGCACGTGAATTTGACGTACTGATATCTTGTGATAATTCCGTGCCTCATCTTTTGTCAGATGATGAGATACTCGAGGCATTTAAGCAGTTTTTCCGCTGTGTAAAACCTGGTGGTGGCTGTTTAGTGACACTACGAGATTATGATCAAGAACCACGTGAAGGTATTCAGGTCAAACCGTATGGCGTACGCATCGAACAAAATGTCAAGTACATTGTATTTCAAACTTGGGAGTTTAAAGACACCCTATACAATTTATCAATGTATTTCATAACTGATAAAGGTGGTGACGACGTTCAAACAACCGTGATGAGGTCACAATACTACGCTATTGGCATCCTCAGAATTATAGAGCTTATGCAAGCAGCAGCGTTTACAAACGTGAGACAAGTTGAAAGTGACTTTTATCAACCTGTTATTGTGGGCACAAAAGCACCTTAGACTGTGACTAGACTATGACTACAAATTAGACTATGACTACAAAAATGAATGGTGATGCCAACAAGATCATCCATCTTGACAGCCTCAGCGTTGATATTAGCTTCTTGCTTAACGATACTTTTTACACAGGTGATCCCAATAATCACACACAACTCAACGACCCCAGCTACCGTCAACCTTTAATATTGCCAGACATTCCTAGAGCAGCTGACCTATTACTTGGAGCTAGAGAAGTCATTGGCTCTGAGGCTGAGCTTATCCGCTACTACCAAGACATCCTCCAACATGCGCAGCAGATAGGGCGCAGCTTTAACGAGATACGGCATTATTTTTGGATGCGCTTGTGGTTATGGCATCCAGAGATGGACATTTACTTACCGTTCCCGTGGTACGATACACTTGCACCTATGCAAAACCTTTTTGCACACATACGTGCTGGCGAGTCCTTTCAAGATGTAGATCAGGATTGGAATTTATCAGTTAGCCATGAAGCTGATGCCACCATTATTGTCGTTGGTAGTGGCTACGACGCAGCAGATAAAACAGGTGTCAGCATTGCAAATGATTATCTTATTCAGCAAATTAATCAGTGTGAGCAGCGTACTCAAAGCATCATTCAGGCGTTAAGTGAGGCACTTGGTGCAGATGTGTGGTCAACTTACTTAGAAGATGCTGTATTTACCGTGTAGAGGTGGACTGCACTTAGCCTCAATTGTGTTGGTGTTGTAGCTCGAGTGCCCCAAAAATGAGGAAGGTGTGAACACGTTTACGATGTTGCGTTTGATAATCTATGTCCTCATCATCTAATTCGCGTACACTAGACATATGCGCTTCGCCTTACTCATTCCTGCCCTTATGGTGCTTGTTGTTATGGTGAATGCGGTAAATATTTGGACCTATCCCAACAGAGCCCCAGAACGCTGCCCAGCAGAGACCCTTTTAGTCATGGGCGCAGCGCAGTACAACGGCAGGCCGTCGCCTGCGTTTCAGCGCCGCTTGGACAAAGCCTTTGAGTTGTACCAAGCTGGCTGTACTGCCCAAATTGTGGTGTCTGGCGGCAAACAACAAGGCGATTTAACGACCGAAGGCGAAGCGGGTGTGACCTATCTAAAAGACTTGGGCGTGCCTGCAACAGCCCTTATGGCTGAAACACAAAGCGAAACCAGCGTCGAAAACCTTCGCTTTAGTCGCCCTTACATTGAAAATACTCAGCTTCTAATTGTCACTGACGACATGCACGCTTACCGCACGTGGTGGCTGGCGCGGCACTTGGGGTTTGATGCGGTTGTGTCCCCGGTGCGCACGCGCGGTAACCGCCTGCGCTATGCCTTTCGGGAACTAGTGATTCTTACAGCGTACGAAGTGGGTATGGTTCGCTGATATCCTCTGCTGAGTTCTTCAAATAACCGCAGCATCGGCTAAGTCTTTTGGCTTACCCAGATTAAGTCTTTTGGCTTACCCAGATGATGAGTATTCTTAGGTTGATGTTAGATGCTGTCTCGTTTGCATCAGTGAGAGCATCTTTAACATAGGTCTCCGTAGTTTAGTAGATGTCATCCACAACAGTACAACCGCACGACAAAGCTGCTAACCTAAAAATCTTTGGGGATTGGGGTGCGCTTTTTGCCATAGGAGTGACGCGCTAATCTACCAGCAAAGGAGAGTTTATATGGCCTTATCTGCAGAACGTAAAAAAGAGATTATGCTCGAGTACGGTACTGGCGACAACGACACCGGATCAACTTCGGTACAAATTGCCATGCTCACAGAGCAAATTCAAGTTTTAAGCGACCACTTGCGCGTTAACGGTAAAGACAAGCACGGTTTGCGTGGGCTACTGCGCATGGTGGGTAAGCGTAAGCGTTTACTGAAGTACCTAGAGCAAAAAGACTTTGACGGCTACAAAGCACTGATTGCACGTTTGGGTATTCGCCGTTAAGTGATTGTTCAAGTTACTACTTGAAAATCTAGATTGGGGCAAGCTTGTCTTGCCTCTTTTTTTATTGGTCATGTTACGACTAGTTGCGGAATATGAACATTCATAGCGTGGCAGTCACCCCAAATGTTATATTGACCCACTGGCTTGTGAAATAACGTCACACATCTATTTAAGACAAAAACTCAATACAATTGCGAAGAATATTTGTTTGTGAAAGCATCAAGAATTAAGTTGGCTGACGTGTGTACTAAGCAGCTATCTACGGTGATGGAAGAATTTATAGAGGCTATACGTTTATGTATTAATCTTTGGATCAAAAATCTACATATCGTTGCGCTCGAGTCTAAAATTATAAGGTACTCTAGCGTTGGCAACACAGGTTTCACTAAAGTATCTACGTCAAGACATCAGCGGAATGAAGATGCCAATTTTTGTTGATTAAATTTATGTTTAATAAACAAAATACAAATAAAGATACATCTT
>JBCCBI010000198.1:0-9978 GCA_039034155.1 Deinococcota bacterium | reverse complement strand
GTGATGTTTGACAGTAGCGGCCTCATTGTGCCCGCGCTAGCTGAATCTTGGGAAACCTCAGAAGACGGCCTCACCTGGACGTTTAACTTGCGTGAGGGTGTCACCTTTCACGACGGCGACACGCTAGCTGCGTCAGATGTCGTGTTTTCAATCAACCGCATCAAAGACCCAGATATTGCCTCACCTAGAGCAGGTAGTTTTGAGCCGGTTAGCAGTGTAGAAGCAATTGATGATGGCACCGTGGTGCTGACGCTCGAGCAACCCTTCAGCCCACTCCTATCGGTACTGGCAGCTAGCCTCAACGTGATTGTGTCTGAAGATGTCGCTACGGCCAATGACAACGACCTCAATAACGTTGTAATTGGAACAGGCCCGTTTACCTTTACCGAATACATCCCGCAGACCCGCATGGTGCTCGAGAAAAGTGAGAGCTATTGGGGTACAGATGCTGACGGCAACGCCCTGCCTTATCTAGACGGCATCACGTTCACCTTTTACCCCGACCCAGCGTCGCGCACAACAGCTATTCAAACCGGGGCAGTGGACTGGATTGAGTACGTGCCAGCAGCTGATGTGGTGTTGCTCGAGGCAGACCCAGAGGTAAGCG
Organism: Deinococcota bacterium; assembly: GCA_039034155.1. Taxonomy (GTDB): domain Bacteria; phylum Deinococcota; class Deinococci; order Deinococcales; family Trueperaceae; genus JBCCBI01. The sequence goes on along the minus strand of JBCCBI010000198.1, from coordinate 9,371 downwards.
TGGTCGGCGGCCTGTCAGCTAATTTCCGCGCACTCTACCTCAACACCCAAGAACCCCCATTTGACGACATGCTCGTGCGCCAAGCTGTGTCTCATGCGATTGACAAGCAACAAGTCGTCGATTTAGCGCTGTTTGGCACAGGCGGTATTGTGGCAACAGGAACCGCAATTCCCACCGGGAACTACTACGCTGTTGAATCTAGTCCTTACAACACTCGTAACGTTGAAACGGCTCAAAACTTGCTTGCCGAGTCTAGCTATCCAGACGGTTTTGAGTTTGATTTGTACGTCACCAGCACCTACGACTTTTTGCGCGACCCTGCTGAAATTATTCAAGCCAACCTCGCTGAAATTGGCATTACTGCCAACATTGTCGCGGAAGATTGGAGTATCTACCTTCCCAAAGCACTTGGCAGCGAGTTCCAAGCAACCATTTTAGGTAGCTCCGGCCAAGCTGATCCAGATGACTTTTTGTTTGAAGACTTTCACTCTTCCAGCTCAACCAACATGAGTCAAATTGTTGATCCTGAACTGGACGCGCTCCTTGAAGAAGGTCGCACATTGTCTGAACAAGAAGCCCGCCGCGAGGTTTATCTGGCTGCCCAAGAGCGCCTACTAGAACTTGCACCGTATGTTTTCTTGTTTCACTCCGCGCAATACGAAGCGTTACGCCCTAACGTACAAGGCTTTGAGCACTTCCCAAATACCAGCTACTTAGGGTTACGGACGACGTGGCTCGAGTAACTCCTGCATAAACCTAATCAACAAAAACATCCCGCAGCTTTTAAGGTTGCGGGATGTTTTCATGAATCGTGTTGCTGTCTGGTAGAAGTAGCAGTTATACGAGGTGTTGTTAGGGACTTAGCAATGTGTGGTGTGTTAGAAAGGGAGATTCCATCAGATAGAAAGTAAATCGCACATCACTGTGGGGCTGCTGTAGGAATAACCTCAATCTGGATGATGCGTGATGTATCAAGTCATCATTCTATTGCTAAAAGATGCCCGTAGTGTCTCCAAGTTTGAGTGATGACATTGGCATCACCCAAATATTGTTGATGCCGTCAAAAAAATACTCTCGACAAGAGAATGGGATGACCTAGCGGGCACTTGGTGGTTGGGTAGGGCGTATCTCAACACGGCTAGGTAGGGTTCGTGGGTGCATCGTCAGTAAGTCGTAGGTAAGTTTGCCGATGTCCTCAATTTGAATTTTCCACGCGTCTGCGTCACTGGGTTGATGGTCGTTAAAATAAGTTGCTACCGACCCCGGCATAATGGTCGATACTTTGACCCCGTACTTGCGCAAATCCAGCATGACGGCCTCAGTAAAGCCGGTAAGCCCAAACTTACTAGCGTTGTACGCAGCCCCACCTGCAAAGAAGTTGCGCCCAGCTAGGCTCGAGATAGTAATCACATATCCCTGAGACGCTTTAAGTGCATCCACACATGCTTTTACGCTGTAAAACACACCAGTCAAGTTGGTATCAATGACTTTGTGCCAGTCTTCAACGCTCAAATCTTCAATGGCTGCAAACGCGCCTACGCCAGCGTTGGCAATTAGTGCGTCAAGGCTGTCAAAAGTGTCTAGAGTTTGGGTGACAACCGCTTCCTGAGCTTTGTAATCACGCACATCACAACTCACGCCGAGGGCTTTGCCACCACCTAGCTCATTAAGTTTGTTGGCGGCAGTTTGTACATCTTGCTCACTGCGAGCAGTAATCGTCACGTTCATGCCAGCATTCACCAGAATTTCAGCGATGCCGTAGCCAATGCCTTTGGATCCGCCTGTAATCAGTGCAGTTTTGCCCTGTAAATTTGTTGGTAAATCTGTTGCCATGAGGCTCACTCCTTTAGAGGATATGTAATTGGTAGGTTAAGTGGATTTGGTAGATGATGTCTCGAGGTGGCTGCTACAAAATTAGGCTAACACGTGCTTTACCTGAAGGCATCTCATGTAAAAACATCTTGTTTGAGAACATCTTGCTTGAGAACATAGCGACATTGTAGGAATATCGTCCTTAAAGATTGTTGTGATGGTATTGGCTAATGTGATGATATTGGCTAATGTGATGATATTAGCTAACTTGGAAAGCATGTAGAAGATAGGAGTGTCAACGTACCCGTCTAGGTTCAAGTTGATGTGACACCCTTACCAATAAGCACGCGGTGGTCAGCGAGCATACAGCGGTCTTGGATGACATCGATGCCTGCTTCGTTGAGGGCGTGAGCTACGTCATCGTTACGAATACCGAGTTGTAACCAGACAAGTTTGGGGGCAAGCTCGAGCATCTCGTCAAGATGATGTGCCACCTGCTCACTTCTACGAAACACGTTGACAACCTCAATTTTCTTTGTCGGCTGCTGCTCGCTGTAAGCTTTGGCGGCCTCAGCTAAGTTGCTTGTGACAGCGCGGTTAAATAGTATTTCACCCTCATAAACAGGATTAACCGGAAGTATCGTGTAACCGTGATCGTGTAAATATTGCGGCACGTAATGCGCAGGTTTACTTGGTTTAACGTGCGCGCCAATGACGGCAACCGTGCGGTAATTGCGTAAAACGTCACGAACAGCAGCAGTGTCTTGAAGAATCGCCATAATGTTAATGGTCTCACGTTTGTGTGATGTGGTCTGTAGGATACAGAGTTGTGGGATGCAAGGATAGATACAAGAACGCATTTACGTGCTTTTTGTAGGCTTACATATTTGACGCGAACGTTGTGTACGTTTGGCATGAAGTTGTATGCTGTCATTGCCTAGGACAACAACATTTGCTAAACTACGTTTGCTGTCATGTTTAAGGATACCTCTTACTAAAGGCTCATCTACAAACGTGAAAGCAATATTTCTGGAGGTGGCATCCATAGCTAAAGAATTGAAACACAACGAGCAGATTCGCGTACGCCAAGTTCGCTTGATCGACAATGAAGGTCAACAAGTTGGCGTCGTTGATACAAGAGACGCCCTGCAACGCGCTAGAGACGTCGACCTAGACCTTGTGCTCGTTGGTGAACAGGCGCAGCCGCCCGTTGCCAAAATGCTGGACTACGGCAAGTACCGTTACGAGTTACAACAGCAAGAAAAAGAAGCCCGTAAACGCTCGCGCCAGCAAGAGATGAAAGCTATTAAGTTTCGCGTCAAAATTGATGAGCACGATTATCAGACCAAAGTAGGGCACGTTAAGCGTTTTCTTAAAGGCGGCCATAAAGTCAAAGTGACCATTATGTTTCGCGGCCGTGAACGCACCCACCCAGAATTGGGCCAAGAGCTTCTTAAGCGGGTTGGGCAAGATGTTGCTGAGCTTGGCATGGTTGAATCGTCGCCGAGTATTGCTGGTATGGATATGAACATGGTGGTTGCACCCAGCAGAAAGCCAGCGTAAAAGGCTAGCTTGACCTATGCATATTTTGTTTATGACTTAGAACCTACCTACTCCAACGACAATTAAAATACATGACGCCATGAACGAGTATCTTGGGTTCATGTATTCCTCGAGCACATCCTGAGCAGCAAATTCTGCTTTAATAGCGATTTGGTGACAGTTGCATCAGCTTGCGTGTTGGCTACATATAGATTCGTGAGATGCATTGTTTGGACATATTTTGCAAATCACACAACACAAAGCGAGTTTAGAGAGCTGTTTGCCAAGAATCTCGAGGAGAAATATCACTATGCCTAAGATAAAGACCCATAAGGGCACCAAAGCCCGTGTAAAAATCACTGGGCGAGGTAAGGTCAAGGCTAAGCGCACCGGCAAACGTCACCTCATGACGAAAAAGTCCGGCAAGCGCATTCGCCAGTCACGTCAACCTCTCGTCCTGTCCGAGACACAGGAAAAGCGCATTCACGCGCTTATGCCTTACGAGTAGGGGGTAGCACATGCCACGCGCTAAAACTGGCACGGTACGCCGCGAGCGTCACAAAAAGATTCTCAAGCGTGCTAAGGGCTACCGCGGCTTACGTTCCAAAAGCGTTCGCACCGCCCAACAGTCCTTACTAAACGCTGCTGATTACGCCTACCGCGACCGCCGCGATAAAAAGAACGACTTCCGCAGATTGTGGATTGCTCGCATCAACGCGGGTGCTCGCCAAGAGGGTATGACCTACTCTGCACTCATAGGCGGCCTGCGCAAAGCAGGTGTAGAGCTTGACCGCAAAATCATTGCTGACCTAGCTGCTCAACAGCCAGATGCGTTTAAGCAACTTGTTGAGGTTGCTAAAGCTGCATAACTGCCACCATCAGCATCAACTAATGCACTATCAATCAAATATGAAGACATGCACGCGAGGTTTTTGGCCTCGCGTGTTGCTTTTGGAAGCTCGCACTCAAAATAATGTTAGTGTGCGCATAAGATGCTGAAATTACTTTGGCGTGTGGCAAGCACCCCAGCATGGTTTTTTGGTTACTTAGAAACACAAGAGGTTAGCCTTGTTAGGGCTGCTTTGACAGGCTTAGGCTGCTATTTACTAGCAAGTCTGGCGGTCAGTCTAGGCGTTATGGTGCTCACAGGGTCGCAGGTTGTGCAGCCGTTTATTCTGTTTGGCTTGCTTATTGGCGTGTTGCAATATGCCTTTTTTTGGGCCCTCGGCGGGCTTATTTTGCAGCAACCCAACGACCTAGAGCTACGCGCTTGGGAACTCACAGGCTGGGCTTGGTCGGTAGCGTTGTTTGTAACACTGTCTTTACTACCGGCAGTGCTACTTATTGTGATAAGCCCCCTAACCAACAGCATTATTGCTGTACTTCTTGGCTTAGGTGCGTTGGGAGCGTTTGCTTGGCATGTTTGGATTTTGCGTGCTGGGCTAGTTCACTTTACAGGCTCAGGACAACCTAAGCGGCTTATGTGGTACGTGGGGCTTTTGTTTGTCTTGCCAGCATTACCCTTGATAGTGATGTTCATCAATGCGTCTGCAACGATATAAAGTTGATGTACGTTATAAAGTTGATGTACGTTATTAACGTGTGTCTCACTGGCTCTGATAGCATAGAGCTGTGATTACCTGGCAAGAATTTTTAGAGGCGCGCACCACAGGACAAGCACCTGCCCGCATTGGCGTGTTAGGTCTTGCGTTTGATGCCAACAGTTCGTTCCGGCGGGGTGCTGCCCAAGCGCCGCCGCTCATTCGGGCAGCGTTTCAGAGTGAGGCTGCTAATACTTGGAGTGAAAACGGCACAGACCTTAGTGCAAAGGATATCTTTGCCGATTTAGGGGATTATCGGTTTAAAGCCAGTGTTATGCAGGATACGGTGGCGCATTTGGCAGGAGACGTGCTCGAGCAAGGCCTCCACCTCCTCTCTTTAGGTGGTGACCACTCGCTTACCTATCCACTGGTACAAGCTATTAGCAAGCAGTATCCAGACTTGACACTTGTCCATATTGATGCTCACGGTGACCTTTACGACAACTTTGATAACAATCCACACTCCCACGCGAGCCCGTTTGCACGCATTATGGAAGCTGGCTTGGTAGGTCATTTGTTGCAACTAGGCATTCGTACTCTCAACGGGCATCAACGGGAGCAGGTAGCACGTTTTCAAGTTGAGGTGATAGAGATGCGGCACTGGCAGCATGATGACGTGTTGAAACGTATTGCCAACATTGACTCGCCCGTGTATCTCTCGCTCGACATTGACGGCCTCGACCCGGCTTTTGCCCCGGGGGTGTCGCACCGTGAAGCTGGCGGACTGACAACACGACAAGTGCTAGATGTGATTCACGCACTGCGCGTGCCTATCATCGCTGCCGACATTGTTGAGTTTAATCCACAAGAAGACCTGCCTAAGCTGGATAGCAATGGTCTGACTGCAATGCTGACAGGCAAGTTATTTAAAGAAGTTGCTGCGCAGATGCTGGCAAACGGCCTACCGAGCTAGTTACAAACAATCAGGTTTGGTAGTTTGAGAACGGTAGTTTAAAAACCACGGCCAATCATCCTGCCAAGCTTCAAAAATGTGAGCAAGTCCTACGTCTTTGCAGCACACCTCAATGTGATGCATAAGATGCTGTTGCGATGTAATGCTGCCAGTATCAACAATACGGGTGATGTGCGTTAAGAGCTCATCACTAGCAAGTGGAAAAGCCTCAAGGGGATAATGTGTTAACTCGCGCGTTAGATAACTGAGAAACGGTGCGTGCCTACCCTCGAGCCCAAACACAACGTTGAATAGATGCAAAATGCCACCGCTAGCTTCAAGTTTTGCGCCAAGGGTGTCGTCAATACGGTGACACTTCAACGACCTAATGCAAGAATTAATCAGTGTATCCAAACAAGTTATAATATATTCGTGACGCTGTTCTGGAGGCACTTTCCCTTTGGTATCAATAAGAGGTTGTAGTGTGCCGTCTTTATCAATCAACGCCTCAACATGCGTAAAACTGTATCTGTCCCAAGCGTTAGCACTGCCAAACTCTGCGTAGGTCTGAAGCTGACTCAAGCTAAATAAGATGATGTCGATAGCTTGTTTTTTGGTGAATTTGCTGTAGGTTGAAGATGCCTGAGTGATGTTGACATCGTTCTTAAATACAATGCGAATATCATAATCCGAGAATTGATTTGCAAACTTTTTGCCCCTCGAGCCAGACAAAAAGAGTCCCATAACATCGTCGTCTTGTGCTGCTAGCTCGTAAATGTGCTGAAAAACCTCGTCTTTAGACGCCATCACTGATTTATAGCATCAAGTGAGGTTTATCAGTTAGGTGAGGTTGTAAGTTGACACCCAAAAGGCGCGCATGGTCTTGATCTTTGTAAACACGTACCTCTGCAAATGCGGTATCGCCAAAGGCAAAACTGCCCCTACTTACGCCAAGAAGTTCCTTGAGTGCCTCATTTAAGATACCTCCGTGAGCAACCACCAACACGCGTGTGTGAGGGCTTTGCCATAAACGGCTCAAGCCAACTTGCGCACGTTGACGAAACGCAAGTTGCGTCTCGCCACCTGTATTTGTAAACGGTGCGTAACGACTGCGAAATGTGGGTGGAGGATATTGTTCTAACGCGACGTCTCGAGCAAGTCCTGCGAGTGGACCGTTGTCAAACTCTTGCCAAACATCAGACGTTTTGTAGGAAAGTTCTAACGCTTGACAGATGACAGCTGCTGTTTCACTGGCACGGCACAAACTACTGCTGATGACGTTATCAAAGCGCTTACCTTGGGTTACCCAGTAAGCTGCTAGGGCGTGTGCTTGCTGTTGTCCAATTTCTGTAAGCGGACTGTCATAACGTCCTTCGTGAACGCCCTCATCGTCTGCGCGTGACCGACCATGCCGCAGCAGGGTGAGGTGTAATGTTTCGGGTACTGCCTCACTCATCGACCTTGTGTGGAAGTACCAAGTGATGGTCTCACACTACGTTGCTTTACTTCTCAAACGAAGCATGCCTAAACCTAAACTGACAAAGATAGTTCCTGAAATTCGGTTAAACCACAAGACCCGCTGACCTTGAGAAAACCAAGCTCGAGCTGAGCTAGCACCCAAACCATAAACAGCTAGGGTAGTTAAGGACAAGGACATAAACGTAAACGTTAATATATGCACTTGAGTGAAAAAAGCTGTGTCAGGATTGATAAATTGAGGAAACAGAGCTGTGAAGAACAGAACTGCTTTGGGATTCGTGACGGCAATCAACAGGCCTTGCACGAATGATTGTCGGTGTGATTGTTGTAGAACTGCCTCACCTGGCACATGAGTAAACGCATTTACTCTTGATCGCCATTGGCGAATGCCTAGATAAATAAGATAGAGTGCCCCAGCAAATTTGAAAAAGGTAAACAAAAGTGCTGAGGTTTGTAGTATTGTGCCTAGTCCTAAGGCGGCAGCACTAGAAATCACTAGGATACCTGTGATATTGCCAAGCGATGAGAAGAGTGATTTTGACAGTCCATGCTTGAGGCTATTTGTGACTGATAGTAATACGGCAGGCCCCGGACTAATAATGCTGATGGTTGCAAAGCTTACAAATAGTAACCAAGTAGATAATTCCATAGGGCCTCCTACAGCTCACTTTTGAAACTCAACCGTACATGAAATTCTAGAACTGGACTAGCGATTGATTATCTCATTTGAAAGTTGATTATGTTCAAATAGATTCATCTACAACTAAGCCCTGAGGGTTGGATACCGCGTGACGCGCTTTTGCCCAGAGGATTTTTAACTCAGTATCGTCTTGCGAGAGGTCGCTAGGTAGCGCGTTGGCATACGCTTCAACTTCGTGTGCTTTAGCTTTAAGCAGGTCGTTTAACAAGTGATGGAGTGAGTCGCGCACCGCTAGACCCTCCCGCAAAATGTCTTGCATCTCTAAAATTCTATCGACGAGTTGGTCGTGGGTCATGGCCTCGAGCTCGGCCCGGCTGCGCTGCATAGGTGCATCATAGCACGTTGATGAGCGCGTGGGCAGCCTGCTTGATGATAGGCTGTGACGATGCCTCGGGAAGCTTCAGACAATCTCAACTCAGACAATCTCTTGGATAATTTCGATGTAGCCTCAGCTCGTGCTGGCACCTTAGATGTGACGATTACCTACCTCGAGATGTTGACGTCACCTGCCGCCGCACCAGCGTTGCTAGCCGGCACACAGGTGATAATTGCTAAAACGCCGACGATTTCGTTTTACCGCTACCTGTATAACACTGTGGGTGAACCGTGGCTTTGGTACGAGCGCCGCCGCTTGAGTGATGACGCACTAGCCCGCATTGTGCAAGACCCCAAGGTACATGTGCACGTGCTTTATGTTGAGGGTGTGCCCGCTGGCTACGGCGAACTGGACACGCGCACACCTGGTCAGGTGGAACTTGCCTATTTTGGCTTAATGCCTGAGTTTATTGGTCGCGGTGTGGGCAAGCGGTTTTTGCAATATCTTTGTGAGACAGCTTGGCAATCAACGTGGCAAGAAGATATCAAGGTGACACGGCTGTGGGTGCATACCTGTACGCTTGACCATCCGCGGGCACTGTCTGTGTATCAGTCAGTGGGCTTTGTGTCGTATAAGCAAACGGAGCACCGCATTGCTGACCCGCGTGTAAGCAGCAGTTGATTGAACTTGGGAGATGGAAGTGTCTCGAGTAAGTGTAGCCTTAAAGAGTGTTTTTAGGTTGCTCGAGACCTGTGACAAACAGCATGTGTGCATCAAAACATATGCTTGCGGCGGTGGGTATCAATTTTAACGAGCATTACCCAGCAAATGATGCATTAGCTACATCAAGTTCCTACATCGTTGTTTTGGTTAGATCATCAAGTTGTTTTGGTTAGATCATCAAGTTGTTTTGGTTAGATCATCAAGTTGTTTTGGTTAGATCATCAAGTTGTTTTGGTTAGATCATCAATAGGTAGTAACAAAGCTGATGATAGCTCGGCAATGTGGTGGCTCGAGCTAAGTACCTCG
>JBCCBI010000197.1:0-10016 GCA_039034155.1 Deinococcota bacterium | reverse complement strand
CTGGCCCGCTTTTAGACCGATGCTAAACCCTGGATTGGTGGGGGTGATTTGTCTGACGGCCTAGCACAACAAGTTGCTGTGTCATTATGCCGATAATAAGAGTCAGTAAGCGTGTTGCATTTGGCAACACCCTAGAGATAAGCTACACACCTTGAAGGAGGTTCATTCACACTATGGGATACTTCCCTATTTTTCTACTTACCTTTGCCATCACAGGCATTGTGCAGATGTGGTTACGCAACACCTACAACAAATACATGAACGTGCCCAACGCATCTGGCTTAACTGGCCAAGAAACCGCTAGGGCCATTTTAGACGCCAACGGTTTACAAAGTGTCGGCGTTGAACCCGTCAAAGGCATGTTAAGCGATCACTACGACCCACGTAGCCGAGTTGTACGCCTTTCTGAAGCCAACTACACGCGCCCTAGTGTGGCAGGCATGGCGGTTGCTGCTCACGAAGTCGGTCACGCCATCCAGCACGCCAAAGCTTACGGACCCCTAGAAATGCGGTCGTCACTTGTGCCCGTCGCCAATATTGGCAACCGTTTTGGCATGATCTTAATTATTGCAGGGTTGTTTTTAAATCTGGCTGGTCTAGGCATGTTCGGAGTTATTTTGTTTGGTGGAGCTGTGCTCTTTCAGTTGGTTACGCTACCCGTTGAGTTTGACGCTAGCAAGCGTGCGCTCGAGCAAATGAACCGAATGGGTTTAGTAACGCAACAAGATAGCGCTGGTGCACGTAGCGTGTTAAACGCTGCTGCCATGACCTATGTTGCTGCAGCCGCTACGTCCATCATGTGGCTTTTGTACTACATGAGTATGTTTAGGCGTAACTAATCACACCGCCAAATAAACCTGTACCATCACCATCACCTTCAACAACAGCAAGACAGCTTGCTGCTGACGCACTGCGCCGTGTTCATCGCGGCGCTTTTTCACAGGCTGTCTTGGCAAGTACACTAGATTCACATTCACTTTCAAAGCAAGACCGCAGTTTAGTCACAGACTTGCTGTATGGCACCTTGCGGTATCAAGTTTTGCTCGAGGCCTGCCTCGCACCCAAACTCAAACGCCCCCACAAATTACCTGCGTTGGTCTACAACGCCCTGCGCTTAGGCAGCTACGAACTTCTAATTCGCGAGACACCTAGGTTTGCAGCTGTCAATGCTTGGGTAGATGTCGTCAAACGTCACGAACCGCGTCTGGCAGGGTTAGTAAATGCCGTGTTAAGGCGAGTTGATAGGCTCAATGACTTACCTTCTAGTACACAGCACGGCTTACCTGAATGGCTTCATGACATATGGCAAACCCAGTTTGATGATGGCCTCGCTGAGCGCATTGCAACAGGCATGAACCAACCTGAACCACTCTGGGTCAGCGTTTACGATGATCGCGCACGCGAAAATTTAGAAGCTGAGGGTTGTGAGGTACGTGCTGGACCCGTTGAGCACAGCTTAGCACTACGTCCTAGCAAGCCTTTACAACACCTCAACGCCTTCAAACAAGGCTGGCTTCAACCGCAAAATCCTAGCTCGAGGCTGCCTGTTACCCTACTCAATCCGGCAGCAGGTACGCGCGTGTTTGACCTTGCTAGTGGCAACGGCATCAAAGCAGCACAACTGGCAGGGATGGGCGCTCAGGTCATCAGTGTGGACAATCAAGCGGCTAAATTGGAACGGGCTGAACGCAACCTCACCCGACTTGGTTTCACCGCCACAAGCATCACCCATGACTTGCGCACACCACTAGACGAAGCACCAGCACCCTACGTTTTGCTAGATGCCCCCTGCAGCGGTACAGGTACACTGCGCGGCAATCCTGAATTACGCCAGCGCGTTACGCCAGAAACTATCACCGAGCTTGCTGATTTACAAAAGCAACTTTTAAGCACGGCCGCTGCACTTTGCGCATCTGGAGGCAACCTTGTTTATGCCGTGTGCTCTCTGCAGCAAGCTGAAGCAGAAGATAACGCAACCTGGTTTTTGGAGACGCATTCTGACTTTACAGCCTCAGTGTTTGAGTTACCCGTTGCAAACATCCACCAAAGCCTTGGTCATTATATTATCCCTGAAGGCGGGCTAGACGGCTTTTACATCGCCAGATTCACGCGAGCTTAAGCTTCACCCACCTCAAATTTACAGGCTAGACTAGCTTATGTCATCAGCACTCGAGTCTCTCAGTGAGCAGGTCTATTATTTACCCGGCGGTGTCAACGCAGCGATTGTTGTGAGCGGTTCTGGTGAGGCCGTCTTAGTTGATACCGGGCAAGACAAAGATGGCGGTCGCAAGCTCCGCAAAGCTTGTGAGGCGCTGGGCGTTACGCCCGTGGCCATCATCAACACGCACGCACATGCTGATCACTTTGGTGGCAATGACTACTTGCTGAGGCAATTTGATGTGCCGGTGTACGCGCCACCACTCGAGTCCAGCCTCATGCAAAGTCCGTTGCTCGAGCCTATCTATTTATTCAACGGTGCCAAACCTTTAACTGAGATGATGTCCAAGTGGCTACTCGCCAAACCGTCACGGGTAGATACTATCTTGACGCCGGGAACCTTAGAGATTGCTGGCATCAATTTTGAGGTCATCGACACATCAGGGCACGCCCACGTGCATTACTCGCTTTTAGTTGATGGCGTACTGCTTGCTGCAGACGCTATTTTTGGCACAAGTTTGTTGAGTAAATATCCACTGCCGTTTGGACAAGACATTGGCAAGCAACGAGCAAGTGCTGCAAAGTTGACTGATTATGATACCAGCGTCATCTTACCGGGGCATGGCGACCCTACTGAGGACATCAAGGGCTTAGTTAAGGCCAACCTCGAGGCTTTTGACCATGCTGCTGACGCTGTCTACAACGCATGTCAAGGCGGCTCGAGTGCAGACGTGTTAGGCCTTACCTGTAACGCGCTTGGCATTAACATGACGGACATTCCTCGTTACACCCTCAACCTTTGTACAGTGACGGCTTACTTGAGCTACCTACGCGACGAAGGCAGAGTTAGTCCTGTTTTAGCTGACAACCATTTGCTTTGGGAACAGACCTAAGCTTGTAACTCAGTAATTGCGTCTTTGCATCTCCCCTGCTCTTTTTTCATTTCATGAATGCTCACACACATTTTTAGTAGAAACTTGACGATGGTTAGCACCTTCCACTTGGTAAGCTAGCACCATGAAACTTTCTATACTAGTTGTTCTCGCTAGTCTTGCGCTAGTTGCCTGCGCGCCTACGGTGGTTGCGCCCGAAAGCACGTTTAACTTATCTGGTGAATTACCTGAAAGCATCAACCAAGGTGATGTTGATATTTACATTGTGGATGAAGACGGTTTTATTGACACGCCCTATGCCGCCATTGGCACCATTACCATTACCGCACAAAACGCGGCTGCGCCAGAGCTTGCTGAGGAGTTGCTCGAGCGCGCCCGCAACTTAGGTGCAGACGCGGCGCTTATTCGCGGCCGTGACGGTGACGACGTTCCTGTGCGCTACCGCTACACCCGCTTTCGCACTGCGCGAGATGTAGGCAAGCGCTACCCAACAACAGAACGGGAGCTCTATGAAGGCACCCGCTTTGTATCCAGACAACGCAACCCAGACGTTGTGGAAAACTTTAGCTTTATAGGTCGCCACATTACAGTTAGCGAAGGTGTACAACAACTCGAAGCAGATCTTGTTGTCTATCTAGACCTTTAGTTAGAACATCTACTTACTCAGCAAAGCTTAAAATTCTACCGATGCTGCTCGCCTGACCTGCATCGTGAGTAATGAGCACAGCACCAAGCTCTAATTCCCCCGTTGCTAACATCAACTTACCTTCCACCGGAAGTCGCAAGCGCCTGCTGTCTACCATTACCTGCGGGTTGTACCCTTGTAAGCCTCCACTAGGACCGGTCATGCCAACATCAGAAACATAAGCTGTTCCTTTGGGAAGAACGCGCGTATCTAGCGTAGCCACATGGGTGTGCGTGCCGAGCACAGCCGTCACCTGTCCGTCAAAGGCAAAGCCAACCATCTGCTTCTCAGTGACGGACTCCCCATGCATATCGATAATAATGGCCTCAAACCCACCTTGCCATAGGTCACCACAAGCCTCGAGCGTGCCGATGGGGTCATCTGCCAAAGGAAGTGCTCCTCGGCTAACGACGTTCACCACAGCCATGTTTGCGTTGTCAATCACACCCCAACCACGACCTGGGGCGTGTGTGCCGTAGTTAAGCGGGCGCAGCACTTTGGGGTGCTCGTGAACGCGCTGCCAGTCGGGGCCGTCCCACGAATGGTTGCCGCCGGTAATCATGTCGATAGGTAGCTCGAGCAAGCGTTTTAGCGACGCTTCAGTCATACCGCAATTACCCATCGAAGGGCTATGCCGGGTGATGTCCATGTTTTCAGCGTTGACAATCACCACATCAACTTGCTCGCGGGTTACAAAATCTGTGAGATGTTGCTCTAGGTAGGCAAGACCCGGTTCGCCCACAATATCGCCAATAAATAGTGTTTTCATATTAAGTCCTTCGGTGGAGATAGTATTCAAAGATGCCATTACATCACAGACTTACAAGCATCGCTATCTGATATTAACGCGAAAGTTGATGCTCACATCAACTCATCATGGCATCAATAACTCTATTCAATGCCACCTTTGTTAGCCAAGTTGTCTCTGTGATATTGATTGTTGTAGCAGCTTTACAAGATGCTGTCACAACTACCTGACAGGTGATGTTGTGCGTTAAGTAAGAGGGAAGGGGTGAAAGGGAGAAGGGGAGATTTCATTAGTTAACACGTGTGTATCACTGGGTCGTGGTGTTGCTGTTGTTAATGGCGGTCTAAACTATCACGCAGACCGTCTGAAATCAGTTGCAAACTCAGCGAAGCTGCTGCCAAAAACGCGCCTGTCCCAACAGCCGCCCACGGTTGGCGAGTTAAATATGCCCTAGCATCTTGCAGCACGTTACCCCAGCTTGGGGTGGGTAGGGCAACGCCTAAACCTAGATAGCTTAAAGATGCTTCGACGAGTAGCAGGACTGCTGCGGTGCTCGAGGCTTGTACAAGTAGCGACCCCGCAATATTGGGGAGCACATGCACTGCCAGTAAGCGCAACTTAGTGGCTCCCAGCGCCCGCCCAGCTTGCACGTAATCTGTTTGCAAGACTTGTTTACTGTAGGCCCTAGCTAACCGGAAGTAGAGCGGTGAACTAGCAAACCCGAGCGCCGCAATGGTCTGCGGACTGCCACCACCCAAAATTGCCACAACTAATAGCACCAACAAAAACCCCGGAAACGCCAAGATGGCATCAAAGAACCGTGTCAAACTCGTTTCAAGTAACCCACCTGTGCCCGCAGCCAACATCCCTAGCACTGTTCCCAACGTGACAGCTAACACAGTACTCACAAGCGCAATACTTAGTGAAACTCGTCCACCATGTAAAGCCCGTGTAACAATATCTCGCCCCAAGTCGTCCGTTCCCAACCAGTGACACACACTCGGCGGCGCGTAGCGGGCTCGGTAGTCCGGTTTGAGCGGGTCAAATGGCGACAACCACGGCGCAGCCACACTTGCCACAATCAGCAGTCCTAGAAGGAATCCACCCACGTAAACACGACTATTGAGCCAACTTGGCAGCCTCAATCTATGTGTTGGTGATGCTTCGGGAGATAGTTCAGGAGATGTTGAGGTGAATGTGACTGGTGGTTTAGCTTGCATCTGTGACCTCAGCTGGCTTAGGTAATACTGAGGTCATGACAGTTAGGTTGATGTATTGAAAGATGCGTCGAAGCACGACGTTAGCCATAGCGCAACCTTGGATCGCTGAGCATTTGCAGTGCATCTGCAAGGGCGTTCACAGCGATGTAAACCAACACCGCCACAATGGTGATGCCCTGAACAACTGGGTAATCCCTGGCGGCAATAGCACCCAACATGGCAAGCCCCAACCCCGGTAAACCAAACACCTGCTCCACCACAATCGTACCGGTGAGCAAGCCGCCCAAGGTAAGTGCCACGAGCGGCAATACTTTGGGGAGTGCGTTCGCGGTGATGTGCTGAATGACGGCAACTCGAGCAAGGCCTTTGCTGCCTGCTGTCCGAATAAAGTCAGCATGGCGTAGCTCGAGCACCTCTGCGCGGGTCAGTCTAGCTAACTGGGCTGCATTGGGAATTGCCAAAGTTAGCGCAGGTAGGGTGAGCGCGTGCAACCTCGCTAGTGCGCCACCTGTGGTGTCAAAGCCAATCAGCGGAAACCAGTCGCGTTGTACCGCAAACAAAAGCAACAACAAAAAGCCTAGCCAAAACCCCGGTAACGTTAACCCCAACGTCGTCACAGCGAGTACTACACGCTCGACCATATGACCCGGATTCAGCCCAGCTACCATTCCCAGACCCAACCCTAAAAGTAAGGTAAGTGTCAGGGCCACGAGGGAAAGTTGGACGGTCACAGGCAAGCGTTCAGCAACAATCCGCGTCACCGGGCGCTGCTCCCGAAACGACGTACCAAGGTCGCCCCTTGCTAAACCCTGCCAGTACGCACCAAATTGGCTTAGCCACGGTGTGGCTAGCCCCAAACTGTCACGGATGGCGGTGACTTGGGCATCACTTGCGTCGGTACCTGCACGCAAGCTGGCAGCATCTCCGGGTAATAAGCGCATGCCGACAAACACCAGCGACAGCACCAACACCAGCGTTACTGCGATACTGGCAAGTTGCCCTACCCATTTGCGTATCATCCCTCACCTACCTATCCAACTTGATCCTATGCAACCTGGTTCTATTCAGCAGGGTGTCAACATTACCATCCTGAACCTAGATCATAAGACGCTGGCATCGACATCCCTAAAAATGACAAAAAAGAGGCTAGCCAAGCTAGCCCCTCAAATTATTACGGATGATACCTACTTACTTGCCCCATGAAAATCAAAGGTATCTAGTAACGGGGTAATCCAAAAACCGTCCACCTCTACCTGTTGGGCGTAGGTACGAAACGGCGTGCCAAAGTAGATAAACGGCGCGTCTTCGTGCATGGCGGTAAGGGCATCTGTATAGAGGCTTTCACGCGCTAGCACGTCTGGCGTTTGGGCCGCTTGGACGAGAAGTTCGGTCACGTCGCTACTGGTGTAGCCAACATAATTTGTTTCTGGGTCGCCGTAACCGCCGAGCCTACCGGTTGGGTCAAGCTTACCTGTATGACCAATCACCGTAATGTCAAAGTCGCGCTCACCCCGGAAGATGTCGCTAAGCCACACGCCCCACTCGACAACACGCAGTTCACTTTGAATACCTACCTCACTGAGCATGTCTTGCACAATTTGCCCAGCGGTGATGTGCGCTTCAAAAGGTTGCGGCAACACAATGTCCAGTACTTGATCCATGGGGAAATCTGCTTCGGCTAGCAAACTGCTGGCCAGTTCAGGATCGTAAGCAAACGGGGTGATGCTGGCGGGATACCAAGGGCTGCCAGCTTCCATAAAGGTGCCTACGGGCGTGCCGCCACCATAAGCAACCTCGAGCACTGTTGCTTTATCAATAGCATGATTAAACGCTTGACGCACCAATGGATTGGCAAGATACTCGCGGCGATTGTTCACTGCAGCCACCAGCACAAGGCCAGAAGGTTCTTGGATAAGCTCGAGCCCATCCTCACCGTCCACCATGGGAATATCTGCACTTGCAACAGTATTGATGACATCAAAATCACCGGCGAGCAAGCCCTGAAGTTGCACCGCGCTGTCCGTCACAAAACGCAAGCGTACCTGCTCACTGGCTGCTGGACCTTGATAATAATCTTCAAAACGGGTGAGCAGCAAGTTGCTGTCGCGCACCCAGTCTTCCAACATAAACGGGCCCGTACCCACCGGGTCGTTGGCAAAGTCGTGCCCCTCAGCAATTTTTTCAGAGGGTAAAATAGCACCCCAACCTGACGCAAGTGACGCAAGTAAGGCAGGTGAAGGTTCACTGAGGCTCAGCACAACTGTTAACTCGTCTGGGGTTTCTGTACTGACGATAGTCTGAAATTCTTCTGCTTTGGGTGAGGCTGTTTCTTCAGCTAACAAGCGCTCGAGCGTCGCTGCTACATCAGTACTATCCAAGTTACTACCATCATGAAACATGACGCCCTCAGCCAGATTAAATGTGACGGTGAGTCCGTCGTCACTAATATTCCAACTATCTGCCAACGCCGGCACCAAAACACCTGCTTGGTCAGCCTCAACTAGGGTGTCATACAGTGACTTGGTCACTTGAAACGAGGACGTTGCCGAGGTGATATGGGGGTCAAGGGTTTCCGGTTGCGCGCTCATAGCCATAACAAGAGGTTCCTGAGCCGTGCTGTAAGCAACCAAGCCCAGTAACAAAATAGCTAGGAAAGACGTCAACCGTCCTTTGAGTATTACTGTGATGCGTGTCATAACTTGCTCCTTCCAATGCAAGGTAATACTTGCTTGAACACACTATTATTCGCAGCTATCGTCAGGTGTTTGTCAACTTTTTACAAATTAGGAGGAACTAGCACTTGGCTCGAGCCGTCTACCCCCTTCCCATGGACCTTAACTATCCCTGTAATCACCTCTATCTGATGAGTTGACTGAAGCTGTTTTATCGTGTGGCGAGGTTAACACAAAAGCATCCATGTCCTTTAGTGCCGTGTGATATCACGTTGATAGCATCTTGACTCATCAAGGATTTGAGATGCTCTAGTCCTCAATTTGCATCAACCCAACTTATAAATGACGTATCAATCAGATCAGCAGGTCATGCAATGCTGTATTTTCTACTGTAAGTCTGCATAGACTTGACGAATACCGCATAAAGGTGTATACTTCATTTTACCAGCGTTCGGAAAGAGCGCTTTTTTTATTGCCTACTCACGGACAATTTAAGATGCCTTTGACGCTTCAGAAGACGTTACGTGTTGCCTTCAGACGGGCTACAATGCCAATCATGTCTTCTTCACATCTTCTACTCATAAAATCTTTTAAGCAATGTTACTTTGGCATGTGCGCACACTGGAGCCCATCTGTATTGAGGCTACGTTCATGACACTCGGTGTTGCTGTCGTAGGCGCAGGAGATATGGGCAGACGCCACGCCCAACACTGGCAGCAAGCTGGGGCGCACCTTGTGGCTATTTGTGATGCTTATAAACCACTTGCTGAGCGAGTTGCGGCAACTCATAACGCAAAAGCTTTCGTGAGTCTTGAAGATGCCCTTAAAAATGTAGGCGCAGACATTCAGGTTGTCTCGGTCTGTACACCAACGTTTTTGCACGCGCCTATAAGCCTGACTGCACTGAGTAACGGCAAGCATGTTCTCTGCGAAAAACCAGTGGCACTTACGCTTGAAGATGCTAAGGCAATGAAGCAAGCAGCTCAAACAAACCACAAAGAATTACGCATTGGCTTTATGCGCCGTTTTGACCCAGCGTATCCGCAGCTAGTAAGTGCCTGTGAGCGCGTTGGTAGTCCCTTACTGGCACATGCAACCATTGCAGCAGGAATCCGTCCCAAACGCCTCATGCACGACGCCAATGCGAATGGCGGGCCAATTATTGATATGTGTTGCCACGTGTTTAACCTGTGGGAGGGTATCTTTGGCTGTCATCCTGAAACGGTGTCGGCGCATGGCTACACCTTTAGTGAGGATAAGCTCGAGCTTACAGGCATAACCCACAAAGCCGTGGACAGCGCACATATTAGCCTGCACTACCCCAACGGTTGTCACGGACACATTCAAGTGTCGTGGGGGCTACCCACAGGTGTTGAGGCGGTTGAAACACACGCCTATATTGGTCCCAGCGGCATGGTGCGTGCCAACTGGAACGAAGAAATTACCCTGAATGACGGGCAAGGTACAACAACTTGGACTAGGGACAGTTCTGATGCCAACTTACTTGACCCGTGGCGGCGTGAGATTGCCCAGTTTTACCTCGAGCTCACCCAAGATGCTCCCCGTCAAGTTGCTGCGATTGAGGATGGCATGAACGCCCTCGATATTTCACTGGCGGTGCTTACGTCCATCCAAACGCAG
>JBCCBI010000196.1:0-10059 GCA_039034155.1 Deinococcota bacterium | reverse complement strand
GACGGTGGAAGTTACCAAGTACCCTGAGACCAACATGCTGACTTTTTTCAGGGTGAAACTGAGTGGCATGAATAGCCCCAAGGGACACCGCACTGCGAAAACTCACCCGCCCGTAATGCGTTACAGCACTGGTCACTTGCGGCGCTGAGTCTATCTGCGCGACTTGAATAGACTTGTGAACAACAGCTTCATCAAACTCAACATAATAAGAATTTGCAAAATAAACAAACGCACCGTCGTTAATATCTTCAAACAGCGGGCTACTCCCTTGGAAAAACACTTGATTCCAGCCCATCTGCGGTACACTCACGCGCTCGCGGCCGCTCCCTTCAGGGAAACGCCGTGCCCGCCCAGCAAGTAAGCCCAAACCGGGCACATCTGGCGCTTCTTCAGACGCCTCCATCAGAATTTGCAAGCCCACACAAATGCCTAAAAACGGCTTACCTGCTTGCAAGTGCGCACGTACCACAGGCTCAAAGCCACCAGCTAAAAAGCGTTCCATCACCTGACCAAAGTGACCTTGTCCTGGGGAAATAAGCACATCTGCTTGGGCAGCGCGCTCAGGTGAGTCAGTTAAGCAGACGCTAAAGCCGGCGTGCTCGAGCGCTTTGTGTACGCTGTGCAAGTTGCTTGCGCCGTAATCAATTAAGACGGTATCCATAGTCTTCCTTTACACATGTTGATTTTTATAAAAGCCCTTTGGTAGATGGGAGTGCGTCACTGGTAATGCGAGTTGCTTGCCAAAGTGCACGCGCAAATGCTTTGACTACTGCCTCACAGACATGATGGGTTTCCACCCCAGACAACACCCGCACATGTAAGTTGATGCCTAAGTGATTACTAAACCCGCGCAACATTTCCCGCAGGTGATGGGCGTTAAACCCTTGGCAGTTGCCCTCGTAACCAGTTGGGTCAAACGCAATATAGGACCGCCCGGAAATATCAATCACCACGTGGGCAAGGGTTTCTTCCATAGGTACCCAAGCATCTGCATAACGTTCAATGCCGCGTTTATCGCCAAGTGCCTCGGCAAAGGCTTGACCCAAGGTGATGCCGCTATCTTCAGCTAAGTGATGCACGTCTACGTGGAGGTCGCCGGTTGCTTGAACTTCCAAGTTAAACCGTCCGTGACGGATGAGTTGCTCGAGCATATGATCAATAAACCCATGCCCCGTCGTCACCTTCCCCCCAGCAGGCACATCCAAATCCAGATTTACCTTGACGGAGGTTTCATTGGTTTGCCGTTCAACACTTGCGTGGCGAGTTGTGATGACCTCACTCACAAGATGACCTCTTTATCAACTGCTTTCTCCGAGCTATCGTCATCTAAAGAATGACCGCCCTCCGGTACATCAAGTCCCACAGCATGGCTATTGCCAGATGTCGTCACTTGTTGAGCCTTTTGAGTGCCAACCTCAGCGTGAACGTGTTGTATGGCATCAATAAACGCATCATTTTCTGCAGGCGTTCCTAATGACACTCGCAAGTAACCATCCAAGCCCGGAATGTGATCCTGACGGCGAATCAACACACCTCTATCCATAAGTCCGTGATAATACCGCGCGGGGTCACTCACCTTAAAAATCATAAAGTTGGTCACCGACGGTTCAACCTGGATACCATCTAATTCAGCCAAAGCTTGCCTCACTTTCGGGCGTTCGGTTTTGACTTCGTTGATATAGGTCTGAATGTAATCTGGCGCGTCCAACACGCAGTGACCTGCAGCCAGTTGTAAGACCGACATGGCAAAGGGCATCCGTGCTTTTTCAAGTTGCTCAGCTAATTTTGGGGAGGTTAACGTGTAGCCCAAACGCACGCCCCCAAGGGCAAACGCTTTGCTGAATGTGCGCAGGGACGCCACATGATCGTAACGCTTAGCTAAATCGCTAAAGTCAGTTTCTGAAAATTGATAGTAAGCTTCGTCAATGACAACCGTCCAGTTGGGATAGGCGGCCTCGACGAGGATTTCAACATCACGGCGGTCAAACAAGTTTCCGGTGGGCGCGGCTGGATTAGCTAAAAAGAAAACGCCGCGATCTTTGCTTAGGGCTTCCAGTAATGCCTCCATAGGTAACGAAAAATCATCATTAAGAGGGATTTCTAGGAGTCTTGCACCCAAAATGGGAGCTTGCAAGGCGTAGACTGAAAACGTCGGCGCAACCGTGAGCATACTTTCACCCACACCACACACCTCTACAAAGGTGCGAATGAGCTTGTTTGACCCCCCCGAGACCATCACGCCAGCCTCCGGCCAGTCATGATAGTCAGCAATTTTTTGCCGCAAGGACTGCCCTATAATTTCTGGGTAGCGGTTAAACGCCAACTCGCGAACGCGTGTGCTGATGGCATCTTTGAGGGCATCTGGTAGGTCGTACGGCGACTCGTTTTGGTCAAGTTTGATAGGCTGATCAAACGCTTTAAAGTGATACGGCGCAAGCGCGCGGATTTCTGGCCGAACCGTCATGGTGTATTTTATGCTGAATCAGGTAAATAGGAAAGCTTTACGTGATTTGAGTAAAGACAGCTTGTAACTGAACTGCGAAAACTAGAGGTGACTACGGTTATCCGACATGCGGATGAAGGTGAGTAAGCATCTTGATAAAAGCAGCTATCAAGCTCGAGGTCTAAAGTTTCTTCGGGCGTATTTCACGCGCTTTTCAATAACCTAAGAAGGAAGTTTTAAAACCAAGGAAGTCTCATCATTAGCAATAGCTTACCCGCGTAAAAACTTTAGAGATAAGTTGACACTTACTCACGCAGTCTTAAATCTCAATGGGCATAATAGGATAATGTCCGTTGAACTCATCGTCTACGCGTGTCCGGTTGGTGACCTTGCTGCTAGTTTGCAAACGTACTTTCAACTTGCGAAAGCTAACTTTTCAGCTAACCCAGCCCATAACTACATGCCCCACATCACACTTACGGGTTTTTTTGAGGCAGAGGCTAAAGATGTGGCTAAGCTTACAGGTTGGCTCGAGGCTGCCCTAGCTGCTCAACAACCTAAACCCGATCCAGTACTCAAAATTACCCAGCTTATCCTCAAACCAGAATTTCACGGACTAGATATTCGCTCACCTTATCTAAAAATTGTCACCGCAGACTTCGCCAATAGAGCACACGAGCTTATCCCATTACGGCTCAAAGATTGGCTTCACTTGAGCCTTGCTTATGACTTCCCTGAAAGTGAAAATACAGGCTTGCATCAACTTGCCAAGCACACTGTGGACATTTATTCATCTGTCCAGTGGGAATTGTGCCTTTACGAGCGCCATCATCAAGGTTGGACACAACATCTCAGCTTGCCACTCTAAAAGCATTAACCCAACAACA
The DNA here is from genome assembly GCA_039034155.1 of Deinococcota bacterium. Taxonomy (GTDB): domain Bacteria; phylum Deinococcota; class Deinococci; order Deinococcales; family Trueperaceae; genus JBCCBI01. Next base: position 6,729 of record JBCCBI010000196.1, on the reverse strand, counting down.
TTAAACGCGACACCTCACCCTGCCACACGGTTGAGCTAGCTAAATCGGCATACAATTAGATCACTTGGAAGGTTATGCAACCTGCCACCTAGCACTGTGTAATCTTACGCCTGTTGATAAATGATAGTTCCGGCCGTTGGCAATAAATACTCGAGACCAAAGCAACTAGCCATTTCAAGAAGTAGACATTTAAGCAGTTCACAATGGGTTAAAGCAACGTATAAAGACAGCTCAGATTTCCATGTAAGCCATCTTCCAGCAATATTGAGCGGAGTCTTTAAACTTGATAGAACATGACTAAGATTTCTGCAGTTCACACGTTCAACTCAATGTTTGTGATGAGGCATCCAAGATGTTAGATAATCTCATTTTATTTGTTCAGAACATCATTCATTTCATCCTAGTTAGACCACAACCTGTTTATGTAAAAACACATGACACAACACTTTACGAGGAGGGTACTTATGTCCGACACAACCACCAGTAACGTCTATGACGCACCCGTACCTGTTTGCCCGGTACGCGGCTCGGTTTTGTACCCCACTATGGTCATGCCCATTGACGCTGGGCGCGGTATTTCTATTCGGGCGATTAACACTGCCCTAGACCGTGACCGCACAATTATTATTGTGAGTCAACGCGACCACGAAGTGCAGGAGCCAACTGGCGACGACCTGTTTGAGGTGGGCACCGCCTGTAACATTTTGCGGATGAAGAAAAACCCAGATGGCAGCATTCAAATGCTGGTGCAAGCGTTCGCTCGGGTTAATATTGACCGCTACTACGACGACTCAATCATTGAAGCAGACGTGTCACCGTTTGAACCAGAACAAGGGGATAACGTCACCTTAGCCGCACTTTTCCGCGAACTCAAAGGTAAATTTGCCGAGATGTTAGAAACCAGCCGCAACGTGCAACCTGAAGTTGCTCAGTTCATCATGAACTTGGAAGACGCCGGGCAGTTTGCGGACTACGTGGCGTATCACTTGGACTTTAGCCTCGAGGAAAAACAAGCTGTTTTAGAGTCAGACAGCATTGAAGACCGCGTGCGCCGGGTCTTGATTCTTATTGATACCGAGATTGAGCTTTCTGAGACGCAAAAACGGGTACAACGCGAAGTTAAAGAAGAAATTGATCGTAATCAGCGCGAGTACTTTTTGCGTGAGCAAATTAAGGCACTTCAGCGCGAACTGTCTGGCAGCAGCGACGACGACGACGAAATTGAGATGTTCCGCGAGAAGCTCGAGTCCCTCAACCTTCCCGAAGAAGCCTTTGAAGAAGCTGAGCGCGAACTCAACCGCCTCGCCAGAATGCATCCTGATTCGGCTGAAGCCTCGGTAATTCGCACCTACCTAACTACCATTACCGAGCTACCTTGGAATGAGCGCAGCGAAGACAGCCTCAACATTGAAACTGCTGCTGAGGTTTTAGATAGCGATCACTACGGTCTGGAAAAAATTAAAGACCGCGTTTTAGAGTACCTCGCTGTGCGCAAACTCAAAATGGAACGGGTTGAAGCTGGCGACCTCACCGAAGAAGATGTGAATAAGGGACCTATTCTGCTGTTTGCCGGACCACCAGGTGTTGGTAAAACCAGTATTGCCAAGTCCATCGCCAAGTCGCTGGGGCGCGAGTACGTACGCATCTCTCTGGGTGGCGCACGCGATGAGTCGGACATTCGCGGCCACCGCCGCACCTACATTGGCTCCATGCCAGGGCGCATTATTCAGGGCATTCGCCGAGCTGGGACTAAAAACCCCGTATTTTTGCTAGATGAAATTGACAAACTAGGTAGCAGCTACCAAGGTGATCCGTCCTCTGCGCTTTTAGAGGTACTTGACCCCGCGCAAAACAACGCTTTTGTTGATCACTATCTAGGCGTGCCCTTTGACCTATCCGAAGTGCTCTTTGTAGCCACCGCCAACTACGTGCAGGCCATCCCCGAGCCGCTCATGGACCGCATGGAGATGCTCGAGTTTTCCAGCTACATTGAGCAAGAAAAACTGGAGATTGCCAAGCGCTACTTACTCCCCCGCCAAGTTCGCGAAAACGGACTTAAAGAACGGCAGATTTCTATTAGTGATGGGGCTGTCTCTAAACTTATTACCTCCTATACGCGGGAAGCTGGTGTGCGTAATTTAGAGCGTACCCTCGGCACACTGGCGCGCAAAGGCGCCCGGCGTATTGCTGAAAAAGAAACCACGCGGGTACGCGTCACCGAACGCAGCCTCGAGCAATACCTTGGGCCCGAACGGTTCACACCCGAATCTGAAAACGAAGACAACTTTGTCGGTGTAGCAACGGGCATGTACTACACCCCAGTTGGTGGCGACATCCTCTTTGTGGAAACCTCCATCACCCCAGGTAAAGGCGGCTTGGTGCTCACCGGGCAACTGGGCGATGTCATGAAAGAATCTGCCCGGGCTGCACTTACCTATGCCAAGAGCAATATGGAACGGTTTGGCATTCTGCAGAGTTTGTTAGATGACTCAGAAATTCACATTCACGTACCCGCTGGCGGCACACCCAAAGAAGGTCCCAGTGCAGGTATTGCTATCGCCAGTTCCTTAATTAGTGCGCTTACAGGCATTCCCGTACGCAAAGACGTGGCAATGACTGGGGAGATCACCCTACGCGGACGTGTCTTGCCAATTGGCGGGCTAAAAGAGAAAATGCTCGGTGCGAAGCGGGCAGGTATTAAGCACATTTTGTATCCCGACAAAAACAACTCTGACCTGAACGATATTCCCACTCACTTGCGCCGCAGCTTAGACTTTCACGCCGTGCGTGACTTAGACGCAGCGCTAGATGTCACCTTGGTTGGGGGCTTAAAAGCCCTTGAAGCCAACGCCAAACGCAACCCGCCCGTGCCTAAGCAGCCCAAGGCAACTGGGAAACCTGCTCGAGCCTAACCCAATCACACTAATCACTTTGCCCTAGCTTACGAGCTGGGGCTTTTTTGTTGGAGTGATGAGCTAGTAGAGGTTGTTTTTTGTGAGGCTGAGGCTCAAGTAAAAATTGTGTCACAGTTTATCTGCTACTCTGTTGCTATGGACACATTTTCAATACCACTAGGCTTAAAGAAAACCACTTTTGTGTACTTTCTGCTTACTGGATTTCACCTTTTGCTCTCAGTTAGCTTTGCCCAGCTGACCTTCACCAACAGAACCACTGCTGAGGGTTTAGGAAGTAACGTTGTACTTGGCGTCTTTGCCGAAGGCGGTAGAGTTTTTGCCGCAACGGCCAGAGGGCTAGCCATCTCAACCGATGGAGGCGCAACCTTCACCAACAGAACCACCGCCGAGGGTCTAGGGGACAACGTTGTGTTTGGCGTATTTGTCGAAGGCAGTACAGTTTATGCAGCAACATTTAGTGGGCTAACCATCTCAACCGATGCAGGTGCAACTTTCACCAACAGAACCACCGCTGAGGGTCTGGGGAATAACTATTTGCTCAGCGTCTTTGCCGAAGGCAGTAGAGTTTATGCAGCAACGAATGGTGGTGGGCTAGCCATCTCGACTGATGGAGGCGCAACCTTCACCACTAGAACTACCGCCGAGGGTTTGGGAAGTAACGTTGTGTTTGGCGTATTTGTCGAAAGCAGTACAGTTTATGTAGCGACGAATGGTGGGCTAGCCATCTCAACCGATGCAGGCACAACCTTCACCAACAGAACCACCGCTGAGGGTCTGGGGGATGATAGTGTACAAGGTGTCTTCGCCGAAGGCAGTACAGTTTATGCAGCAACGAATGGTGATGGGCTAGCCATCTCAACCGATGGAGGCACAACCTTCACTAACAGAACCACCGCCGAGGGTCTGGAAGATAACTTTGTGCGAGGCGTATTTGCCCAAGACAGTACAGTTTACGCCGCAACGTTTGGTGGTGGGCTAGCTATCTCGACTGATGGAGGCGCAACCTTCACCACTACAACTACCGCCGAGGGTTTGGGAAGTAATGTTGTGCGAGGCGTATTTGTCGAAGGTAGTACAGTTTATGTAGCAACAAATGGTGGTGGGCTGTCTATCAGCCGTATACCCTAAACCCATCACCTTTGGCGCCCTTACGAATCGCACCTACGGCGCTGCAGCCTTTGCAGAGTGCCTTAGATGATCTAACCTCTACAGACACAATTACGTTTGACTTTGAGGAGCACATGCTACAACCAAATCTACCATTGGCTTTTGGTGACAGCGGATTTTTAGAGGCTCGAGCATCACGTCACAAAAGAGGGCAGCTCATAACGGCTGCCCTTATGTTTTATCCCTATAACTAGGCTACAGCTTCAAACTCAAACGCTTTTTCTGGATACGCATGTGAATCTAACTCAGCAAGTTGAGCATCTAGCTTGGCGCGCACGGCAGCGACAGCATCATCACCCATAACAGCGCGTAAAGGTGGTGCGTCCATGTCTGCTAAATCTACAATCGCGTGCGCAGCTTTGCGCGGGTCGCCGGGTTGGGCACCATCTAGCTCATTTTTGAGCCACTGCTTGCGGGCTCTGGAACTTTCTACATAGGCATCTAAATCGCCAGAGGTTTTTAAGGAACGGCCCGCCCAGTCGGTACGGAAAGCACCGGGCTCGAGCAACGTCACTTTAATCCCCATCCCCGCAACTTCTTGGGCAAGCGCTTCTGACAAACCTTCAAGCGCAAACTTGCTCGCACAATAAAAGCCAGCTCCTGCAAATGAGGCTACGCCCCCAAATGACGACATATTGATGATGTGCCCGCGCTTGCGCTCACGCATAGACGGTAAGACGGCCTGCATGAGGTTCAATGGCCCAAATACGTTAACGTCAAATTGGGCTCGAGCCGCGTCTTCACTCGCCTCTTCCACAGCCGCAATCAACCCGTAGCCCGCGTTATTGACCAGCACATCAATATGACCCAACTTGGCAAGCACCTGCTGCACAGCCGGTTCAATTGCAGCGCTATCGGTAACATCCAAAAGCACACCATGAGCGCGCCCTGAATCGTGAGCTGTAAACGCATCTGCTTGGTCTTGCCTGCGGAATGTCGCCGCGACAGCATCGCCGCGTTCCAGAGCCACCTCAGCAAGGTGTTTCCCAAAGCCTGTAGACGCGCCTGTAATAAGCCAAGTACGTGTTTCTGACATGTTCAACCCCCTCAGTAGATGCCGTAATAGTGTTGTACAGGTATGCATCTACACGTGAACAGAAATTTAATCTAGCGCGTTCTTTGATGAAATAGTTGAGTTAAGTGTGATGTCTTCATGTGTGAACTAGGCTACGGTGTTCTTTGTATAGGGGGACTTTCTACAGTCATTTATTGATGGCTCAAAGACATCTCGCACAACCTGCTATGATCACAAGCGTTATGACCTCGCAAGATATCCCCTCTACAAACACAGACTCTATAAATACAGACATAGACACACCTACACCCTCAACAGATACATCTGTTGAAGCACCCCTAACATCATCGGAACCTAGTCCAGAACCTCTCACCGTCGTGCCACCATCACCAGGGCCGGATATTCTTTCGCTCGGTGAGCTGTTGGTTGAAATTATGCGGGACAAGGTCGATAGTCCCTTAAGCCAAATTGGTACGTTTCTAGGTCCTTACGCCAGTGGTGCGCCAGCCATTTTCACACACGCGGCGGCGCAACTTGGCGGTCACGTGGGCTTTATAGGTGTGTGCGGCAACGACGCCTTTGGCTTTCAGTGTGTGAACAAGCTTCAGCAAGCTGGGGTGGATATTAGCCATATTCGCACAGCTAACGATCGCACCACAGGCACGGCGTTTGTGGGCTATAAAGGGGACGGCTCGAGGCAGTTTGTCTACCACATGAAACACAGCGCTGCGGCTTTATTAGATGTAAATGATGTTGCTGAAGACTGGCTCACCCACTGCCGCTGGCTCCACATTACTGGGTCATCATTAGCGCTATCCGATACGGCGAGGGAGGCTTGCTACTTTGCTGCCAAACGCGCCAAAGAGGTCGGTGCCAGCATCAGCTTTGATCCCAACTTGCGCCCCGAACTACTGAGTGCAGGTGAGATTCAAGCGCTCTGCGAGCCTATTCTCAACCTAGCTGATGTTGTCCTGCCCAGCGGTCACGAAGCCGCCTTACTTTTGGGGCTAGATGTTAACGAGCAAGATGACGACGGCGAAAGTGCCGCCAGGGGGTTGCTACGGCGCGGGATTGAAACCGTCATCCTCAAACTAGGTGACCGTGGCTGCAAAATTTACTCTGGTAGTAATGTGAATACAATTGACGCCATTAGCGTGCAAGAGGTTGATCCTACTGGAGCTGGCGATTGTTTTGCAGCGGGCTATGCGGTAGCCCAACTTAGCGGCTGGGGCGTGATTGACAGTGCTCGTTTTGCCAACGTAGCTGGCGCACTAGCCGTCACAACGCAAGGCCTGATGGAAGCCAACTTGAGCCGGGCTGAGGTTGAAAGCTACCTGTAACGGGCTCATATCTCTACCTAACAATCTTCCCTAGCATCATCTGAAGCCAGACGTGTAGACTATGCGCTGATGCATACACCTATGCATCTTTTCCAACTCAAGCATTAACGAGAGCTTGACTCACAAGATTTATGAGGAGATTTCATGGCTGATACCAACTCCGAGAAAACCCCTAATAAAGTACTAAATATCAGGCCACCAATGAAACTTAGTTGCAGATTTGATGATTTCAGGCTGTTGTTGTAGCAAGGCACATTGGTCAGCGAGAAGGGTTTCAAGGCAATCAAGGTTG
>JBCCBI010000195.1:0-10060 GCA_039034155.1 Deinococcota bacterium | reverse complement strand
GTTGCAGGTTGGCGTAATGTCACGGAAGCAGTTCATCAAGCAGGAGGGCGTATTTTTGCCCAGATATGGCATGCAGGCCGCGCTTCACATCCTTCGGTACAACCCAATGAAGCCGCACCCGTTGCGCCTTCTGCACTAGCTGCTAATGGGCAAATCTATACACCACAAGGCCCCCAACCCTATCCTGTACCACGTGCGCTCACACAAGAAGAGATTCCCGAGATCATTAGTGACTTTGCTCGAGCTACAAGTCGGGCTATTGAAGCTGGCTTTGATGGGGTTGAGTTACATGGTGCTAACGGCTATCTAATTGAAGGATTCCTTTATTCAGGCAGTAATAAACGGGAAGACGAATATGGCGGCTCGCTTGAGAAGCGCGCACAGTTTTTACTTGAAACAGTGACAGCCGTAACTAAGGCCATTGGTGCAGAGCGGGTAGGTGTGCGTCTTTCACCTCAAAATCGCCTCATGGGTATGGAAACTGAAAAGCGCAGCGAAACATTCGCTTTCGTTGTCGATCAGCTTAATCCTTTTGGCCTAGCCTATTTGCACGTGCTCGAGCTTCCAGCCGGACACCCTTTTTTACCGCCCGATGAACCTGTGCCAGAGCCGATGACACCTAGCTTACGTAAACGCTTTACAGGTCCACTTGTTGTTAACGGTGGTTACGATCTCGAGCGCGGTCAAGACATTGTACAAACAGGCGGCGCAGACTTAGTGGCCTTTGGCTTGCCTTTTATTGCCAATCCTGATCTGGTGAGCCGTTTCAAACAGGGCGCCCCCCTTAACATGCCCAACCCAGAAACTTTCTATGGTGGTAATGATAAAGGTTACACCGACTATCCCTATCTTGAAAAGGATATAGCAAGCTCATAATAGGGACTTTTTACTTACGCTAACTACCCTCATGTGCTCAGTACAATCTTACAAAGGGAGTATCTATGAATAATTCACAAAGACAGGTGAAAGAGGTAACAATGACGGGTAAAACCGTACTGATCACAGGCGCTACCGGGGGCATCGGCAAAGAAACCGCTACAGCCCTTGCAAGTCAGGGCGCAACCGTGGTGGTGACAGGGCGCAACAAAGCCCGCGGAATGCAGGTTGTAGAGGAGATTCAGACAAAGAGTGGTCATCAGAATATACATCTACTCACAGCTAATTTGCTCGAGCAAGCTGACGTGCGGCAGCTTGCAGACAACTTCAAAGAGCGTTTTGACCGCTTAGATGTGCTCATTAACAATGTGGGTGGACTTTATGAAGAGCGTCAGTTGACCCAAGATAACATCGAGGCAACCTTTGCCATCAACACACTAACGCCATTTTTGCTCACGCACTTGCTGCTCGATATACTCAAATCTGACGGCGGGGCTCGAGTCGTTAACCTTACAGGTGGAATGCCTGGCACACGACTTAACTTGGATAATTTGCAGGGCGAAACACGTTTTATTCCACTGCCTCACTACAGCCACGCCAAACTTGCTATGAGCGCACTGTCTTATGAAATGGCACAGCGGTTAAAAGGATCAAACGTTACGTTGAATGTCACTTACCCTGGCACAGCCGACACAGCCATGACTCAAAGTCTCTCTACCAAGATGCTGCCGCCGCTGATGCGGTTAATGTTACCGCTGATGAAACGTGCTAGCAAATCTGCGCCCGAGCGGGCCGCACGTTCTTCGGTTTATCTGGCCTCGAGCCCTGAGGTTGAAGGGATCAACGCCAGCTATTTCAATACTAACGCTAAACAAACTAAATGGCAGCAGGATATTTTGGATGCAGCAAAGCGGCGTGCACTGTGGGATACTGCTTTAAAGCTTACCCATCTATAAGTGTTATTAACACACGGCTCGAGTCAGACTCGAGCCGTGTAAAAACATCTCACTTTTAAGGCTTACGGTAAAGCTTGAAACCACGCAGCAATCCCAATTTCCGTTGGATAATCTTCTTGCAACAAGTAATACGCAGCTCAGCAAACTTGCGCTCTAGCATCATCACAAGGCGCTCACCACATGCTACGATAAAACCCCGGAAGGTGAACATTCATGGAGCAAAAATATATTTTCATCACCGGCGGGGTTGTTAGTAGTTTAGGCAAAGGCATTGTGACCTCGAGCCTTGGCGCACTTTTACGGGCACGCGGGATTCGCGTCACAGCCGTCAAAATTGACCCTTACATCAACGTGGACGCAGGCACTATGCGCCCTTATGAACACGGCGAGGTTTTTGTCACTGCCGACGGGGCTGAGACCGACCTTGACATTGGCACCTACGAGCGCTTTTTAAATAGCGATTTGTCGCGGACACACAACATCACAACGGGGCAGGTCTACCAAGCTGTCATCAGCAAAGAACGGCGCGGCGAGTACCTCGCGCAGACCGTCCAGGTCATTCCCCACGTGACCGACGAAATTCAAGCCCGTATTGACCGTGCGAGTATTGACAGTCACGGTCAACATGCTGAGGTTGTGCTGGTGGAAGTGGGCGGCACGGTGGGGGATATTGAATCCCTCCCGTTTTTAGAAGCCATCCGCCAGATGCGCTTTGCCAAGGGATTTAGTAACACGCTGTATTTACACGTGACGCTATTACCGTTTTTATCGACCAGTCAAGAACTTAAAACCAAACCCACCCAGCACTCGGTGGCCACCTTGCGCAGTGTGGGCATTCAACCAGATGCACTTGTGCTGCGCTCGGAGCGCCCTGCGCCTGAAGACATTCGCGATAAGCTGGCGCTATTTACCAACGTGGAACCTAGCGGTGTGTTTAGCAGTTATAACAGCGATCATATTTATGCTGTGCCTGAAATGCTCGAGCAACAAGGTCTGGGCCGTTTTGTTGAAAAACGCCTCGGCCTCGAAAAAGTCACCCCTGAACTCGGTGGCTGGCAGCGTGCAGTTCATACCCTACGCCATCCGGAAAGTAATGTCACCATCGGCATTATTGGCAAGTATGTAGCAATGCCAGACGCTTACCTTAGCCTGACCGAAGCGCTTGTCCACGCAGGCATTGCTAACAAGGCTAAAGTCAACTTGCGTTGGGTAAATGCTGAAGAACTTATTGAGGATGGCCTAGCGCAACTCAGCGACCTAGACGGCATTTTGGTGCCCGGTGGCTTTGGGGTGCGTGGTATTGAGGGCAAAGTGCAAGCTGCTAAAGTTGCCCGCGAGCAGCACATTCCGTTTTTAGGTATTTGTTTGGGAATGCAAGTTGCGGTCATTGATTATGCCCGGCACGTAGCGGGCATAGCTGGAGCTAACTCAACCGAGTTTGATCCTTACACGCCCCATTCAGTGATTGACTTAATGCCGGAGCAGCTCGAGCTAGACGACATGGGCGGCACCATGCGCTTGGGCAACTGGCCGATGAAGATCAAACAAGGCACGCGCTTACACACGCTCTATCACCCAAGTAGTGATGACACTGCGCTCGAGCGTCACCGCCACCGATATGAAGTGAACCCACAATACGTGCAACAGCTCGAGCAAGCTGGCCTCACCATTTCAGGCACAACTCCCGGTATGAAAGGGCGCGGTGTAGGCTTAGTTGAGGCTATCGAACTGGCGGACCACCCGTTTTTTGTCGGTGTGCAGTCCCACCCCGAATTTGGCTCCAGACTCGCCCGCCCCAGCCCACCTTTTCGAGGGTTTATCGCCGCAGCCTTAGCATATCAGACAGCTAATTTGATATCTTCTAGCCCCACTAGTAGCGTTCACGATGCAGTGTGAGTTCAAGGCATTGGTTTTAGAATAAATGACAGCATCTTTAATTCATTTTAGGTCACATGCTTTTGACTGAAGAATTTTCAGCAACTTCACAACGTGATGATACATACGTCTATGTGAATATAGGATTATGTAAGCATAGGACGTATCTAATGGCATCTCCCCATCCCCCTTTCACCCCTTCTCCCTTTCTTAGGTACATCACCTATCACCTATATCGAATTATATGACTGCTACTCATGTCTGCTAAAGCAGCACGCAAGTCAACCTCACTTGCTAGGCCGTTTGTTATTGGCCTAGCAGGGGGTACAGGCAGTGGCAAAACCACTGTAGCTGAGGCCATCGTAACCGCTGCTGGCGAAGCACACGCGGCTCTGTTACCGCAGGACGCCTACTACCGGGCGATGCCCGACCTCCCATTTGAGGTGCGCAAGCTCACCAACTACGACCAGCCAGATGCCTTTGATAATGACTTGCTCGTTAGCCACTTAGACGACCTTTTACGTGGCAAAGATGTACCTCGCCCTATTTACGACTTTGCTAATTATGACCGTTCAGATGGGGTTGTATGGGTGAAACCCTGTGCAGTAGTCATCGTTGAGGGAGTGCTAGTTTTACACGATGCTGATTTACGCAAACGCTTAGATCTCACTATTTTTGTTGACGCCCCGCCAGATGAACGTTTTATTCGCCGCCTCGAGCGGGACGTCAGTGAACGCGGGCGCAGCGCAGAGAGCGTCATCAAACAGTACCGCCGCACGGTAAAACCGATGCACGACCTATTTGTGGAACCTACCAAACAGCACGCTGACCTCATTATTCCAACGGGTGCCAATAATCAGATGGCCTTGCAAGTTTTGAGTACCTTTGTTGCCAGTGTTACGCAGCGTTGAGCAATTACATCAAGTTAAGCGTTATATAAAACAGATGCCTCAGCTTGGACAGCCTGACGCAAGTTGGCAATCAGCGGGCGAAGCTGAGCATCTTTGAACTTGAGTGAGGTGCGGTTAACAATTAAGCGCGCGCTCGAGTAAAACAAAACGTTAAGTTCCTCGAGGTTGTTAGCGCGCAGGGTGCTACCCGTTTCCACAATGTCTACCACGGCATCCGCCAAACCTGTAAGACAAGCTAACTCCACGTTACCTGCCAACTTAATCACCTCAGCAGTACTACCCATGCGTTGCAAATAGGTCGCAGCCACGTTCGGGTATTTACTAGCCACCCGCCTGATGGGACCCTTGTCCCCTCGCGCGCGAATCAGTGACATGTGGCAGCGTGCAAACCCTAAGTCCACAGGTTCGTAGACGTTACTTTGCGACTCGAGCAGCACGTCTTTCCCGACAATGCCCGCATCGGCAATACCCAGTTCAACGTAGGTTGGCACGTCACTATTACGAAGTTCAAACATGGTGGCATCTTCAGATTCATGGCGCAAGGCGCGGCTGTTACCATCTAGCGTTAAATTGAGACCAGCTTCTTGTAAAAGTGCCATGCTGGTATCCCGAACGCGACCTTTAGGTAGGGCTATGGTGAGTTTTTTGGTGGCTTTAAGCATAGTGTGTGTCCATTAACGTAACGTCTTTTGATTAAACAGACTAGTCAGACCAGTCTTGAATATTTAGATTGAGGCTGTTGTATTTTCATCTGGCGTATCTGCATTCAAGCTTACTTGAAGCGCATGTTGAAGGTTTTCAAGTTCCGGTGTCAGCTCTTTAACAGCCTCGAGCTGTCCATTCATTAGCACAAATGGTACGTCCATAACCACTGCTTCTGCCCGCAAACTTGTGGGCGATGTTGCTAGCGCCCGGCTTACGCTGTACCCCGCAGCCCGCAAGCGCCGTGCCGCAACGTCATCGTTACTGACAACCAAAGGTGCTTCTGCATATACGTGAGGGAGTACCGTCACAACCCGCTCGAGCCCAAGGGCAAAGCCTGCTGCGTGCGGTAGCAGTGCGCCATCATACCGCCCCCCGCCAAGTAGGGGTTGCGCTGACTCGGTAGTATACGCCCGAAAGGTAATGCCTGTGTAATAGTCCAAGCGCCGTGCCATCGCAAGGTCGATGTGTAATTCACTTACATCTTCAAATTCAGCAATGACCGCTTCAAAATGGCGTACGTCATCTGCGACGTCTGGCCACGGCATGAGCTTATGAGCACGGTCAAGTACATCCACACCGCCATATAAATCTGGGGTTGCAAGTAGTGCGTTGCGCAAATCCGGTGCTAAGGTGTACGGCTCTAAAAGGCTACTGAGTCCAGCTACATCTTTACGGTCAATTGTCGTTGCCACACGCTCTTGGTCAGCTTTGGGAATGCCTGCTAGATCTAATAATTTGCGGATGAGTCCAGGATTCCCTAAGTCAACTCTAGGTACCAATCCCACCGCCCGCACCGATTCTCTGGCCAGGTGAATAAGCTCAACGTCTGCGCGGGTGCTAGCTGAACCAATGAGCTCTAAACCAATCTGAGTAAACTCACGCGGATTAATAATCGTTGGCGTGTGCGCTTGCCACAAAGCACCACTGTACTGATAGCGGTACACACCTGTGGATTGTAAATCATCAACAAATGCGTTGCCTTCATTAGGAGGTTTGTCTATAGATGATGCCACCTCAGGTGAGATTAGCTGAGGTGATCCAGCTTTGATGGCTGCTGTAGGTCGTAAACCAGCTTCCTGAGCTTGTATCAAGCGGCTAATACTAGGCGTAAAGTCAGCTCGTAGCATGAGTACATCGCTGCCATCAACTAATTTAAACGCGCGTGCTGCTGCCGGATGTGTTGGGTCGTAGGGTTCAATTGCCGGAACTTCAACAGGTGCATACCCCCAACTGCTGTATAGCGCCCGCAGCGTACTCATAACCTGCCAACGCGTTGCACTGAGTGCAGGCAAACTGTCTTTAGTACCCGTCAGCGGCGCAAGGCGGGGCGCAGTCGGCGGGGCAGTGCTATCCATAACGTCTCCTGAATATATAGCAGATATTATCTAATGGGCCGTCGTAATCTAGCAAAGTCGCAACCCAGCAAAGTGATGTTACAGACGGCAATTTAACTCTTGTGACCGTAATTCAACCTAGGTTAGCTTGTACAGCAATCACACGATGATGCATAACGTATCATCCAGGTTGGGGTTAATTCCTACATCAGCCAGATAATGGTGTGCTATCTATGTACGTTCTACTGATGAATCTCGCTTTCCCCTGTGCTCCCCTTCTTCCTTTCTAGAACACAACCTCACGCATTAACAATCTGTAATAGCATCTCGCAAAACTGCTAGTAGTTAACATTTACATAAGAATGCCGGACAAGATTGCTTGCCCGGCGCGTATGTTGTGATGTTAGCTGTTAACCACGTACCTCGCTGGCAGACACAACCTCCCCCTCCACCACCGGCAATGTAGATGCTGAGGCTGGTTTTTTCGCTCTGGGCTTCAAGGGTTCATAGCCAGCCATGAGCACGCCTGCGGCAATAAACAAATCGAGTCCCACCAGTGCCAAATTAAGTGGCGAGACAAGTTGTACAAACGCCGTTGTGACAATACGCCCGATGGCAGTTGCCGCCCAGATATAACCGCCAAAACGCACCAATTCTTGGTGGTCAGCACGCCGCATCATCCCGTAGCCAATCATGCAAGCAATCGCAAGTTGACTGCCGCCAAAAATAGCCCGCAAGCTGGGCCAACCTCGAGGGTGGTCTGGGTTAATGTCTAAACCGTACAAATGTCCAACAGCAATTGGGAAAATAAGCCCAACAACACCAATACCCATGATGATGAGCACTGCAAAGTACCCAAATAACATTCGTTTTGACACCGTTTATCACCTACTCCTTAAACACCTTTTGGGTGATTTTCATTATGGTTAAAATATTTTAGTTAACAAATTTAGCCCAACAATGTTTGTGCCTACAGGTGATACCTAAGTAGATAGCGTTTCACCGCCAAGGTACTACTCCAAACACAATCTTATAGTTGACAAAGGTAAGCCTTTGCAAATCTCACTAGCTTTTAGTTTAACGTTTGCTAGGTGATGACATGCTGTCGAGTAGCACTAAGTTGTCTCTACTTCGAAGATTAAATTCAAGAGGTCATTAGCACCAAGTTATCGCGGTGAATGACTTCATCATAGTCTTTATAACCTAAAAGTGCACTGATGGCTTGCGTGTGCTGTCCCCGAATACGGGCAAGGGCGTCACTCGAGTAATTGCTTAAGCCCTGAGCTACCTTCACGTTATCTTGCATGACCGCCACAGCATCGCCAAATTGAAAGTTGCCAGCAAGTCCCGTAACACCTTTAGGGAGGAGGCTGCGGCCGTGCTCGAGCGCCCGCTGCGCACCCGCATCTACAAAAATAGTCCCTTTGCTAGGTTGCTGAGCGAGCCACGCTTTGCGCGCAGAGTAACCCGGACTTGCTAAAATACGCGTGCCACGTGCCTCACCTGCTGCGAGTGCTTCCAAACCCGGACCGCCACCTGCCATAATACGAGTTTCAATACCGGCAGCCGCCGCAATACTCGCCGCCCGAAGTTTGGTGACCATGCCGCCTGTACCCCGTTGGGTGCCCGCGCTACCTGCTAAGTGCGTAACAGTATTTACATCTTTGATGTGCTCGAGCTTACGCGCGTCTGCAAACTTACGCGGGTCTTTATCGTAGAGGCCGTCTACATCTGTAAGAATAATCAGCGTATCAGCACCTACAAGGTAGGCTGCCCACGCAGACAAGGTGTCGTTATCGCCCAGTTTAATTTCATGCGTTGCCACGCTATCGTTTTCGTTAATGATGGGCACAGCACTGTGTTTGAGGCTGGCATCCAGCGCACTTTTAGCGTTCACGTAGCGCTCGCGGTGCTGAATATCACTGGCAGTAAGTAACAGTTGGGCCACAGGTTTAGGCGCAAAGGCCCGCGCCCAGTCCAGCATGAGTAGCCCCTGACCCACAGCAGCCGCTGCTTGCTTGTCGGGTAAAGTTAGCGGCAAATTGAGGCCCAACTGCTCGCGCCCGGCGGCACCCGCACCCGACGACACTAGAACGGCGCGTGCGTCCCAAGCATCTTCCAATACCTGCAGTCCGCGCGCAATCGCCCACAAGTGTGGCGGATAAATGCGCCCGCGCTCATCCGTGAGGCTACTCGTACCTACTTTGACAACAATTCGTCGTGCCATATGACTATCTCTTTAGGTCTTTAGGTGTGTTTTTACAGGTTGTACTCTGCATAAGTTAATGATTGACTTCAGCTTTGCATTACTTTTGATTTAATATCACTGACAAGATATAGCCGCCACATCGTCATGCTTATAAAAACCTTTGTCGATGTTAGTCAACCAATAAGCAAATGATATTTACGCCATCACTGAGCTTGTTACATTGCTAGAGACATTGCAAAGCTACTACTCAGCTTCCTCGAGATACTGCCAAAATGCATCCGGAATAAGGGATTTAGGAACTAACAAGACATTCTCTTGTTGCTGTACGCGGCCAGCTCGAGTCAGTTGTTTAAGGTTGGCTTGCACTTTACTTTGAATCTGTCGCAGGTTGACCTCTTGCCAGTTATCTTCTGGATGTAAACCCTGCAAAAATTGACGGTGAAAGCTGGGTAGGTCGTCGAGCGGAATGCGTTGCTCGAGCACCTGCCAATTAATCATTTCAGAGGTGTCTGTGTCAGTTACATCAGGTTCAGAACTTAGTTGCTCGTAACTCATAAGCGCTATGCTAACGCAAACCATGGCCTCAGGTGATGACCTTAGCGCACCTTCACATGGCCTACTAAAACATGACCTACTAAAACGCTTTAGGCATGGTTGTCACGAGAGCCTCGAGCACTTTGCGGTTAAGCCCAGCGGCCAGAATAAGCTTTTCACTTTCAAATGCAGCCAAAAATGCCTGCGCTGCATCTGGGTAGTACAATTCGCCTTGTCCTTTATCAATTTCAGACAGCGCGTAGTCCGTGTCGTACGCTTTACGGTAAGGACGATCTGTGGTCATGGCGTCAAAGGCATCTGCTACCGCGACAAGGCGTGCATACATATGTATTTCATTGCCGGCAATACCATCTGGATAGCCGCCGCCCTGCCATTTTTCATGGTGGTGACGTACCGCTGGGAGTAAGTGCTCGAGCGCCGGCGAATCTTCTAAAATACGCACGCCGTATAAGGTGTGCTTGCGCATTTCTTCCCATTCTTCATCATTTAGGGGGCCTGCTTTGCCCACAGGTAACGACAGCGCAATTTTGCCGACATCGTGCAAGTAGCCTGCAAACATGAGGTTTTCAATGTGCTCGTCGCCAAGGTTCATCTGCGTAGCAATGCCTTTTGAGTAGTACCCAACACGGCCCGAGTGAC
>JBCCBI010000194.1:0-10149 GCA_039034155.1 Deinococcota bacterium | reverse complement strand
GGGGTCAACTAACCCTGGTGCGAGGATGCCTCCTGCAGCGTCGTAGACAGTTGGGTTGCCATCAATAGTCTTATATGTGCCAGTAGGTTTGACGGCGGCAATGCGGCCTTTGTACAACCACAGTTCTTTATCTTTTAGAAGGCGTTCAGTATAGGTAGATAAGAGTCGAGCCCCAGTAATAACCATATCAGCAGGTTGCCTGCCCGCGGCAACAGCAGCTAAATCTTGGGTCATGGTATGTAACGCGGGAACAGAAAAACGGGTAATCACATAAGCCTCCTTTGAGAGAACGTTCGTGAAGGTGCTTACCTAGAGGTCAAGGTGCTTACCTAGAGGTCATGGTATCTAGGGCATAAGCATCTAGATCATAAGTATCTAGGCTAAGCGTTCTAGGTGAGGCAGTACATCTCAAAAAAAAGAAATGCTGCCACTTTATATGACGGACCAAGCTATAAATCTGCCAAGTTGTCCCATCATGCAGGATTACGCACTGAGGTTGCAACTTGGCAATGAATGTGTGTGGTTATGGTGTTAATATGAATGAATATACATACGTTGTAACTTAGCGTTAATTAGCTGCCCAAGCCTCCAAAAACGCGACGACCACGGTGGCGCTATTCTGTGCAGCAAGTGACAAAAAGACAGGTAGCTCGTTAGCGCCATCGCCGCCACCAGCAAGGTCAGAAAGTGACCGAAAGGCAATGTAGGGGACATCGTTAGCGTAAGCAACGTGAGCAACTGCCGCTGTTTCCATATCTAGTGCTTGGGCGCTGAACGTGTCCCAGACCCATGCGCGGTAGTCACCGTTATCGACAAAGGTTGAGCCGCTTACACCATTACCGCCGATAACAAGGTCGGGCGCTGCGTCCAAACAGGTGCTGTCGTCGCTACAGGTTTCAAAACTGATGTCACCAAGTGAGCTAGCAACCTCGAGCATCCCCTCATCAACGGCAAACCAAAACCGCTCTTCAACGCTGTCAGGGTCCATGCCTATGCCCGTCACATCGACATCTTGTGGGAACATCATGCCGTAATTGCCGTAAGGTGCGCCGTGCCAGCCCATCTCCCAGGTACTGGTGTCGCCGTCGCCATCTTCTCTTGCAAAAAACTGCTCTTGGTATTGTCCCCACTGCGTGGGTACGGTGACATCGCCAATGTGCAGCTCTGGGTTAACTCCGCCCGCAATACCACTAAAAATAATTCCTGTGACGTTAAAATTGCTCAGCACAAGTTGCGTTGTCATGGCTGCGTTGACCATGCTAATGCCCGACAAAAATAGGATGACATCGTTTCCAGCGAGGCTACCGGTGGTGAACGTACGCCCATTAATAACGTAGCTATCTGCAATGTCAGTCTGCTCGAGCAAGACCCCCAGCTCAGGTGCAAACGCGGACATAATGGCAAGACGAGGTGTGTCATCCAGAGTGCTCATCTGCGCAAGTGCCGTGGTCACAAGCGACGTACACATCAGTACAAACAGTAACTTAGATGCATATGATTTCATATTGAACTCCTTTTGGTGAAAAGATTATAGAACGGTTTAGTAGCATGCCGAGCTTCAAGCATATTATTACACTGCTGTTTAACTTTTTCCAAACAGTGGGCGCTAAAATTTCGTTTGACGTAATTTAAAGCATGTCCATCTGGAGTTATTCCAGCAACTTCAGATGCGAGCTATGCAAGTCGAAACAAACCCACTTAGTATGGGGAGATATACCCTGGAACTACTACTATTCACAGCGTATGGCATACTAAATCCTAATATGCGTGGTGTATTTGAACTTATTCTTGTTGGGTTGTTAGTGCTCGTACTTATCGCCAGCAACCCTAGCAAAGCGGATTTTATAAGCAGCTACCCCTTGACTCGAGGTTCTCTTATTGAGGATCGTAGTGCTTCTAATAACTCCCGTAACGGGCGCAGCATTGTGGTACAACCGCTGCGCCCAGAAAATCGTGAAGATGCTGCCGAGACGGCCTCAGAAGCTATTGAAGATGCTGCTAATCAACTTGAAGATGCTGCTAATGACCTCGTAGACAGCGTGGCTGGTGTAGATGCAGATTTGTTACGGGGGATGCTTGCCAGCGTGCTTGAAGGTGAGGCTGCGCTCGAGCGCCGTAATTTCATCATAGCTAGCATATTTACTGTGCCAAGAGCGGGCAAAGATATTTTGGTCTTAGGTATTGCCGATACTTACTTTACGTTAAGCCAATAATGGGGGAGAGGTGCTAGCATAGATTGTGACTCGAGCAAGCGTATCTTCAACTTTAGATCAGTCTCAACAAAACCAGCCTCAACGAAAACGGCCTCAACGCAATCCGTGGCGTGTCTTAGGGCGTATCATCTTAGGGCTTATTTGCGCCTCAGCGCTCACCGGAATCTGGTGGCTAGCCCTCATGCAACCGTCTCACGACCGTGACTGGAAACCGCAACTAGCGGTACTTCCCTCGGGGCAGATTGATGGTGATATTCTCACCCTCACAAACGTGCGCAATATTCGCTATGGGGAACCGGGTACGCCTTTTGAGGTTGGCAATGACACCTATGACACACGTGAGTACGATTTAAGGTCGCTCGAGACGCTCTGGCTCGTTGTGGAACCTTTTGCTGAGTGGGAAGCGTCTGCGCATACGCTACTTAGTTTTGGCTTTGCGGATGGCGATTATTTAGCCCTCTCGGTTGAAGCACGTACTGAAGTGGGTGAGCGTTTTGCTGCGCTAGACGGCTTGCTCAACCAGTTTGAGTTAATCTATGTCTTTGCAGATGAACGCGATGTCATTGAACGCCGCACGTCGTATCAACAGCACGATGTCTATCTGTATCCTATCCGCGTGTCGCCAGAAGTCCTGCGCGCATTACTTGTTGATTTTGTAGAAGAAGCTAACGCTATTGTAGAGCAGCCGCGCTTTTACAACACCTTTACCAGTACCTGCACCACCAATTTAATTGATACCGTCAACGAGGTTTTACCGGGAACCATCCCCTTGCACGCCGCACGCTTTTTACCTGGCTATGCAGATGATCTGCTTTACAATTTAGAGCTTATTGATGCTCAGGGCTCATTTGAGGAGATCAAAGCGCGCCACAACATCACTGCAAGGGCGCAGCAAATTCCTACAGATGAAGACTTTTCTGCGTGGATTCGGCAGTTTTAACCCTAATTTTTTGAGGTCAATATTGACCGGGTTGAGTACTATGCTGAACGTGGGTGATGCTTATCTCATCAACCTTGATACTACCCAGCACTGATATGATTTGCCAATGACCTTTGTATTTGCAGGCGTGTTCATTGTACTGGTGACAATTTATGTCATCACAAAACGTCCAACGCATGAGGGTAATTGGCGAGTTGATTTAAAACAACTGCCGACGATTACCTTTGAAGGTTCACAGACAACGATTCACAACTTGCGGTGTACTCGCTATGGACCCCCTGGCACACCATTAACGGCGTCTTACACAACACGCACGTACAACCTCGAGGAGGTCACACGCGTTTGGTTTGTGCAAGAATCATTCTCAGCATGGCGGGCGGTAGCGCACACACTGGTGAGTTTTGAGTTTGCAGATGGTCAGTGTTTGGCCGTGTCTATTGAGGCTAGGGTCACAGTGGGTGAGCGTTATTCGCTCATTCGCGGCGTGTTTAACAATTTTGAACTCATGTACGTTATTGGCGATGAGCCAGACTTAATCGGGCGGCGGGCGTATTATCAGCAGCATGATGTGTATTTGTATCCGCTTACGTTACCTGCAGAGGATGCCCAAACCCTGCTGAGGGTGATGCTCGAGGAAGCCAATGACCTGCTCGGAAAGCCAAAGTTTTACAATACACTCAGTTACAGCTGCACGAGCCACTTGTTCAGATTGTTTAACCGTGCCCGTCAAGGGTTAATCCCCTGGCGATTTGGCACCATTGTGCCTGGCTATAGCGATCAAATGCTCGTTGACCAAGGACTCATCGACAGTGATAAAGATAGCCTGCATAAGGTGTTTTACATCTCTGATATTGTTCAAGACATCATCACAACTAATTCTGATGCCTCTGCTGATACTGCATTTTCGCAGACCATTCGCAAACAGCTACCCCGCGAAAACCTTGCAAAAGCTAGTTCAGGGTAGTGCCCTTGAATACGGTCTCGTTTTTAGAAGGGTTTAGTTTCATGCCTATGGACGAACATCCGTTTCACAGGTATTACGAACGCCCCGCTATGCTGCTGCTTTTGGAACCTGCTGTCACAACTGCCAAGACTTTGCTTGATGCTGGTTGTGGGAGTGGGTTTTACAGTGCTTGGGCACATGCTCGAGACTTGCAGGTTACTGCCGTAGATAAAGAGCTTGGTGATGTCGAGGTTCCTTACACACGTATTTGTGCTGATTTAACCAAACCATTTCCCTTGGCAGATCATGCGTTTGATGTGATTGTCTGCGCGCTTGTATTACAGCAATTACCGTCGCTCGAGGTCTGTTTGAACGAGTTTAAGCGAGTACTAGCTATCAAAGGTGAGTTGTTTATCTCTGTGCCGCATCCATTTGAAACAATGTCAGCAGAGAATAGTTATTTTGAGGTTGTTGATACCCGACCACAAGCACTACATAGACGTTATCATCGCAGTTTACAAGCTTACCTCAATGCATTTAAACAGGCGGGCTTGGTAGTAGTTGACATTGCTGAACCCCAGCCAACGGAATTGCTCGAGGAAGCCAATCTAGAGCTTTATCACACGCTCAGCAAGCATCCCGGATTACTCATCTTTGAGCTAACAGCATAAAGCATTAAAAAACCCCCGCAACAGGTGCGGGGGCAAGTAAATCTGAGAAACTTAGCTTAGAAGGTTACTGTGTACGCAACACGGAATGCTTGTACAGAGTTTTCTTCTACGCTTACGTCGTTTAGGGTACGGTAGTTTTCATACGCGCCCCAAGCAATTTCTAAGTCGTAGTAGTTCCAGATAATTTCGTAACCGTAGGTTTCTTGCTCAAACCCGTTGTTAGCATCACCATCTGAAATGTCGGTTGCGTTATCACCTTCACCAGTGAGGTTGGTTTCATTCTCAAAGTTGGTTGAGGTGTAGAAACCACCGCGTACGGTGAGCTCACTGTTGTCGAAGAAGAAGCGGTTGAAGTTCACACCAGCTGAAATTTGAAACTCATCAGCAGTGTATGCTTCACCTGCAGCAGCAGTATTAGGATCAGAAGCTTCGTAGCTGCGGTAGTTCACCACACCAACTAAGCTTGGGCTAAGTGGAATATCAAGTGGTGTTGTTTCAATACCGGTACCAACTAAGAACTCGAGCTCACTGTCAAAGGCGTCATCATCTGGATCGCCAAAAGTATATTCAAGTTCAAAGTAAGGTGTGAGGTTGATGAATGACACATCTAAACTATAGTCAAGTTCAACACTGATTTGGGTAGTGTCAAAACCAGCGTTAATCACAGCAAACTCTGCCTCGAGGTCAAGGTTGTCAATGAGAGCATTTTCAGCACTACCATCGTGACGAAGACCGCCACCAGCACGAGTTTCGTAAACATCATCACGCTCGTAAACGTCATCAAAGTCGACAAAGCCGTTATCAGTAGGTGAGCCTTCAATACGACCACCGTCGGTTGCGTCGACAGCATCACCTTCGATAGAAGCTTGCTCGAAGAAACCATAAGCAGAGAAACCTAAGAAGATATTAGCTTCAGCACCTATACCAAAGGAACTGACTTCGATTGGCTCACCATCGGCTTTAAAGTCAGCGCTATCGTCGCCAGACTCATAGTAATCGAAGAAGCCATCAACATCAAGAATAAAGATGCTTAGGTCGGCTTCAGCTTTGAAACCTGCCTGGTCAGTACCAAATGGATAGTCGTCATCGTCAAACTCAAGACCCTGCCAAGCGTTCACACCGAAGATGTTTTCACCCGGAATGTCACGGTAGTTAACAGTAAGGCTGTTAAGGAAAGGAAGACCTTCGCCATCAATGTCAGCAACAACATAGAAGACGGTTGATTCAAACTCATCTTCTTCAGCTTCGGTAAGAAGACCGTTTGTATCGGTGCTGCTGAAAGCAAATTCGGTTTCTAAGTCAATGAACGCAATGCGTGCTTGTGCGTCTACACCAAGAACGGTAGTTGTAACATTATCTTCATTGATTTCTGCGTTTTCGCCAGCATTGCGGTAAAGCTGTGCAAACGAAACACCGCCAGAAAAGCCATCAATTGGGCTCATGGTGCCGCGAATAGCAGTGTAATAAGTATCCTCAAAGGAGGTTGAGGTGCCTGCGCCAACACGTCCTAATTGCTCAGCAACACCCAAGATAGGATCAACTGGACCTTCATCACCACGAACGCGCTCGCGGAAGCTTTCGTCCTGATCAGAGTCACCAAAGTCGTCACTATAGCCGACATCAATCTCACCGTGCGCAAAGATCAAGGTGGGGTTGAGGAAGCTTAAGAAGTCAGGTGATCCAGCGGTTGCAACGATACCGTCTGCAGATGCGTCTTCAAAAATACCACCGTCGGTAAATGAGTCATCATAGAAAAGCTCAAACACGTAAGGTGTAAATTCAACATCAGGTGAGTCATCAGCAGCGTCACCAAATTCACCAAACGTAAAGGTGAGTGGTGCAGCGCCAATGGGGTCGAAAGTGGTTACAACACTATCGATACCAATTTGGGAATCATCGCCACCATCGACATTGCTACCACCTTCATTACCGCCGTCAAGAAGGTCTTCACCATCAATAGCAAGGTTAAGTACAACGTCAAAGGTGTTAAGTTCATTTGGATCACCAGAAGCGATGCCAAAGCCTAAGTTAAGTGTGAGTTCAGTGTTGAGCTCACCTTCAGCAAAACCGTCAAAGTCTTCGCGGTCTTCAGGTTCTTCGCCGTCGTCGCCTTCATCATCATCTTCGTTTAAATCGTCAGAATCAGATGAAAAAGTACTACCTTGACCTTCACCATAAACAGAAGTGTCGGTCATTACGCGACTGTTGTCTTCACCGAAGCCATACACACGGTCAACGTCAAAGCTGCGCATTTGCGCGTCGGCAAAGCGTCCCATGGTGTACTCTAGGAAGATTTCACCACTTACAGTAATGAGTTCCTCTTCAACAGCGGTAAGGCGCTCTTCAAGTGCAGCAATAGCAGCATCTTGCTCAGCATCACTGTCTTCAAGTGCAGTTACGCGGCCGTCAAGCGCAACTTGGTTGCGGCGAAGCAAGATTACAAATTCACGAATGTTAGCAATGTCATTAGCATTGCGCTCAATAGCGCCATCAAAGCCAGACACGCTGTCGGTGAGTGCGAGCACGTCATCGTTAAGAAGCCCAACGAGTTCGTTGAGAGCATCAATTTCAGCACTGTTTTGGTCAACACGTGCAGACAGTGCTTCAATAAGTGCTAAGTTGCCAGCCGCCAGTGCAGCAGCTTCGTCAGCGGTAGCTTGCGCGCTAGCAACAGCATCTAACAGTTGGTCTAGTTGGTTTTGCAGACCCATAAGAACATCTGGGCTCATACCCATAGCAGCATCAATAGCAGCTTCTAAGGCAGCAATACGCTCAGCATTAGACATAACGTCTGCTGAGAGGCCTTCAATTTGAGCACCTTGAGCAGCTACATCTGCAGCGAGTTCTTGGAGTGCATTTCTAAGCGCTTCGATGTCTGCTTGGGTGAGCGCCATAGCTGCGTTCATGTCTGCAGCGATGACGTCTAGCAAGCGGCTGATAACAAGCGCAGCTTGGTAGCGAGTGAATGATTCATTTCCACGGTACGTATTGTCCGGGAAGCCAATAATGATCCCTAGATCGGTAAGGCGCGTCACAGCGTCGCTTGCCCAGTGCCCCGCTGGAATGTCCGGGAAGGCTGGTGCTTGCGCAACACCTGTGCTGACCGTGCCTGCGATCAGTAGAGAAAGAACAAACTTTTTCATATCTTACCCCTTGAAAGTTAAAAATTTACTCTCGCAGTAAGACAGTGTGCGTTGTGATTGACGTGAGTGTCCGAGTTTCCTCTTTGTCAATGATATGCGTTGCTCGAGCCACAGTAAGCCAAAACCTCGACTAAAAACCAACAGAGCATTAACTAACAAACACAAGCAACAAACACAGCAGTCATTACTGAGGGATTTGCCTCTACCAGAGCCGTTTCAAGACGTAACACCTCCTTTCAGGCGACTGTGGCGACATACAAATCCAGTACAAAGTATCCCATAGCTACGAGGTGCTGTCAAATGCCTTGGCTATCGTTATAGGGGGCATTTGCAAAGGAAATTTTGCACATGGCAAGTCCCCCGCTTGGGGGATACTTCACAAGTTCCTAGAAACCTTGTCCTAGTGGGTATATCTGAAGCTTTGTTTAAATTTTCTCATAAAGCTCACATAGATCATGAAAGGTCTTATGGAACATATTCATGAATATGTTCTTTGGCTTGCGATGAAGAGAAATTGCAAGCTGACATAAAAGTTCTGAGGATAATTTAATGTGTCTCGAGCATCACCAAAAGCTCCTAGTCTCAACGACAAAATCATATCAAGGGATATAGTTTTAGAACCTTAACTACATTTAGATGTGAGTAACGTATCTCAATATGTCAACTGCGTAAATCCTAATATATCTTGCTACCATAGAGGACATGGCACGATTAACTGTAGACACTGCTGAAGCGGTTTTGGATCACCCTTTTCAAGTTCTGGACAAAGGCTTTGTGCGTTTAGTTGACTATCTTGGCGGGGACGCCCGGATTGTGCAAGCAGCGCGCGTTTCTTATGGTAATGGCACCAAGACTGTCCGTGAAGACGCTGGACTCATTGACTACCTCATGCGTAACTGGCACACGAGCCCCTTTGAGCAAGTGGTACTGACCTTTCACCTCAAAATGCCAATTTTTATTGCCCGTCAATGGTTGCGGCACCGTACAGCACGCCTCAATGAAATTTCTGGACGCTACAGCGTCATGCGAGATGAGTTTTATGTACCAGATGAGGCTAACGTGCGCTATCAATCGCAGCGTAATAAGCAAGGAAGTAGTACAGAAGATGTACCTATTGAACTCAAACAGCAGATTGTTGATGAAGTTGCTACCTCACAGACGCGTGCATATGGTGAGTACAGTGAGTTGCTCGAGGCTGATATTGCCCGCGAACTTGCCCGCATCAATTTGCCATTAAGTCTTTATACTGAAATGTACTGGCAGATTGACTTACATAACCTGTTCCACTTTTTGCGTTTACGCTTAGACGACCACGCACAATACGAAATCCGTGTTTATGCTGAGGTAATGGCAAGTATTGCCAAAGCTGTTGCCCCGCTTGCGTACAACTCGTTTGAGGAGCACCGCTTAAGCGCGCGCAATGTATCTGGGGGAGAGCTCGAGCTACTGCGTGAATGTATCGACACAAGGAAACTCAAAAGCCTTTTAGAAAAAAGCGAGTTGCGCCCCTCGAGACAACGTGAACTTCTTACTAAATTGG
Organism: Deinococcota bacterium; assembly: GCA_039034155.1. Lineage (GTDB taxonomy): Bacteria > Deinococcota > Deinococci > Deinococcales > Trueperaceae > JBCCBI01. The sequence goes on along the minus strand of JBCCBI010000194.1, from coordinate 699 downwards.
GTCTTAATGACCTCGAGCCTGTTTCGTAAGTAACATCACACTTATGAAATGTGACACATGAAGTACACAATTGCTGCTGTGGGCAAACTTAAACGTGGGTTTTATCAAGATGCGTGTGCGCACTACCTCAAACGACTCAACCCTTATGGCACGACACGTGTTGTTGAGGTTGCAGTGGGTAAGCAAGCTCAGACGCGCCAGCAAGACGAAAGTAAGGCGCTATTAACTGCTAGTTCAGCAGAGTATCAAATTGCGTTGGACGAACGTGGTAAGACGCTAACCTCTGTGCAGCTTGCAAACGCCATCACCCAGTTAGAGAACCGTGCTATTAGCCATGTATGTTTGTTTATTGGTGGTGCAGACGGTCACAGTGATGATCTTCGTAGTACATGTGATGCCTTGTGGCGGCTATCTGACCTTACGCTTCCTCATGAGCTCGCTAGGGTGGTGTTGCTCGAGCAACTTTACCGCGCCGAAACTATTCGCGCTGGGCACCCGTATCACCGTGAGGGATGATATTACACACATTTCTTGAGGGTTTTAGGAAGACGAACGAGACACAAATGAGACATTGTGTGCTTAGCCTACTTGACAGCCTAGGGCCTGCCCACTATACTCAACAATGCTGTTTGGGTCGTTAGCTCAGTTGGCAGAGCAGCTGACTTTTAATCAGCGGGTCATAGGTTCGAGCCCTATACG
>JBCCBI010000193.1:0-10169 GCA_039034155.1 Deinococcota bacterium | reverse complement strand
TTCTTGCGCGTATCCTTCCGCCGTTTTTTTTAACTCAGCCAACACGCATTAGCCTCCCCTCAGGTGAGGCTACTTACTCTACACGCCTCTACACGCATAGACCGACTTTGTGCAACCTGATTCCCCCCCGTCTTGAGGGCGGGCGGGTGAGAAAGTCGATCAATCTAACGCCGCTACTTCGTAGTGCTAAAGTTTTTCTCTCCTTCTCTGTAGATCTTCTGTCTGTTCTTCCCCAGCAGACAGCACCTCCTCATGCAACCTTCGACTCCCGGTTCCGTTGCGATCAGAAGAAGGACTGAAAACATGATCCGCAAGGAAAGGAGGGGACGTAAGAACCCTGTTCCCGCTTATCTAACGAATTCCAACACGCCTCCACAAACAACGCTTTCTTTCACAAAGCTACAATTTTACTGCACATCCTACCGGTATTTTTGACAGTGTGACTCGGTCATGCATGATTTTTTTTCTGTCCCGATACGAGTACCGGTAGGTACTTCCTTTGCGCGTTGAGTGTTGTGGTGCTGGGGGGACTGCTCGACGCTGCGGTGATGGAAACGATAAACATGAGCGAAGCACAAGAGCCGTCGCCGGATGAGACTGCAGCAAGCTAAGCTCGAGGTCGTCCGAACCCAGCAACCGTTTCGCGGTAAACCTGTCGGTGAGCACAGTCACTAGCATGAACTTAAATAGAGACCATCGCCTTAAATCTAATTACCCAGATGATGAGAATACCGAGAATACTCAGCTCAACTCATCTGATACTGTAGCTAATGCTGGTAGTTTACTCAGACTGCTTCATTTGTTTGACTCTCAGCTCCCAGTCGGCGCGTTTGCGCACTCGAGCGGACTCGAAACCTACGGTCAACTCGCTGATTTTGACAAGCAGGCGTTGAAGGAATTGCTCGAGTCCCACCTCACCTACGGCTGGGGACGCCTCGACCTTGCCGCCGTCAGCCAAGCTTGGCGGCTCAGTCAATCTGATGGTGATTTAACTGAACTCAACGATATTGTCGCAGCCAGCAAAGTCATTCCTGGTTTGTTTCAAACCAGCCTCAAACTTGGGCAGCGGACGTATAAACTGGCAAAGCGCCTTTACAACGTACCGATGTTGCCTATAGATGCTCCTGAAGACGCCCATCAGTCTGTTGTGATTGGTTGGCTAGGGGCAACGCTTAACTTAGATGAACACGCACTTGTTTTAGCGTTTGCCAGTAGCACCGTGATGACCACGCTAACCTCGGCAACTCGGGCAATGGCACTGAGTCCCGAACAAGCTCACGAGATTTTAGTGAGCCTTCACCCATGTGTAGAACAAGCTGTAATGAGGGTGCTCGAGAATCCCCAAGAACACCTTTGGTCAGCCACCCCAGCCGCTGACCTACGCGCCCATCAGCAAGCGTTTTTACACACCCGTCTATTTCAATCTTAGGAGAAAACTTTAACGTCCATGACACACCCCTCAACCCACGCAAGCGCAATACGTCCTGTCAAAATCGGCATCGGCGGACCCGTCGGCTCGGGCAAAACGGCTCTGCTCAACTGCCTCTGTAACGCCATGCGCAGTAACTACGAGCTAGCCGTCATCACCAACGACATCTACACCTACGAAGACGCTGAGTTTTTGACCAAAGCAGGCGCACTGGCAGCAAGCCGCATTCGCGGTGTACAAACGGGCGGTTGCCCGCACACTGCCATTCGCGAAGACACGTCCATCAATCAAGAAGCTGTTGATGCTATGTTGCTGGCGTTTCCTAAGCTGGATATCTTGTTTGTGGAATCGGGCGGCGACAACTTAGCGGCCTCGTTTAGCCCCGAACTGGTAGATGTGAGCATCTACATAGTGGATGTGTCTGGCGGCGACAAAGTCCCCCGCAAAGGTGGACCCGGCGTCACCCGCAGCGACCTACTCATCATCAATAAAACCGACCTTGCGCCCGCTGTTGGTGCTGACCTCAGCGTGATGCACCGCGACGCCACGGCAATTCGTTCAGGCAAACCCTTGGTGTTTACCAACCTCAAAACCCAAGAGGGCTTAGACACGGTCATCCGCTGGATTCAGCAAGATGTCTTATTTGAGGTTAACGCCTAAGCGGTTGACTAAGAGGGCTTGGGAAAGATACTGCTTAGCACCACGTTAGGCTGAGCAACATTCCTTGTGCACACATGATGATGACACCTATGCCAACCTTGCCAGCTCCTAAATCTCTGACACAAGGAGAAATTAACCTCACGATCTCTCTGCGTGATGGCGTCTCAGTTATAAGTCAGCAGTACAGCCATGCGCCGCTTAAAGTGATGCGCCCGTTTCAACTTGCAGATGGAAGTTTACTGTTACAACTCCTCAGCGTGGGGCCAGGGATGTTAGCAGGTGACATGTATCAGATTGACATTGAAGTTCAGCCAGGGGCATCTGCGGTTATTGTCAACCAAGCAGCCGGCAAAGTTTTAACGATGCCCGCCGGACACTCTGCTGAGCAACATGTGACGTTAAAGGTTGCTGAGGGAGCTAGCCTCGAGTACTACCCCGGTACAACCCTCCCTTACCCAGCAGCTTCACTAACTCAAACAATCACTGCGCATGTTGCCTTGGGCGGCGCGCTAGGCATTTTGGAAAGTTGGGCGATGGGACGCGTGGCTAGGGGTGAACTATTTGAGTTTAGCTCTCTGACAAGTCACACTCGCGTTTATGAAAACTCGAGGCTCAGTTATCAAGATAGTCTGCGGCTCGAGCCTCACCATCATCAACCGTCTGGCTGGGGATTGCTCGAGGGCTACACCTATCTAGCTTCAGGCTATTGGAATATGGACTACATACGTAACCGCACAACCGTTGAGAGCATCAACACAAACACCTCCGACCTAATACTTGCCCGAGGGCATAATCACGTCGGAGGTGTGTACGTACGCGCGTTAGCAGGTGATAGTGTCTTTTTAGGTCGGGCGTTGCGTGAGCAGCTTGATGATTTGCGCAGCCAAACAGGACGAACGGGACTCGACTGGCAAACTTACTCGAGCGCTCTTTAAGCTAGTAACTAAGCTGACGCTTGTGTTTCTGCTTGCTGAATCAAAGTGCCGACACGTTCACCGCTAAGGACTTTCTCGAGGTTACCCGGCGTAAAAATATCAAACACGGTAATCGGCATGTTTTTGCTCATGCACAAACTCACAGCCGTGGCATCCATCACTTTGAGGTTTTGGTTCAGCACGTCTAGGTAGGTTAACTCGTCGTATTTCACGGCGTCTGGATTGGTACGCGGGTCATCGCTGTACACGCCATCAACTTTGTTTTTAGCCATGAGTACCATGTCGGCGTCAATTTCTAGGGCGCGCAAGGTAGCAGCCGTGTCTGTCGTGAAGAAGGGGTTACCTGTACCGCCCCCAAAAATAACGACGCGTTGTTTCTCGAGGTGACGTAGAGCGCGCCTGCGGATGTAGGGCTCAGCAATTTCTTGCACGGTGATGGCTGTCATCACGCGGGTGTCTACCCCTTGTTGCTCGAGCGCATCTTGCAAGGCAACTGCGTTCATGATGGTGGCCAGCATCCCAACATAGTCAGCTGTTGCCGGGTCCATACCACTTCCATGTTGGGCACCCCGCCAAAAGTTACCGCCACCCACCACAATGGCAAGTTGCACATTGCGGCTTTTGGTGGCGGCGATTTCTTCGGAAAGGGTTTGCGTGGCGTCTACAGAGACGCCAAAGCCTTTACTACCTGCTAAAAACTCGCCCGATAACTTGAGCAAGAGACGTCGCATTATTCACCAATGGAAATACGGTAAAAGTTACCTACTTGGATGTTTTCCCCCATAGTGGCAACACCCTCTTTGAGCAATTGTTCGATAGTTTTACTGTCGTCTTTCACATAGTTTTGGTCAAGCAGACACATCTCTTGATAAAACTTGTTGAGGCGTCCTTCGACAATTTTTTCGACCACTTGGGGTGGTTTGCCTTCATTGGAAGCTTCTTTAGCAAGCGCGTCACGCTCAGCTGCAATAGCATCTTCGGGTACGTCGTCACGGCTGCGGTAGCTGGGGTTGGCCATAGCTACGTGAATAGCTAAGTCTCTGGCTAGTGCTTGAAAGTTTTCATTGCGTGCCACAAAATCAGTTTCACAGTTAAGCTCGACCATGGTGGCAATTTTGCCGTTGTGGTGGGTGTAGTTACCTACGTAGCCTTCGGTAGCGGCACGGTCAGCTTTTTTGGCAGCTTTGGCAATACCGCGTTCACGCAGTAGAGCAGCGGCTTTCTCGAGATCGCCGTCGGTTTCCTCGAGCGTTTTTTTCACATCCATCATGCCCGCGCCAGTCATGGCACGCAACTGTTTGATGCTCTCCATACTTACAGCCATGGGTATCTCCTCAGTGATAAGTGAGTGTTTAAGTGTTGAATGTAAGGCTCAGGTCTGAGAAGGCTAAATTATTTAGCCTTCTGTGCTAGCTGCAGGTTCGCTGGCTGGCTGGGGAGCCGCCTCGGTTGCCGCTGGCGCTGCTGGTGTTGGTGTAACAGTTCCCCCACCACGTTCAGCTGCCATAGCAATCGTGCGCTCTGGTGAGGACACAGGTGTTGGTAACGTTTCAGTTGGTGCTGCTGGACTAGCTGCAGGTTGAGCCGCAGCAACCTCTTCGCCGCCGCGCACTTCGATGATGGCGTCAGCTAAGCGGGCTGTCACCAGTTGAATAGAGCGAATCGCATCGTCGTTACCAGGCACGATATAGTCGAGCACATCTGGGTCGGAGTCGGTGTCGGCTAGGGCAACCGTGGGTAGCTCGAGTTTATTCGACTCACGTACCGCAATAGCCTCTTTAGCGGGGTCAATAATAAACAGCGCGTCTGGCAAGCGGGTCATGCTTTTGATGCCGCCTAAGTAGCGCTGCAGACGTTGTAACTCTTTACCAAGGTCAATTTGCTCTTTTTTGCCGTAGCGCAAAATGCTTTCGTTTTCGACCATTTTTTCAAGCTCTTTAAGGCGTTCCACCCGCGAGCGAATGGTCTTAAAGTTGGTGAGGGTGCCACCCAACCAACGCTCGTTAATATAGGGCATGCCGCAGCGCTTGGCTTCTGCCGCCAAAATTTCTTGGGCTTGCTTTTTGGTGCCCACAAACAAAATGGTGCCACCACGAGCAGCTACGTCCTGCAAAAAGCTAAACGCTTTTTCAGATTCAACTAAGGTTTTTTGTAAATCGATAATAAAGATGCCGTTGCGCTCCGCAAAAATGTAGCGCTTCATCTTTGGGTTCCAGCGTTTGACCTCGTGACCGAAGTGAACCCCAGCCTCGAGCAACTGTTTCATTCCTAAATACGACATAATATACTCCAAAGCAGGACGTTGAGTTGGGAGTGCGCTGCCCTTATGAGCAGCGTTTCTTGGCCACACCTGTGCCCGATCATCTATACAAGCCTAATCAGGTAATACACGTTCAATTGTCCTGAATGAGGTTGCTCTGTTAAGAGCGAAACATCAACATCAAGTATGGCTAGACCTGTTGTGCAGACATCCTGCTGCTACACAACAGCCTTCTAACCGTAAAGAGTTTTAGGGTAATTGTCAAGCTGATTTGATGCAAATTATGCTTCTACCACCACATCTACTTAGGGTTGCAAGCGTTGCTCACACCAGTCATTATCTTGCTGCCAAAAGTAAGTTCGCTGATGCACGCGGTTTTGCTGAAACTCGAGGAATTCAATGCTCGTAGGGCGCACGCAGTAACCTCCCCAGTTTACAGGTCGGGGAATATCTTTGCCCTCAAACTTTTGGTCAGCAGCGTGCAAGTTTTGCTCGAGCACTGCTTGACTTTCCAGAGGCCTACTCTGCTGCGACACCAGTGTTATAAGTTGCGCGTCTCTCGAGCGTTCACGAAAGTATCTGCGGGCATCTTCATCTGAAATATGCTGAGCAGTTCCCACAATGCGCACTTGACGCTCAATATGATCCCACCAAAACGTAAGCGCCACCTGCGCGTTTGCATCAATTGACACACCTTTAGGTGACGTTAGCGACGAACAAAACACAAATCCTGCCTCAGTAACTTCTTTGAGGCTGACAAAACGCGCTTCGGGAAGACCCTCTGGACTCACCGTAGAAACACAGACCGCACTTGGATGCTTAAGCGGCGTCTCGTTAAGCGCATGGGCGTACCATTGCTTGAACAGCTCGATGGGACCAATAACATCGTGCGCTACTTGAGTTGATGTTACCTGAGCTGATGTAGGCATCTAGCTGTACCTTAAGTTGCTTAAAGTCCTTGAATTGCCTCGATTAACTGAGCATTATTCGGATCCAAGTCAAGTCCACGTTGGTAGCTTTCCTGAGCTGAGGCAACATTGCCAGCCGCTTGATACGCTTGTCCTAACCAGTAGAGGGAGTCGGCGTCTGTAGGCGGCAATAGCGCGCCTTTTTGAGCTTCAAGAATAGCTTCTTCAAGCCGACCCTGCGCCAAGAAAATACGCGACAAGTAGGTATAAAGCGCCGGAATAGATACGCCGTCAATTTCTAAAGCTTGCTCAATACGCACTAGTGCGTCTTCCTGCTGACCGCATTCAAATAACGCAATGCCCAAGTTGGCAACCGTCGCAAGGTCGTCTGGGGCGAGGTTAGCTGCTTGACTCAGTTCAAAAATACCCTGCTCGCAATTCCCTTGGCGAAACAAAACCTCGCCCAAATAGGTGCGCGCTTCAAAGTTGGTGGGGTCCAGAGTGACCGCGCGCCGAAACGCAGTGAGTCCTAACTGCGACTGCCCTAGCGCGCGGTAACTGCGACCTAAGTTCACTTGAATGCGTGATAAGTCTAGATCAGATAATTCGGGGGTGTTCTCAGCACTGGCAGCGGCTTGCTCGAGCGACTGCCGAGCTTGCTCATAGTCCCCAAGTTGGTAGAGCACAATGCCTTTGGTATTAAGTAATCTTGGGTCATTTGGGTTGATGCTTTCAGCACTATTGAGTGAAGCCAAGGCTTGATCTAAGCTGCCTTCAAATTGCAGTGGATTGCTGTTGTACTGGCCTAGATATGCTGAACTTAAGCGTATGTACGCCGTTAAGTTGTTGGGATCAACAGCTAAAGCTTGTTGGTAGGCTTCAATCCCCAGCGCAAATGCACCCTGACACACAAGTCCGCGTCCTTGACCTAAAAGTGCAGTGACATTGCTTGGATCGCGCTCTAAGGCTTCTTGAAAAATAAATTGCGACAGCTGACAATCGCCGCGTGTGTAGTAAATATCGCCTTCGCGTAGCAAGTCTTCTAAGCTGGGTTCGGCAGTTTGGGCAAGTGCAGCACCTAACAGCGCAGTACCTAACAACATTGTTAATGCTACAAGCCAGCTTGCTCGAGACCCTTTCAAAAATATATGTCTCACACGTTGTAGTGTGTGCAGGTTTACATGGCTAATCATGACATCCTCCGACGTACAAATTTCTTGATAAATATGCTGGTGAGTCATGTGCGTTAGTACACATGTGCGTCTCAGCTCGAGACTTAGCAATCAGCATGTACTCTAGGTCTTACCTCTACTTTACGATGTTTATATGGGTGCTCGTTTTAACACATTAAACATGTTTGCTGCTGAGCCCGCTCACCAAAGCACAAGCATCATGCCCTGATGAGGTGCTATCAAGCATCGTTAAGGTAGTTAGATGCTGTGTGCCTTAGCCGTTAATACGTTCAAATGACAGCACAAAGCTAACTAGATAGCAACTAGCTAACTAGGCAGTTAGCTTACAGTACACGTAAGCGCTTAGCAAGTATTTGGAGAGTCTTAGAACTAAGAATGATATATGCGCATCAGCTAAGCCTGTAAGGGTGCTGCTAGACCAGCATTTTGCTGACAACGGCATCTACGGGCTGGGGCAGTTCAATGACCCACTCGCCCATAGAATCTCGGCGCAAATGGGCTGTTTTTGTATCCCGCTTAAAGTCCAACAGCAGGTCATAGCCACCTTGCACCTGAATAATCTCACGCAGTTTGGTCTGCGACACTTTGCCGTTGAGAAACAGCACCGTATCTTCAATGAGCACCGTGTCTTCATCAGCTAAGTTGCCAGAGACTTTGACGTTGTAGCCAGCAATCTTCATTGCATCAGTGTAGCACAGTGAATTCTGTTGACGCGTGCAGAAAACATCATCTAGTAAGGTGTTCTATTTACAAGTGTAAAACTTAATATCAAGCTAACCTCTATCTACCAACTTGTGCAAGACAGCTACGTTACAGGTCACACGCGTGCGGTAAAGTGTCATTCTGATGTGGCAACTTACCTGGCAATGGCAATTTGAACCTATTCCCGTGGCAGTGATTGTCAACCTGTGCATTTTGTACGCTCTTGGTATTGGACCACTGCGAATCGCCTATTTTCAGCAGCCTTTTCCAACACTCAAAGCCATCAGTTTTGCCACGTCGATGCTGATTTTTTTACTGGTGATCGTGACGCCACTCCACCTCATTGCAGAGGTGTATTTAGTGAGTGCCCACATGGCTCAGTTTATGTTACTGATTTGTCTGGCTGCGCCGCTTTTCATGGCAAGTTTGCCCACGTGGTTGCTAACACCTATCCTCACTTACAAATATGTTCAGCCCATCATGCGCGCTCTGACGCACCCACCTATTGCGTTTGTAATTTACAACCTCACGTTTACCTTGTGGCACATCCCGCCCATCTTCCGGGTGTTTTTATATTCCGAGCTATGGCACGGCGCGCTTTATATATCTGTGTTTGCCGCTACCTGCTTAGCACTATTTCCAGTGATGAGCCCTTTGCCAGACGCATTTCCCAACTTGCCTGTTGGCAAGCGGCTAGGCTATTTACTGGCTATGTTGGTGGCGCACTTTCCGCTGGCTGGTGTGGTGGCGTTTTATCCGCGTCCGCTGTATCCGTTTTATCAACCGCAGGTGTTTGGCTTAACGCGCTTACAAGACCAGTACACCGGCTCAGCCATCATGGCGGTGAGCTTGCTGTTAACGGTGCTTACGGGCATCGCCATTACGTTTGTACAATGGCTTGCCAACAGCGAAGATGCAAGCAGCCATCAGCAAGATACTAGACATCCAGAACCTACAGTAGATGACCCTGTTCCCACATGAGTCACGAGTTACCCCTCTACCCTGACCACAAGGATACTGATGATAGTAGTGACGGCACCAACACAAAAGCAGTGCGCTTATTGCAGGGGTATATTTGGTATCCCAAAGCGGAAGACTTCAACTTGGACGATCACTTACCAAAGCGGCTCGAGCCATCCCTCCACCTTCTCTGGGACGAAATTCCCCCACCGTTTACGTTTTTTGACGATGGCACGTTAGCAGCAACCCAGCACATCTTCCAATTCACCGCACTGATGATGATCGACTTAAATGTAGACGGTGAACGTGACCATCCAGCGGCGGTGGTGCCGTGGCTCGCTGAAACCCTCACGAGTAAGCTCGAGCAAACCCCCAGTTGGGTCGGCTGGCAAGTCATGGAAGACCTCCGCGACTTTGGGTGATGAATTTTTCTAAGCTAATCGAGTGGCTAATAGTCACGACGACATCAGCTTGCAATTAGTCTCGATTTGAGGTCGTGATACACTTCAATCATCGCTATTACCTCAACTATGCTCATTAGATGACTTTGATACGAGTATGGTTTGAAACGGAAGGAATCCCATGCCTGATCCCCTACGGCTTGGTTTTGTCAGTGTTGTACGGCCTTTGTTCAAAGGTGACACTCAACATGCGATTACAAAAAGTGTGCAGGGTTTGGAAACTCTGGCAGCAAACCTAGAATTTGAACTCATCCTCATTGACCCGGTGAGTGATGTTGACCGCGCCATACAAGCAGCGGAAGAAATCAAAGTGCAGGAGCTAGACTTGCTCCTCATTCAACATACGACCTTTGCGACTGGCGACTTGCTGGCACCCCTACTCAACGCCCATCCACGGGTTGGCGTTTGGGCGCTACCAGAACGGGCAGGTGGGCGCGGCAACCACGGACCACTTCCCTTAAACGCACTTTGCGGCCTCAACATGACACTTAGTTTTTTGGATCATCCCAACGTCAACAAGCCTGAGCCTGTCAAATGGTTTTACGGTGAGGTTGATAGTGATGCGTTCAAAACACGGTTGATGACGACCCTAGCAGCCTTACGCGGCCTGAAGGCAACGCAACATGCACGTATTTTACAGATTGGTGGTACTGCGCCAAAT
>JBCCBI010000192.1:0-10188 GCA_039034155.1 Deinococcota bacterium | reverse complement strand
CGAACATTCACGTTTGTGTTCGTTATTGCCAGCAAGGGTTCTCGAGAGAAGTCACCTATCTGTAGCCTAACCAGCTGTATGTAAATTTCTACTTGTATAGTTAGTTTAACATGTTGTTGCTTGTCCTACAGGTAGGTAGTAAATGTAGGATGGCATGTAAAAAAGTCGACATATTTTGATAGCGGTTATCGGGGCACGAGTACGTTAAGCTCTTTGTCAATCTGAAGTTAATTGGCAGCTCGAGGTTTGTTGAATGCAGCTATTAAAAGAGGATCTATCTTGTACGAACAGCTTTACACGCAATTGATACAGCACAGTGCTCAAGGGATACTGCAGTGTAGCGCCCAAGGGCGTGTAGACCAGGCGAACCCTGCAGCTTGCAGGTTATTTGCTGTCAGTGTTGATGATTTACAAGGGATGCCCCTGATGACACTACTTGCTGGAGCTGTGTCAGATGTACAGCAAGATGATTTACAAGATTACTTAAAGCGACTTATAACTATAGATGTAAATACCAATATAGATGTAAATACCAAGTTCACATCATGGTGTGGCCGCCTCGAGCTACTGCAGCAAGGTGTACAGGTGCACCTTGTACCTGTTCGTAGTTCAAATGAGTTGCAAATACTGGCACTACTGAGCCCTGAAGGGCTCGAGGCAAACACACAGACCCCAACACAACCCTCACCCCAAGCTGACCAAGTTGTAACTGACCAGCTCGCTGAGTCAACCCTGATCACAAGCGACATTTTTGTGATGGCAGTAGATTGTGACTGGCAAGTCACACATGTCAATGACATTGCCTCAGCAGTTTTAGGTCTTACCAAAGGTAAAGCAGTTGCCGCAAGTCTTTTTGAGGTGCTACCCCAACTTAACGTGCCGGGCAATATATTTACCCAAGGTTACCGCCAAGCGATGGCAACAGGTCACCCTATATTGATAGAAGGACGACCTCTAGATGACCGTTTTGCAGGTCAGTGGCATAATGTCTATGCCATCCCTAACGAAAACGGCCTCACGATTTACGCTTATGACATCACAGCCCGTAAGCAGTCAGAGCTGGCCTTGGACCAGGGTCATCACGAAACATTACAGCTACTTAACAGCAGTGGCGATAGTGTAATTGCATTGAACCGCAACTGGCAGATTGTCTATGCCAATGAAGATGTTACGTGTTGGTATCCAGAAGGGTTTATTGGGCGCAACTACTGGGACGTCTTTCCTCATCCCCCAGACAGCGTTTACAGGCAAACGTATGAAGAAGTACTTAATACGGGTAAGCCTATTCGGTTTGAAGCGCGCTCGTTTAGGCGCGGCACGTGGCGTGAGTATCGGGTGTTTCCTAGCCTCGAGGGAATCGTGATTTACGCGGCTGACATAGGCGTACTTAAAGACGCTCAAGAGTCACTCGAGCACGCCCTACAAGAGAAAGAAGACATCCTCAACAGCATTACCGATAGTGTATTGGTTATTGACCGCAATTGGAACTTTGTCTATGCCAATGACAACGCGTTACACGCCCAGTCTCAAGGGTTGGTTGGGCGCAATTACTGGGAGGTATACCCAGACAATCAGGAAAGCATATTTGTACGCCACTATCAACAGGTTATGGATACCAGGCAGCCTGTGCGATTTGTTGCTAAAATGTCCAAAAGTGGCATTTGGGGTGAGGTGCGTGTGTTTCCAAGCCCTGAAGGTATTGCTGTTTATATTGCCAATATTGACGAGCTTAAACGTAAAGAAGATGCCCTTGAAAACGCGCTAGCTGCTAAAGAAATGCTCCTCAAAGAAGTTCACCACCGCACCAAAAACAACATGCAACTTATTTCGTCGATGTTATCGATTCAAGCGCACACCTTAACAGATGATGCCAGCCGTAAAGCTATTTTGGAAAGCCGCGACCGCATTAACGTCCTGGCAGATGTTCACAAGCTTATGTATCAACAGCTCGAGGCAGAAACGATTAACGCTCACAGCCATTTAAGCGCATTAATTCACAAATTATCGCGCAGTATGGGACGCAGCAACCTCAACGTAGATCTTAATATTGATGCCATTGATTTAACCATTCAGCAGGCCATTCCGCTCGGGTTAATTGTCAATGAGTTGATGACGAATATATTCAAGCATGCGTTTGTCAATCCTAGTAGTAATGATGGCATCAGCTTGGCGATGTACCTTGAGGATGGTCAGATTGTGCTCGAGCTACACGACAACGGCGTAGGCTTACCCGTCGGGTTTGACCCTCATCAAGACAGCCTTGGCATGACCATTATTCAAGCGCTCACCGGGCAACTTGCTGGCACGCTGACGATGCATAATCAGCATGCTGGTGGGGTACTAACTAAACTCAGTTTTCTACAAGAGAACTTGCCTGAACGCCCTTAATCTGAAATACCTAGTCTAAAAACACATAATAACGCGGCCAGCTTAGTGACTGACCGCGTACGGATCAACTTTGTTGTAAAGCAGATTGCTCAGCTTTACAGACTAGTTCTCAAAAATATCCTCGAGCCCAATTTGCATATCTTCTAGCGCCGTATCTACATCAATTGAACGGGCCAGTACGGCGTTCACAGTTGTACGAATAAGCTCACTTACTTGGTCATAAAACGGCGTCACCGGACGCGGACGCGCGGCAACGATGACATCGTAAAACTCGCCAAAGTGGGGTGCGGCGGCTAGCACGTCAGGGTCTTGGTAAAGGCTTATACGAGCAGGAATGCGGCTGTCTTCAGCAGCCATGACCCGTTGCACGTCTTCGCCAGCTAGGTATTCCATAACTTGCCATGCTTCGTCTTTGTTGTCACTAAACGCATTCATAGCCCACTGCCAACCGCCAATGCAGGTGGCAGATTCAAACCCGTCGAACGCAGGTAGCGGCGCAACGCCCACCATGTCGGTCACTTGGGAGTCTTCATCATTTTGGAAGCGTGCCCAGGCGTAACCCCAGTTGAGCATAAAGACAACATCACCCGCTTGGAACTCTTGGCGGCTGTTGTCAGTTGCGGTCTCAGCAATGTTAGGTTTGGTTACGCCAACGTCCATAGTGGATAACAAGAAGTTGAGGGCTTGGCGGCCTTCATCACTATTGACAGTAATGTTTCCGTCGGCATCGCGCCAGTCGCCGCCGGCACTCCAGAGGGGTTGTAAGAAGGTGCAGTTTGCGCCTTCAATAGCGGCACCCTGGTAGTTGAACCCTTGCAAGGTGTCGTCGTTTTCGCCTTCTAAGATGGTTTGTGCTTGGGAGACAAGCTCGTCCCAGGTAACAGGTGGCTCAAAGCCGTATTTCTCGAGCAAATCGGCGCGGTAGTACAAAAACTGTGCGTCGGTGTAAGAAGGTAGCGCGTAGAGGGTGCCATCAACCACATCAGCATCCACTGGACCAGGTAAAAACTCGTCCAAAAAGCTCATCATGGCGTCTTCGTTGTCAAAGTAACCGTTGAGCGGTTCTGCCCAACCTGCTGCCGCATAGGTTGCAGGACGCACCACATCAATCAAAAAGATGTCGATGTCGGCACTACCAGAAGTCAGTACGGTGTTGAGGTACTGCTGCTGTACTTCACTGGTGGTGCCACCAATTTCAGCACGTGCCATGATGCCTGGGTTTTCAGCGTTAAAGTCATCTAGCAAACTACCAATGAGTTCAGGGTTTTGACGACTGCCTACAAAAACGATGACCTCAGTTTGTGCAAAGGCGCTAGCAAGCAGCACAAAAACGCCTATCAGCACAAGGGTTTTGAGCACACGGGTTTTAAGCACACGTGACATAAAAGTTCTCCTTTAAATTGTGAATTTACCTCTGTAGGTATACCACACTGCATGATTGATTGTCATGAAGATAGCCAACAGTTGTGAAGGTTGTGTTTTATGAAATCCTTAATCTGTTTAGCCTTTTACCCCACCCGCTGTATGCTGCCCAGTCAGCGCGTTCTGGAACGAGTAAAAGATAATCAAAATTGGCAAACTGCCTAGCACAGCACTGGCTGCCAGCGTGCCCCATTGGGTTTGAAACGCATTATTTGTAAACGCTCGTAACCCAATGCCCACCGTCCACTTATCGTCACCCGTAAGCAGAATATTCGCCAGAATAAATTCGCTGTAGGTGCCAATAAACTGGAGTAGAAAGATAAAGAGAAGCATGGGAATGCTAATCGGCAAAATGATCCGCCAAAATGCGCCCCAGCGGGTTGTGCCGTCGACTAAGGCGGCTTCCTCGAGGCTAGGGCTAATGGATTCTAGATAACCCTTAAAAATCCACGACGCAAACGAAATAGCTCCCGCTGAATAGGCGAGAATAAGCCCGGTGAAGGTGTTGAGTAAGCCCAGTGCATTCATAAGGTAAAAGATAGCCACCAGTGCCATAAAACTGGGGAACATTTGTACGAAAATGAAACTTAAGAGCGCCCGGTAGCGTCCTTCAAACTTCATGCGGGCAAACGCGTAACCTGCTGTTGTGCTAATAAGCACGGCGATGAGCCCAGTCATACCGGATACCAAGAGGGTGTTGCGAATAAAGAGCACCACTTTCTTTTCACTGCTCGAGGCAACCCGCTCACCCGCCTCATTCACAGAGAAAAATTGGTCATTGGTCACACTAAACACCAGCACCGCCACCGACCCAACCAGCACCCAACCAGCGAGGTTGCGCACGCGCCGAAGTCCGTTGTGGTCAGGATTCATTCGCAGCGCTACAAGAATCCCTATAAGTACCACTGCTGCCGTCAGTAAAATCCAAATAACAATCCACTGAAACGGCAAAATGTTGGTCTCTTCTAAAATAGTCTGATATTGAATCAGTGAAAAATTGCTAGGGTCAGGTAGAATTCCTGCACGCACCAGCAAGGGGCCCGTATCTGGCGGTGGCGTGTTGAGGTTGCTCACCCGGTTGAACGACACGCCAATGAGGTTAATGACCGGGTAAAGCGTCAGCAGAATAACCACCCAAATAAACAAATGGCTGAACGCGGACAGTGCATAACTATTGGCAGTTTGTTTGCTAGTTTTACTGCCTTGCCAATATGACACGCCAACAATACCTGCAGTGATGACAATAAACCCCAACAAAAACCAGAGCCAACCGTTAGGAATCACCAAAAAGCGGCTGCGGTCAACTTGGGCAAAGGCCATGCTGTGAAGAGCAATTAAACTCAATGTGCATACATAAGTAGTGAGTTTAGCTAGACGAAGCCTTATCATTTATGACCCTCCTCTTTGAGCGCGCCTGTGACTTGGAAGTTGAGTAAACTGATGGCGATGGTGATAAAGAAGATGAGTAGCGAAATAGCTGAACCCAGCCCGTACGCGTAGCCACCTTGAGCTTGAAACGCTTCGTTGTAGGCCCAAGAAATGAGGATGTCAGTAGCGCGTGCTGTTGAGGTGCCGCCTTCATAGCCAGGACCGCCGCCCGTAAGCAAAAAGATAAGCGTAAAGTTATTAAATGCAAACGCAAAGCCGGTAAGCGTGATGGGAACTAGCGCTGTGCGAAGCAGTGGCAAAGTGACGCCAGTGATGCGTTTCCACACGCCTGCGCCATCAATTTTGGCAGCCTCGTATAAGTCATTAGGAATGGCGGATAATGCACCTAGAGTGGCCGTCATCATAAACGGCAAGCCTAACCACAAGTTCACCAGCAGAATGGCTGCGCGTGCGGGCCAAACCTCACCTAACCAGTTGAGGACAGGCAGGTCGAGTAACGCCAGCATCCGGTTAATGGCCCCAAAGTTGGTGTTCAAAAAGCCGCGCCAGACTTGCACGGTAATGACACTAGGAAGCGCCCACGGCACAATGAGTAAGGTGCGGTAAAGGTTTCTGAAACGCAAGTTAGGGTTGTTGAGGAAAATAGCAATAAACACGCCGCAGATGGTGTTCAGTAGCACGGTTGAAAACGCAAACAGAACGTTCCATAAAAATACGGGCCCTAGCGAGCGGCTAGCTTCACGGAAAATAACCCGAAAATTTCTGAGCCCAATAAAGCCAAACTCGTTGTAACGGGTGACATTAATATAGGCGGTGCCTTCGGGTAGAGCCGCATTTAAGGTGAGGGTGTTACCATCTACGCTGCGAATGGTGCGGCGGATGGTTTCAGCAGGTAGCTCGAGTCCCACACTTTCTAAATCCACCGTACCGGGTGGGGGGCGCTCGAGCGTCAATGTACTACCCTGCCCAGCCACTACATTAAACTTAGCGCTAAAGCCAATATCTACCAGATCAAGCTCCACAATAGAGGGAATCACGCCATCTGGCAGGGGTTCAGCTAGCGTAAGCAGCGTATCTTCTAGGGAAATGGCAGCGACGCTCGAGGTATTGGCAGCAGCAACCTCAACAGCCACGTTCGTACAGCCATTGCGTAGGTCGTCACAGAGTAGGGTGCTGGCGTCAGCAAGGTCAACACTTGCGCCACTCACACTAACAATGTCGGTTCTCGAGCTTATATTTAGCTCGCCATTGCGTATACCAGCGTAGTCAGTGAACGCTAAAACAATCGTTAGCACCACTGGAAACAGCGCAAAGGTTAACAGAAAAATAATTGCGGGCAACAGGTAGTACCACGGCATAATCCAGTCGTAGCGTTCAGCGATCACCTGCAAGCTAATGACTAGTGCAGCGAGCCCAACTAACAAGCCAACGTAAACAGGCACCGCTGGTGCAACCTGCCGAATAAGCCACACGCTAACTGTGCCTGCAGTAGCTGCAATGGCAAGTGCTAGCGCGAGCAGCGTTAGCGCCTTCCAAAGCCGCGCACCTGTACTTTTACCTTCAACTTTGGGCAAAAAGTCAGACGTAGGACGGGAAATATCCACACAAACCCCCTTTCGAGTCTATCGGCATATACAGCCAATACATACAACAATGCTGCACGCTATGATATGTAGACACGTTTGCGGGTCAACAAAGTTCACAGGTGCAGCGTGTGTAATGCTAAAAATGAAGGTAATTAGTTAGGAAACAGACCTATTCACCTGAAATTTGAGCGACAGCAGCCTCGAGCAAAGCCTCGGGGTCAGAGTCAGCATCTTTAAGCAGAATCTCTAGGGCGTCTGCCATCGGCTGCCAGACATTACCCATTTCAGGAATGTTGGGCATGGGTTCAGCACCCTCAAACGCAGCAATAAAGCCGGTGAGTACAGGGTCGTCAGCAACTTGCTCAGCAGCCGCAGCTGAGGTGGGAATGCGTCCGCTAAGTTCAGCCAGTTTTACCTGTGCGTCTGGGCGGGTAATCCAGCGAGCGAAGTTGGCGGCATCTGCTTTGTTTTCTGAAAACTCGTTTAGTAGCACGCCTTGCACGCCAATAAACCCAGCGTATTCAGTGCCATCTGCCATCGGTGGAATCGGCGCAACGCGCAAGTTGATGCCGGCGGCACGCGCGTTGGCAATGGACCACGGCCCGTTGTAAACCATCGCAGCAGCACCTTCATTAAACAGGCCTTCTGCCACCGACGTATCTGTGCCAGCAGGAATAAGCCCGTGGTCGTACTGGAGCGCTTTAATTTGCTGAGCACCTGCAATCGCACCTTCATTGGCAAGGCCAATATCGCCTGCATCAAGTGACCCATCGTCCATCAGATTAAATACATAGCCGCCGTTAGAACGAAGCCAGTTGTAAGCAAAGTAAAAGTTTTTGTTGTCAAACAAAAAGCCATAGCTATCTTCGGTGGTTAGTTCTTGCGCTTTGGCGATAAAGTCCTCGTAGGTGGCTGGCATCTCCGATTCAGGGATAATATCTGCGTTGATAATAAGCGCAGGCCCTTCCGAGTAGAGCGGTAAGCCAAACGGACGCCCGTTAAAGGTGAATGCTAGTTCCGCTTGGTCAGATAGGTCTGCTAGGTAGTCCTCGGTTGCAAATGAGGACATATCCGCAATTACGCCGCCGGCAGCTAGTTCCCCAATTTGGTCGTGGGGAATGGTCGCAACAAGGTCGGCAGCTTCACCTTCGGGTGCAGACAAGAGCATCTTTTGTTTAAGTTCGCTGAGTTCAATACGGGTAATCGTTACTGGCACGCCAAAGGCAGCCTCAAACGCAGCAGCTTCACCTTGGAGCCACTCGAGGTCGGTGTCACCAAAGTGACTCCATACGCTAATGCCTTGGGCAAGCCCAGTTACGCCCGCCAACAGCAGGCTAAGTGTTATGAGAACCTTTCTCATAGGTCATGTCCTTTCCGTGTTGATATACGCTGATAGTTGTAACGCACGTCAACGTGATCTTGGGTAGATTGTGGTTTGTAACCATATTTAACCTACCACGACCTCAACATATAAAGTGTGATAGTTCACTACTGAGCACAGTTTTATCGTACGATTGCGAAAGGGAGAAAACTACTTAAATCTGTTTGGAGGTTGCTAGCGAACGAGGACAGTTTTGAGCAAAGGCTTTAAGTAAGCTGCACCTGCTTGTAAGCCAGCTTTGGCATCATCCAAAGTAGTCACGCTACCGTCATGATGCCCGCCAAAAAGTGGGTCTTCGTGCTCGAGGCTAATGCCTCCTGTAAAGCCAACCTCATGCAATCTAGTAAGTACTTGTGGCCAGTCCACTTGCCCCCAACCGGGTACGCGGTAACGCCACCAGCCGTCATCAAGAAATCCTCTGTTTGAAAGGCGAACATGGTTTACCTCAGCGTCTTTGGCATGAACGTGAACAATGTGCTTGGCAAAGTCATAAAGGCTTTCGTAAGGTTCAATCAACAAACGGATAAGGTGAGATGGGTCGTAGGTGAGCTTAAAGTTAGGGCGATCAACCTTGTCTAAAAGAGCGTGCCAAATCTCTGGATTCACGGCAATGTTACCTGTGTCTGGGCAGTTTTCAACGGCAACTGTGACAGCTTCGCCAGCTAGGTCGCAATACTCTTGTAAGATGCTTGCGCACGCGCTGATGTTATCGCGTAGCGACTTGCTTGGGTCAATGCCGGTAGAAATATTGACGATGCCGACGTCGTGGTCGCGGGCTAGCTCGAGCCTTGCCTTTGTTCCGTCCACAAACTCCTGTCGTTTGCTTGCATCTGGATGCAAGGTATTGCGGCAGTACAAAAGTGCCTTAACAGCTAGCGGCCGCTCACCTGCTAAATAGTCGCGCAACTCGTTCAAAGGTGCATGAGGGCCAATTTCCATAAAATCATAGCCTTGGGTTTTGCCCCAAGTGGCAATAGTAGCTAGCGACTCGCCAGCGAGGGCGTTGGTGATAAATCCGAGTTGCATGATGGCTCCTAGGTCATTGAAATAGTAGTTGAGATGCGATGATTGTGGGTTTATAAAAGCATCACCCTAAAGTGTTGATAGCTTCCAAGCTAACCACGGATACGACTTGTTTTTGTGTAATCTCGAGTCCAAGGTTGAGTGCCTTAAGCCATCGGGTATACTGCGGGAATACGGTGTTGGCATGCGTGTTGAGACGGCGTGTGTATTTCAATACTGTAGAGGCACTGATATGAGGCTCAAAGACATCATCTAAAACCTGTTTAAACTCTTTGGCGTGTTAACGCTTTTGGGTATGAAACAGGTGCTTAACGTGCATTTGTGTTAGTCACACCCGTCATAACTTTGCCATAAACGTTAATGTATAAATCTAACTGTGTACCGTGATTTTATGAGGCAATGATTTTATGAGGCGATTTGAAAATCCAATTCAATCTAAAGGAGGCTAGTTGTGATTTCTGAGTTAAGCAAAACATCTGAGGTGCTCGAGCGCCACAAGCGCGTCATGTTCCCAGCTGTTACCCCACTTTTTGGTGACAACGCTATTGTGGTTGAGCGCGCTAAAGACCAATACATATGGGATGTCGAAGGCAAGCGCTACCTCGACTTTTTTGGGGGCGTATTAACTGTCTCAGTGGGTCATTGTAACGACGAAGTGACTGCCAAGACGAGCGAGCAACTCTACAAAGCACAACACACTTCCACGCTTTACGTTAACGAAGTCATGGTGCAGTTTGCTGAGAAACTCGCTGCCATTACCCCTGGGCGCTTGCAAAAAAGCTTTTTTACCAACAGTGGTTCAGAAGCTAATGAAACTGCCATTATGGCTGCGCGTTTGTACACAGGTAATCGGGATGTATTAGCTTTACGTCACGCTTACTCTGGGCGCACCATGCTCACCATGAGCTTAGCTGGGCAAGGCACCTTGCGTATGGGGCATGTTTTTGATGGCAACATTAAACACGTGCGCAATCCGTACGTTTACCGCGCACCGCTGGG
>JBCCBI010000191.1:0-10228 GCA_039034155.1 Deinococcota bacterium | reverse complement strand
CAAGCGTCTTGCCCACCAGCTCGAAACAACTGTCTATCAACTCAAGCAAGGACTGCTTGATGACTACATGAGCCAGCAACTTAAACAACCTTCCTATCCCATGAGGTTGTGTGCGTAAGTCCTAAGTAGGTAACATTAGAGGCTACCGTCAATATTGGTATGTTGGCAGACACACACAAAGTAGGACGCCGCACGGTAGGCTCGAGAAACTTTAGTCAAGCAGCAGGTGTTGCCTGTTCGTTTTAGCACTTGCAAGATTACTTAATTTTTTGGAGGCAACGTTATGTCAGATGTTATGGATAAACAGGCGCTCGAGCAACGCGCTGTTAACGCCATTCGCGCGCTCACGCTAGATGCAACCAGTGAAGCAGGTTCCGGCCACCCAGGCATGCCCTTGGGTACAGCGGCCATGGGTTACGTGTTGTGGCACAAGTTTTTACAGCACAATCCTAAAAACCCAAGCTGGGCTAACCGCGACCGCTTTGTGCAGTCAGCTGGGCACGGTTCCATGCTCACCTACAGCTTGTTGCACCTCGCGGGCTACGACCTGCCCATGGAGGAACTTAAAAACCACCGCCAGTGGGGCAGCCTCACACCTGGTCACCCTGAACACGGTCATACTGCTGGCGTAGAAACAACTACCGGGCCGCTTGGTCAAGGTATTTCAACGGCTGTAGGCATGGCGTTAGCTGAGGCTCATCTCGCTGCGGTCTACAACAAACCGGATTATGAGGTTGTGGACCACTACACCTACGTCATTGCGTCTGACGGCGACATTATGGAAGGTGTGGCCAGTGAAGCATCGTCACTAGCCGGACACCTAGGCCTCGGTAAGTTAATTGTGCTTTACGATGACAACCAAGTAACGTTAGATGCTGAAGCAGACGTGTCCTTTAGTGAAGACGTGCTGATGCGGTATCAAGCGTACGGCTGGCATACGTCTAGCGTGGCAGATGGAAACGATGTAACTGCGCTCGAGCAAGCCCTCAGCAGCGCCAAGAGCGTCACGGATAAACCTAGTATCATTGCAGTGCGCACCATTATTGGTTACGGCGCACCCGGTCAAGGTACTAGCAGTGTTCATGGTGCAGCTTTAAGTGGTGACGACGGTGCCAAGACCAGAGAAACTTTGGGAATTGACTGGGAGCCGTTTACTGTACCGGATGACGCTCTTGCCCATTGGCGTGAAGCAGAGGCAAACGGTGCCAAGGCTGAAGCCGACTGGAACACCCTTTATGAGGGCTACCAAAGTGCCCACCCAGAGCTTGCCAAGCAATTTGCAGCAGTACTCGCTGATGAGATTCCGGCTGGGCTCGAGCAACATCTGCCAGCCTTTGAACTTGGCTCAGGCGTGGCAACCCGCAATGCCTCTAGCAAAGTCATCAACGCCTTAGCGCCGCACGTGCCGCAACTTATCGGCGGTTCTGCTGACCTTGCAGGCTCTACTAAGACCGATATCAACGACACGACAATTATCTCTCGCAGTGACTACAGCGGCCGCAACATCTACTTTGGCGTACGCGAACACGGCATGGCCGCAGCCGCCAACGGTATGGTCTTACACGGCGGCGTGCGTCCGTTTGTGGGCACCTTTTTTGTCTTTTCAGATTACTTGCGCCCTAGCCTGAGGTTATCCGCGCTCATGGAGCAACCTGTGATCTACGTGTTCACCCACGACAGTATCGGTCTAGGTGGCGACGGGCCAACTCACCAACCCGTTGGGCAACTTATGGCACTTAGAGCCATTCCTAATCTCACCTTAATTCGCCCAGCGGACGCTCACGAAACTGCCCAAGCCTGGGCCTTTGCCTTGCAGCATAAAGACGGTCCCACCGCACTTGTACTTAGCCGGCAAAATTTACCGACCCTCGAGGTTGCTGCCGGTAGCGTGTCCAAAGGTGCCTATATTGTTGCGCAAAGCAGCACGCCCACGCCCGAGCTTATTTTGATTGCGACCGGTTCAGAAGTTTCACTGGCACTTGCTGCTAAAGCTAAGCTAGACAGCGAAGGCATGTCCACCCGCGTTGTCAGTATGCCCAGCATGGAACTTTTTGATGCTCAGGACGCAAGCTACAAAGCATCTATTTTGCCCAAAGACGTTCGCAAGCGCGTCGCTATTGAAGCAGGTGCGTCACTTGGTTGGTACAAATATGTGGGGGATGGCGGTGCTGTCATCGGCCTAGACCGTTTTGGTGCCTCTGCAGATGGCGACGTCATTATGGAAAAACTTGGCTTTAGTATCGACAATGTTGTCGCTACTGCCAAAGGACTCACCAGTAGCTAATTCAGCAGTTGATGGCATTCAGCGTTTGTTAAAACTCTGTGCTTGTAGGCGCAAACCGTAGCAACAAGCGCCCCAACCTACGCTAGCAACCTTTAGAATTCACACAGGTTGCTAGCGTTTTTGCTGACATCTGTGGATGACATCATCTTGCCCAAGATAAGCTGATGATACCTACACTGTTCTTCGGTTTGGTCATATTGCGTTAATCCAGTTCAGTGTTTCTAAGAAATTAGCTATATCTTCATTGAGTTTCAGCATGAGCTTGATGGGGTCTTAATTACAGTTGTTTTTAATGTTTATGAGGCAACCTTACCAACCCTTGCCAGCCCTCTTGCTAGATTGCGCTTTATTTCATCAGTTTTAGTTCAAAGGAGTTTCTATGCCACAACGTTTACACACTCGACGCTTTCAACTCATCACAACCCTCACACTCAGTTTGCTGACGCTTTCTAGTGCAATTGCCCAGCGTCTACCGAGTCTTTTATCTGCAGATAGCATTGTTGTTTTGGGCATGCAAGACATGCAAGGTGCCAGCGAGCGCAGTGCTGCCTTTCAAGAGGAATTTGAGCGCCTAGAGCTGGCAACCACCATCGCCTCACTTTTTGGGGATGATATTAGCGAGGATGACCTCGAGAACGCCCTACCTGAAGGTGTGACTTGGTTAGACGTGCTCGGTACAGAAGCTTGGCTGAGCGTCTCTGCCTCGAGCTTTAACCCTTTCCCCGTCATTACCTTGGCTACAGTTGTAAGCCCTAGTGCGGCTGATGCCCTCGCCCCCTTACTGCCAGATGACGACGCAGATGTACTTCAAGAAGGCGACTACACCTTTTACACCCTCTTTTTAGAAGACCCCGACGCACCTGTGCAGCGCATTGCCTACGGCCTTGCCGATGATGTTTTGTTTCTCAGCAGTAACCCTGATACCTTGCGGGCGAGCTTGCGCCAACTTGGTGGTAGCGATGAAGCTAGCTTGCTCGAGTCAGACGGTTACAACGCCACCTTAGGTACTCTGGCTGGCGGCAACTTCTACGGCTATGTTAACTATGCAGGTGTTGCCCAAGCTATTGAACCTTTTGCAACTGGTTTTGGCTTTGACGCTCTAGTTGAACGCGTGAGCAGCATGTTGGGTACGCTTAATGCGTCTGCTGGTGTGGTAAGACTTTTAAGCGACACCGTCGTAAGCGAAAGCGTCACTAGCCTCAACGAAGCTGCTGGTGATGACAGCCTTTACAATTTACTGCTGACAGATGGCTACGCAGATACCTCCACGGCCAGCCGTAGCCCTGCTGGCGCACTTAGTTACAGCACCAGTTTTGTAGATGTTGCGGGTTGGTGGGACTACCTCAACGAGATATCAATTAGCGTGCCTGAACTTGGTGGCAGCTTAAACGACTTGGCGCTCAGTTTTACCGGTGTTGACCTCGCTACCAACTTATTTGGCTGGATGGGCACTCAAGTGGTAAGTATCGTCACAGGTGCAGGTGAGGTCACTGAACCGGGCATGATGAGCGAGAATTTATTGGGTGAATTTGTCTACATGATTGGCACCAGCGACACGCAAGCTGCTAGCAGCGGCCTTGCCCAAGTTATGCAAACCATTAGCACTACCGTAGCTATGTTTGCTGACCCTATGGGCGGCAGCGGTGATGCCAGCAGCACCACAACCGACATTGCTGGCGTGACCGTAAACACCTACACGATGGCCCCCGGTGTGACTATTAGCACGGCAGTGGTAGATGGCTACGCACTTATGAGCCCGTCGCTCGAGTCTATAAGCACAGTCCTCAACACAGGTTCAGCCAACTTAGCAGGTTTAGAAGCCTACCAAGAAGCTGTAAGCATCGTCCCGGGAGATGCTTCTGTTATCACCTACAGCGACACTAGCGCCAACTTACGCGCCTCTGCTGAGCAACTTGCCAGCCAACTTCAGGTCTTTGCTGGCTTAGGTGGCGCAAGCACCTTGGACTTTGATGCCATTCAAACAGCCTCAGATAATTTGATGACGTTCTTTGAGTTTGCAGCTGGGCGGCTTGGCGCCACTGTAGGCTACAGCCAACGTTCTAGCGGAGATATTTACAGCTACGCTGAAACCCCTGTCAACTGGTAATCTGAAATTTGTAAACAGCAGCTTGTCACGAAGCTGCTGTTATTTTTTATGGTCAAAAAACTTTTTTGGGAAAATCCCTATACAACTCAATTGACTACTCACCTCAGAACTGTTTCTGGCGACAAAGTAACGCTCGAGGAAACTATTTTTTATGCGTTTTCAGGCGGTCAAGAACGAGACACTGGCACCATTGCGGGCAAACAAGTTTTGGATACTCAACAAGACCGGTTAGACATTGTTTACACGCTCGAGCCAGATCACAATCTTCAAACTGCTGACGAAGTGATCGTGACAATAGACTGGCAACGTCGTTATAAACTCATGCGCCTCCACTTTGCTGCTGAGATCGTACTCGAGTTGGCGTATCAAACTTTATCAGGCATTGAGAAAATTGGTGCTCACATTGCCGAAGACAAGTCACGCATTGACTTTCTGTGGCCCGAATCAATCACGCCACACCTTCAAAGCCTTCAAACAGCTACCAACACTCTCATCCAAAATAATCTCACTATTGTCAGCGACTTTAGTGACGAGCAGATGCAACGCCGCTATTGGCAAATTGATGGTTTTGCGCGAGTAGCTTGTGGTGGTACTCACCCCAAATCAACAGGTGAGGTCGGTTTTATATCCCTCAAACGAAAAAACATAGGTAAGAGCAAAGAGAGAATTGAGATTACGCTCGTGTAGATACAGCTTTTGACCGTACTCATTGTTTAACTTGTAAGACTAAACCCCAGTTTAGATTGCAAATACACTAACCCTAACAAGGACAAACGTCCCCTAGGCATACATGCCTTCTGTGGGTAAGTTACAGCGCGTGTGACATGGGCTTTTCGGCTTGCGTTTAGCGTTGACATATTAGTTCATAGCTGTGTTATGCTTGTCCGCGTTAGAGCGCGAAGACTAAGCCGCAGTCCTTATTTTGTTTACTCGGCTGCATTCATCGCGTTTTTTTGTGCTGCTAGCGTGTCTTGTGCATCGCTCAAGTTGTAACTATGTTCATTTAACCGACGTTCCTACTTGCTTTTGCATATAAGGCTAATTTTGCATATAAGGCTAATTAAGTAAGAGGTTTTGACCGCATACATCAACTGGTGATGCAAGCTACACATACAATAGCCATTAGCTACCTGAGGTAAACTCGTTTGTTTAGCACAACGCTAAGTCATTTATAGATATCAGCTGGACTTATCGAGACACGTTAACACTATCTACGACGACCTAACTCGCCCCTTACCGGGAGTGCGTGTTAAGAAAGGAGGGCAACTTGCAAGCTCAAGGCGAAACGCTACTGCGCGAACTTGTTGATTATGAAAAAACCCTTGCTTCTGATGTGGATCAGGCGAAAGAAAAAGCCGCTAGCATCATTAACGAGGCTGAAGACAACGCCCGTGCTAGCCTTGCTAGCGCCCGCAAAGATGCCGACAAATACGCGCAATCACAACTCAAGAAAGCAAACACTGCCAGCCAAAAAGCCCGTGATGAGGTGCTCGAGGCTGCCCAAACTGACGTAGCTGCACTTCAAACTAGCGCTAAAAAACACCAGGCTGAGGCTGTATCGTTAATTGTGGAGCGTGTCTTGCCGTGATTGCCGAGATGGACAAGCTGCTGGTCGTCGGCAGGCGCAGTGAAGCTGACAAAGTACTCAGCTTTTTACAAGATCTGGGTGTGGTACAACTCGACCCTGTTTCAGCAGATGTACTTGGCTCTTTTGAACTCACCGGCGACGTTCAAGCAAGCAAAGAAACCCAAGACCGTCTGCTAGCAGAAAGTCAGATGTTGCTCGACAGTTTGTCGCTCACAGGGCTTAATGCCAGTCAAGTAGCCGCACCAGATATTGCTAAGCAATCTGCGGACGCACAACTCGCCTACTTAGAAGGTGTAAGTAGCAAGGTTGATGCACTACTGCGTGAACGCGGTGAAGCATCTGAAACACTTGAAACGATTAAAACGTACTTGCCTGTCATGAAACAGCTCGAGAGTAGCCTAGGCCTACTAGGTGATAGCCGCTACTTGCGCGCGCTACCGTTTATCATTGGCCGGGACGCCCTTAGTGAGCTAGAAACTGCCTTTGCTGAAGATGACAACGTGCAAGCTGAACTGGTTGTGCAACCCTACAGCAAAGACTATCTTGTACTTGCTGTCACGCTCAATACCCGCGTTGAGGCCCTACAAGGTTTACTCACCCGGCTAGGTATTGGCATTTTAGAACTTCCCAAAGCAGCTAGTGGCACATCTTTAAGTGACCAACTTGTCACTATGGCAGGGCAACAAGAAAGCTTGCCTAAGCGTATAGGCGAAATTCGTAGTGAGTTGGACGCCCTTGCCAGTGAGCACGCGGCTGCCATTCACTGGATTTATAACCAAGCGCTTGACCAACGCCACCGCTACGATGCTATGAACAACTTAGCAGCGGGAAATTATAGTTTTGCGCTCGAGGGCTGGCTACCTACTACCAATACGACATCGGTCATTAGTGCTCTGAATGAAACCTTTGGCGACGGCATTGTCATTGAAACACGCCATGCAGATGCCATTTTGGATCACGGCGTACCCGTAAAGCTCGAGAACCCCGCTTGGATTCAACCCTTTGAGGGTCTACTATCTTTATTTGCACCCCCTAAGTATGACGCGTTTGACCCTAGCTGGACACTAGCCGTCTTCTTCCCGTTTTATTTTGGTTTAGTAGTTGGCGACATTGGCTTTGGCATCCTTTTCGTAGTACTGGGGCAATGGTTTAGACGGCGCGGTAAAAACGGCAACTCACTTGACCTAGGCCCGTTGGGTATCATCTTAAGTCCGGGGGCACTACCCATTATTGGTACCGTCATCAACTGGTGTGCGGCGTGGTCAATTGTGTTTGGTGTGCTTTTCGGTGAATTTTTTGGAAACTTCTTAGAGCGCTTTCCAAGTTTCTTACCTATTTTTTACGCACCCATGCACGCCCATCATCACGAGGGGCTAGCTGGACTCATTCCTATTGCACTGTTGCGTGTAGAGATATTTACCCCCCTGCTACTTGCATCGATTGCATTTGGTGTTCTGCAAGTCTTAGGCGGTTGGGGCATTCGTGCGTATTATGCTTACCGTCACTACAACAGCCATCACTTATGGGAAAGCATTGGCATGTTAGCTGGTCTCGCTGCCATTGTGGTATTTTCTTACGGATTTTTAACGAATAACCTCAACACCTTTGTAGGCGCGTTTGTGTTACTCGGCTTCATCATCTTTTTGTTTGCTGTGGTGATGTCCGGTGTACCCCTTATGCTGGTTGAGATTATCTCTAACTCAGGCAACATTCTTAGCTATTTACGTCTTTTTGCGGTTGGTTTATCAGCAGCTTTGGTTGCTAACCTAGCCACCGATCTTGGCTTTGCCGTCGCAGGCACCTTACCTGTGATTGGTCCTTTACTTGGTATTGCCGTGGGCTTGGCGGTGCATATGATCGCCCTCACGCTTACGATTATTGGTCACACACTTCAACCCCTTCGTCTTCAATACGTAGAATTTTTCACTAAATTTGGATTCTACGAAGAAAATGGTCGCCCTTATAAGCCACTGCGCTTCTTTGGAGGAAAAGCATGAAAAAAGTCATCGGTCACGTCGTCATTCTCTTAGCTGCTGCATTTCTTGTAAGCCTCGGCTTTGCCCAAGAAGGTGAAGCCCTCGCCGAAGGTGCTGGCGCGCTAAGTACAGGTGCAGGTCTTATTGGTGTAGGCGCTGGACTTGCTATTGGTCTTGCTGCTATCGGTGTAGGTATCGCCCAAGCGTCTATTGGTAGCGCTGGTGCTGGCACCCTCGCAGAGCGCCCTGAAGCTTTTGGTCAAATTCTTATTTACTTGGTGATTCCCGAAACCATCATCATCTTCGGGTTTGTGATTGCGTTCTTCTTAAACGGTCAGATTGGATAGGTCATGGCAAACCTAGAAGCTTTGCTCAAAGGCGAAGCCCAAACGGAAATTGATGCCATTATCTCCGAGGCAAAATCGCGTGCCTCGGAGATTGTTGCTCAAGCTGACGACGAGGCAAGCGCCTTAAAAGCTCAGCGTGAGCGCCAAGCTAACTCCCAACACGAAGCAACTATTATTCGTGGCAAGAGTGCAGCCCAACTTGAAGCTGCCTCACTAAAACTTCGCACTCAACACGAGTTAGTTGAAAGCGCGTTTGGCGACGCTAAAAAGCAACTGACAGCTATTGTTAAAGATGAAGCACGTTACCGCGAGATCATGGGCAAATTGTTAGATGAAGTAGTTGACACCTTGGGTGGTGCTGACGCGGTTGAAAGTGTGACTGTTAACACCAAAGACAAAGCTCTGATTACAGATATTTTGGGGTCACGCAACCTCAACGCAAGTGTCAAAACAGATAAAACAATGACCGGTGGCCTTAGCGCTAAAGCCAAGGGCACTAATATTGTCGTCTCTAACAGTCTGCTTGCACGGCTCGAGGCAGCCCGTGACGAACTTGCCTCAGACGTGTCTCAAGCACTGTTTGCGGGTTAGCGATGCCCTCGAGTTACGCTTACATCAACGCTCGAGTACGCGCGCTCAAGGCCGACCTATTGTCGTCTGAGACGTACAATAACTTATTAGCAACAGCTAGTTTTTCAGCCTTCACGAGCGAACTAGCTCAGTCGCCTTATGTGCGCGCACTCGAAGAAGCTGAAGCGGCTGGGCGCGGCCTTACTGCTGTAGATAGCGCCATTGCCGATAACTTCCGTGATATTACGCGCAAGCTTTTAACCTTTACAGACGGCGATGCTGAGACCTTAATTGGCTTGCTGTTACTACGCTACGATCTCAATAACCTCAAAGCGATTGCCAGGGCAAAACACGCTGGCCGTGTTGTCGACGATGTTAAAGATTCACTTATGACTGTCGGCAAGCTCAAAATGATAACTACTGAAAAGATGCTCGAGGCAGCCGACTTACCTGCGGCGGCGCAGCTTTTGGCTGTCACCAAACACCCCCTTTCACGAGCCTTTAGCAAAGCTGTGCGGGGCTATGCAGGGGACTCGAGCCTCCTTGGGTTAGAACTTGCGCTTGACCGCAGTTACTATCAGTCACTTTTTGCGACGCTAGACAAAACCAAGCATTCAACTGAGGTCGAACGCTATTTCAAACGCGAAATTGACGCGACTAACATTCGCACCGCCCTTAAAGTACGCGGTACAGATAGCGCCTCAGCTGACCTGTTTATCTCTGGCGGCAAAGAAATAAGCCAAGATACCTTTGCCAACCTCATCCGCGAGGGAGGCAGCTTGCAAGACTTAGTAGGCACCAGTTTTGCTGAGGTTGCCGACGCGCCAAGTCTAAGTGAGGCTGAGGCCATTGTGCGTGACAGCCTCGATAGTTCAGCCCGCCAGCTTTACTTCCGTGAGGCTTTGGGCATCGGCGTTGTTGTGTACTATTTGCGCCTTAAAGAGGCTGAAACAGCCCGCTTAAGACTGCTAGCACGGGGTAAGTTCTATGGTGTCCCGCAAGGGCAATTAGAAAAGGAGCTTGGCCGTGCCTAAAATGGTTATTCTTACCGATAGCGAAACGGCAACGGGCTTTAGACTGGCTGGCGTCGAAGTACGCGAAGCTGACCAAGACAATGCCCAAGCTACCCTAGAAGACATCATCACAGCCGAGGATAACTACGGACTCGTTGCCGTGGACGCTGGGCTTATTGCCGACCCTAATAAAAGCAGCGAGCGCATTATGCGGGGGCGCGATTTACCTGTGCTGTTATCTATGCCAAGTTTGGGCGCTGCATTTAGCGAAGAAAGCGATGATGCCAGAGCCTATATGCAAGCACTTGTGCGCAGCGCGATTGGCTTTGACATTAAACTGGAT
>JBCCBI010000190.1:0-10229 GCA_039034155.1 Deinococcota bacterium | reverse complement strand
GCAATAGCTGCGCCGTTGCGAATGCGCGTGAGCATATCTGCAATGGGATCTGCGTACATGCAAACTCCTTCAGTACATCACCTTGCGAGTGTCAGGTTTACAAGCATTACACTTATATGTGCTAGCACTGCAAACATCATCAAACATCATCAAGGTTGATAAGTGAGACAGGTATCAAAGCACGCGCTTTGACCATTTGCAGTGTTGCCTGAGCATATTAGCTGCTGATGCATCACTGCCATCTCTCGAAACGTAGGTCTTTATTACTTTCTAAAAGGCATGCCCAAAAGCTCTAACAAGCTGCGGGCTTCTTCATCACTGGTGGCGCTAGTAACGATCGTGACATCAAGACCGCGTTGTTGGTCAACTTGGTCATAGGTGATTTCTGGGAAAACCATCTGCTCACGGATACCCAAACTGTAGTTGCCACGGCCATCAAAACTATTAGCACTTATACCGCGAAAGTCACGAACGCGTGGCAAAGCCAAGTGAATTAGTTTTTCCAAAAACACCCACATGCGGTCACCGCGCAAGGTAACTTTGAGTCCAATAGGCATGCCAGCACGCACTTTGAAGTTAGACACGGACTTTTTAGCTTTGGTCACAACAGGACGCTGCATCGCAATGAGCGTCAGCTCGCGACTTGCTCGCTCGATTACTTTAGAGTCATCACGTGCTTCACCGACACCCATGTTGAGAACAATTTTCTCAGGCTTAGGTATCGCCATGACATTACTGTAGTTATGCCGTTCTTTGAGCGCAGGCACGACGTCGTTACGGTAACGCGTACGCAACCCAATCTCGATACTCATTCTTCCTCCTGCTGGTCAAGTTTGGCACCACTTTTAATGCTGATGCGCACTTTTTTACCCTGTTCATAAGCCGCCCCAATCCGGCTTAGCTCGCCATTTTCAGGGTCAAGGAGTTGTACGTTGCTTGCGTGAATGGAACCTTCCAGCTTTGCAAATCCACCTTGCGGATTTTCTTGGGTTGGCCGCTCAGCTTTGGTGACAACGTTAACGTCACGTACGACGACACGTCCTTGGTCACGCAACACATCAATAATCTCACCTTCGTGACCGCGGTCACGACCACTGATAACACGGACACGGTCACCTTTTTTAAAGCGAATCCGCGTTGGCTTAGGTTGTTTTAGACGGCGTGTTGGCATTTACAACACCTCCGGTGCAAGTGACACGATGCGCATAAAGTTGCGTTCGCGTAGTTCACGGGCAACGGGACCAAACACTCGCGTGCCGCGCGGTTCATTTGCGTTGTTAATAATGACCGCAGCATTGGTATCAAAACGAATGCTACTACCATCAGCTCGGTTAATTTCTTTTTTACTGCGCACAATAACGGCTTTGACAACATCACCTTTTTTGACAGCAGCTCTAGGAATAGCATCTTTGACAGCTGCTACGATGATGTCACCTACCCCACCAACTTCGCGCTGGCCTGTTCCCAACACGCGAATACACTGAATACGGCGCGCGCCGGAATTGTCTGCAACCTCGAGGTAACTTTCTTGTTGGATCATAGCTTAGCCTCGAGCTTTCTCAAGTAAGCGCGTCACCGCAAAACGCTTGCGCTTACTGATGGGCCTGCGGGCAATGATTTCAACTCGATCACCAATGTTGTATTCGTTTTTTTCGTCGTGAGCAAGATACTTTTTGCTAACAGCCACAACTTTGCCGTAGAGGGGGTGCTTCATGCGGCGCTCTACAATTACAGTTACAGTTTTGTCAGCTTTATCACTCGTCACGACGCCTTGTAAGATCTTTTTCATGTGGTTTACACAATCCTTTAACTAGACATCCTCTGATCAAGCACTTGAGACGCTAAAGCCTGCTGCTCTAGGGCTTGCTTTTCGGTAGCAATGGTAAGTAAGCGTGCAATGTTGCGTTTGACTGCACGAATGCGTCGCGGGTTGCTCGCTTGTCCCATAGATGTTTGAAAGCGCAAGTCAAGCAGTTCTTCACGTCCTTTAGTAACTTCATCCTCAATTTCATCTAGGGTTAAATTACGAATCTCATTGGGCTTCATCGTAAACCTCACGTTTAACCATTTTGGTTTTAATAGGGAGTTTATGCCCAGCCAGACGGAACGCCTCTTTAGCTTGCGCTTCGGTCACGTTGGCAACTTCAAACATCACCCGGCCAGGTTTAACCACAGCAACGTAGTACTCTGTGGCACCTTTACCTTTACCCATGCGTACTTCAGCAGGTTTTTTAGATACGGGCTTATCTGGAAAAATACGGATGTAAATTTTACCCCCGCGGCGGAAGTAACGGCTCATGGTAATACGACAGGCTTCAATATGGTTGGCTTTAATCCAAGCAGGCTCCATGGCAACAAGACCGTAGTCGCCAAACGCAACGTAATCGCCACCTTTGGTTGCGCCCTTCATACGCCCGCGAAATTGTTTGCGGTATTTCACGCGTTTTGGTAGTAACATTTAGTTCCTCACTTAGTAGTGACGCTAGGACCTACGGTCTCCACGTCCACGTCCACCACGATCTCCACCGCGGTCGTTGCGGTCTCCACCTGGACGGCGGCGACCTTGCGGACGACGGCGACGACGACTTTTATCTTCATCTTGGCGGGGTTTAGGCATCACAGCAGCACGGCGTTGTTTATCACCGATAACTTCGCCATTGAACACCCACGTTTTAACCCCGATGATGCCATAGCTCGTGCGCGCTTCGTAAAAACCATAGTCGATATCAGCACGTAGCGTTTGTAGGGGCACGCGGCCGTCCATGTAGTGTTCAGGACGGGCTTGTTCACTACCACCCAAACGCCCTGAGCAACGCACTTTAACACCCTGTGCACCTGATTCCATAGTACGTTGAACAGCTTGCTTCATCGCCCGCTTAAACGCAAAGCGGCGCATGAGCTGCTCAGCAACACGCTGTGAAATAAGGTGGGCGTTGGTATTAGGATTGGGGACTTCTTGAACGTTAACAGCAATTGTACCGCTAACTTGTCCGTCTAAATTGCTACGCAGCGCTTTAATGGACTCACCACCGCGGCCAATGACAACACCTGGTTTTGCCGTGTGGATGGTCACGTTAATATTGTGTGCAGCACGCTCAATTTCAATTGTGGCAATACCGCTGTGGCCCACTTCGCGTTCGATGACGCGGCGAATCATAGCGTCTTCCTCGAGCAATTTAGCATAGTTCTTCGAGCTGGCATACCAACGTGAAGAAGGTGCTTTGTTGACCCCTAGGCGAAAACCTAAGGGGTTGATTTTATTGCCCACGGTGTACTCCTACATTGTACATATTGTGCTTAAGCATCGCGTTCCTCCAAAACAATCGTGATGTGACTTGTGCGTTTACGCAGCAGATCAGCTCGCCCACGTGCTCTTGGTAAGTAGCGCTTCAAGGTTGGGCCTTCATCCACCATAATTTTGGAGACAAACAAACTGTCTTCAAACATGTCGTGATTGTTGACTGCATTAGCTTTAGCACTTTGTAGCAACTTCAAAATAGGTTGGGCTGCACGCCGTGGCGTGAACCGTAAAATATCTTCAGCTTTTTCCACATCACAACCACGTACCAAATCTGCAACTAGGCGCGTTTTTTGAGGTGTAATACGAATCATGTGAAGATGTGCCTTAGCGTGGCGCTTAGATACTGGCACATTACTAACTGCGTCGCTCATCGCTTATTACCCCCGTGCCCGCGGAAGGTACGCGTTGGTGCAAATTCACCCAACTTGTGCCCGACCATATTTTCTTGGATAAACACAGGCACGTGTTGGCGGCCGTTATGTACCCCGATAGTATGTCCAACCATTTCAGGCACAATAGTGCTCCGGCGACTCCAGGTTCTAATAACTTTTCGGCTCCCGCTTTCGTTAGCATCATCAATCTTATCTAAGAGGTCTTCGGCAACAAAAGGACCTTTTTTCATACTGCGTGGCATCCTAACCTCCTAGCGTCCTTTCCGAGCACGACGGCGACGAACGATGAACCTCGAGCTAACTTTGCGCGTTGAGCGCGTCTTGTAGCCTTTGGTTTGCTGACCCCAAGGGCTAACCGGCGGACGTCCACTGCTCGAGCGGCCTTCACCACCACCGTGTGGGTGATCAACTGGGTTCATGGCGCGACCGCGTTGGTGAGGCTTGCGGCCCATCCAGCGCTTACGGCCAGCTTTACCAATAACAATGTTTTTATGTTCAGCGTTACCCACAACCCCCACCGTGGCATAGCACTCCGCGTGTACACGGCGCAATTCACCTGAGGGTAACCTCAAGGTGACGTAATCACCATCACGGCCTTGAATTTGGATGCTAGTACCTGCACTGCGTGCAAGCTGCGCACCTTTACCCGGGGTAAGCTCGACGTTGTGAATAACCGTACCTACTGGAATAAACCGTAGGGGGAGTGCGTTACCGACAACTGGCTCTACATCTGGCCCAGCCACAACACGGCTACCTAGCTCGAGCTTATCTGGCGCAATGATGTAGCGCTTTTCGCCGTCTAAATAGTGCAATAGGGCAATATTTGCTGTGCGGTTAGGATCGTATTCAATTGAGGCAACCTTGGCAGGTACCCCTTCTTTGTCACGCCGCCGAAAGTCAATAAGACGGTAACGCTTTTTATGACCACCACCGCGAAACCGCGATGTTGTGCGACCTCGGTTATTGCGACCACCACTACGCTTATGAGGTACCACAAGCGATTTTTCAGGGGCATTTCCCTGGGTGATTGCACCGAAATCAGACACCGTCATAAAGCGCCTAGACGGCGTATATGGACGGAATTTTTTAGTTGGCAACTTAACCCTCCTCGCGCTAAGCTATTGTGTATCCAACTGGTGCTGTAATAACTTGGATACTACAACTCAAAGCATTTTTATTCTTTTCCAAAAAGTGTATTAATGAGCCAGTAATACACGCATCAATATGATGCTTTCTTGACGTAGGATGCTTAACTAAGCCCCTCGAGCTGCGTAATACGCTGCCCCGGTTTGAGCGTGACAATAGCTTTTTTACGCTTGGGGCGAAACCCTTTGAAACGCCCACTCGTACGCTCTTTACCGTTTACTGTCATCATATTGATTTTGACAACATCAACACTAAAAACTTGGCGAATAGCATCTTTAACCTGCGTTCTAGAGGCGCGTGGATGGACATAAAAGGTGTACTTAGTACTGCCTTCAGTTAAATTTCCCATGCTTTTTTCGCTGAGCACAGGTCGCATGATCACATCATAAGGGCTCATGAATCTGCCTCCTCAGATGAATCACCTGAGGTCTCTGAAGCTTGGCCAGCATCTTCTAATGAATCTTCATTAGGACTACTAGCAACTTGGTCAGCATGAGCTGGCTCAGAACTATCTAAACTTCCTTGTGATGCTTCATCGAGCGCCGTTTCCTCAAACAAAGACGCATCTGCAATCAGGTGTTCATGCCGCAAAATGTCATATACATTCATGCCAGCAGCAGCTAGCACGTTTACCCATGGCACATTGCGGGCAGCTCGACGTACCATAGCGTCATCTGTAACTAATAGCACGCGTTCACTGCCATCAAACCCATGGTCTTTTGCCCAGGCCACAAATTCTTTGGTCTTACCTGAGATACTAAAGCTATCTACCAAGGTGAGCTTATTGTCATTGGCACGCGCAGCAATAGCCATGCTGAGCCCCAACTTACGTACACGTTTAGGCAGACTGTAGCTATAGTCTCTAGGTTGCGGTCCAAAAACAGTACCACCACCCACAAAAATGGGGGCTTTACGACTACCATGACGCGCACGCCCTGTCCCTTTTTGGGGATAAATTTTAGCCGTAGAACCAACAACTTTACCGCGTGTTTTGGTTGCAGCTGTCCCGCGCCGGCGCTTAGCAAGTTGCCACGACACCACTTCGTGCAGCACGTGAGATTTAGGTTCAGGTAGGTTAAGCGTCAACGTACGACCACTACCTACTACGTTTAGCGTTACCGACATTATCGATTCCTCTTTGAGTCTTTGATAACTAACAAGCCACCGTTAGGTCCTGGGACAGCACCTTTAACAAGCAAGAGATTTTCTTCAGGACGCACTTCAACAATGTTGAGAGCAAGCGTAGTTGCAGTTTTACCACCGTAGCGCCCAGCCATCTTTTTACCTTTGTGAATCCGCCCCATCGTTTTACCTGATGCAATAGATCCAGGTGAACGGTGCTTTTTCTTAACTCCATGAGACGCAGGCAAACCGCTAAAGTTCCAACGCTTCATTACCCCAGATGTCCCACGACCTTTGCTGACCCCTGTAACATCTACCTTTTGGCCAACTTCAAAAATATTTACACTCACTTCATTTTCGTCAGGTGCGTAATCACGAAACTCTACAAGGTGACGCTTAGGGCTTACATCAGACTTTGCAAAGTGACCTACTGTTGGTTTGTTAGCACGTTTAACATCGTGCCAACCTAGTTGCACAGCGCTGTAGCCATCTTTTTCAGGTACGCGCCGATGCACGATAGGACAGGGCCCAGCTAGCACAACAGTGACAGGGATTAACTTGTCATCTTGCCAGACTTGGGTCATGCCGATTTTTGTTCCTAAAATGCCTTTCATGCTTAACGTCCTCCCACCGTCTTAATCTCAATATCTACGCCGGTAGGCAAGTCAAGGTGCATAAGGCTATCAATCGTGCTTTTGGTTGGCGTTTTAATATCAATAAGACGGTTGTGTGTGCGAATTTCAAAATGTTCACGGCTATCTTTGTTCACAAAGGGACTGCGCAACACACAAAATCTACGGATACGTGTTGGCAAGGGAACAGGCCCTGCCACTTTGGCACCGGTACGCTTGACTGTATCAACAATTTTGCTTGCCGAACTATCTAAGCTCCGGTGGTCAAACGCCCGTAAGCGAATACGAATAATAGGCGATACTGCCACAGCGACCTACTTCGTCACAGCGGTCACAACACCAGCACCAACCGTGCGACCACCTTCACGAATAGCAAAACGTAAGCCTTCTTCCATGGCAATGGGCTTAATGAGTTCCACATCAAGTTCCACATTGTCACCAGGCATGACCATTTCAACATCAGTCGGTAAACTCACGACCCCAGTTACATCCGTTGTACGGAAGTAAAACTGCGGACGATAACCGGTGAAAAACGCACTGTGCCTGCCACCTTCGTCTTTTTTGAGGATGTACACAGATCCTTTAAAGCCTGTGTGGGGAGTGATACTGCCAGGCTTGGCAAGCACTTGACCACGTTCGACATCATCACGCGATACACCCCGTAGGAGCACGCCCACATTATCCCCAGCGATGCCCTCATCAAGAATCTTACGGTGCATCTCAACACCGGTAACCGTGGTCTTTTGGCTATCTTTAAGCCCCACGATTTCAACTTCTTCACTGACTTTGACGGCACCGCGTTCGACACGGCCCGTTGCCACTGTACCCCGACCAGTAATGGTAAAGACATCTTCAACCGGCATCAGGAAGGGTTTATCAACGTCGCGCTCAGGGGTTGGGATGTAGCTATCAATGCTATCGAGTAGAGTCCAGATTTTATCGACCCAGTCGTTTCCACCACGAGCAGTGTTGGGGTTAGCTGTGAGGGCTTCTAAGGCTTGTAAGGCTGAACCTTGTAAAACGGGAATATCATCACCAGGGAACTCGTTATCAGACAGAAGTTCACGAATTTCCATTTCAACAAGTTCAACGAGTTCCTCGTCGTCAACCATGTCGGTTTTATTCATAAACACGATAATGAAGGGCACGCCCACTTGACGGGCTAAGATGATATGTTCACGAGTTTGCGGCATAGGACCGTCAGCAGCTGAGACAACCAAGACAGCACCGTCCATTTGGGCAGCACCGGTGATCATGTTTTTCACGTAATCTGCGTGTCCGGGGCAATCCACGTGAGAGTAGTGACGACCTTCGGTTTGGTATTCAACGTGTGAGGTATTAATGGTAATACCCCGTGCTTTTTCTTCTGGGGCTTTATCGATCATGTCGTAAGACTGGGTTTCGATACTTGGATCAGCTGCAGCTGCTGTAAACGTAATCGCTGCCGTCAGGGTCGTTTTACCGTGATCCACATGTCCTATCGTGCCGATATTAACGTGCGGTTTGGTACGCTCAAATGTCGCTTTTGCCATGTCTCTCTCCTTATGAGGTAGATTTGTAGTAAGACTTAGCCAATAAAGCGCTCGCACCCACGTGAGTACGAGCGACAGATTGAGGCTCGAGAACTTACTTCTTAACTAAGTCGTCTTGAATGCTCTTAGGCACAGGTGCGTAGTGATCTAAAAACATAGTGAAGGTTGCCCGTCCTTGGGTCAGACTGCGCAAGTCTGTTGCATAACCAAACATTTCAGCAAGCGGCACATGAGCGTTGACAACTTGCGCGTTGCCCCTAGGTTCCATGCCCTGAATTTGTCCGCGGCGGCTGTTGAGGTTACCAATGACATCACCCATGTTGCCTTCTGGCGTAACAACTTCAACACGCATAATAGGCTCGAGTACAGCAGCACCACCTTTGCTCATCACTTCACGAATTGCCATAGAAGCAGCAATCTTAAATGCCATTTCTGAGGAATCCACTTCGTGGTAACTACCATCGTAAAGAGTCACTTTCATGTCTACGATAGGAAAGCCTAAAAGCGGCCCATTTTGCATAGCTTCTTCCACACCTTTTTGTACAGCTGGGATGTACTCGCGCGGTACAGTACCACCAACCACAGCATTTTCAAAGACAAATCCTTGTCCACGGTCAAGCGGTTCAGCTTTAATTTTCACATCACCGTATTGACCGCGACCACCAGATTGCCGCACAAATTTACCCTGCACGTCGGTATCTCTAGTAATAGTTTCGCGGTAAGCAACTTGCGGCGCGCCCACATTAGCGTTAACGCTAAATTCGCGCTTGAGACGGTCAACAATAATCTCGAGGTGGAGTTCGCCCATGCCTGAAATTTTGGTTTGCCCAGTTTCAGAATCGGTCTCAATTCGGAAAGTTGGGTCTTCTTCGGCAAGTTTATTGAGGCCGCTGCTGAGCTTATCTTGGTCAGCTTTCGAAGCTGGCTCAATAGCAACGGTAATAACCGGTTCAGGTACCTCGATAGACTCGAGCACAATTGGGTGATCTGGATCGCACAAAGTATCGCCAGTTGTTGTGTCTTTAAGTCCAATTACTGCACCTAAGTCACCAGCAGCAATGCTCTCAACTTCTTCACGCGAGTTAGCGTGCATTTTGAGCAAACGCCCAATGCGCTCTTTGCGTTGTTTAGACGCGTTCCAAACGTACGAACCTGACTCTAAAGCCCCTGAGTACACGCGCACAAAGGTAAGCCGTCCCACATAAGGATCAGTCATAATCTTAAAAGCTAACGCAGCGGTTGGCTCACTGGCGTCTGCGGGGCGAGGTTGTTCTTCTCCAGTACCAGGCACTACACCTTGAATTGCTGGAATATCCAAAGGGCTAGGCAAGAACAAAGTAACTGCATCTAAGAGCCGTTGTACACCTTTATTTTTAAGCGCAGAGCCACACAATACAGGAAAGTGTTGCAGCTTAATTGTGCCTTGACGAATTGCGTTCACAACAATATCCTCAGGAATGTCGTCACCCTCGAGGTAAAGCATGGCTAGCTCGTCGTCACTGTCAGCAAGTTGCTCAATCATGTGGGCGCGCTTTTCTTCGGCTAATTCCACATACTCAGCGGGAACGTCGGTCTCTTGAATATCTTGACCGAGGTCATCCATGTAAATGTAAGCTCTCATGGTAACTAAATTAATGACACCTTTAAAGCTATCTTCAGCACCCATTGGCCACTGAATAGGTACAGCTTTAGCACCTAAACGCTCATCCATGGAATCAAGCACCATCTGAAAGTCAGCACCCGTTTTATCCATCTTATTAGCGAACGCAAGGCGCGGTACGCGGTAGCGGTCAGCTTGACGCCACACGGTTTCACTTTGTGGTTCAACCCCTTGGCTAGCATCGAACACAGCTACAGCAGCGTCGAGCACACGCATAGAGCGTTCAACTTCCATAGTGAAATCTACGTGCCCGGGCGTGTCAATAATATTAACGCGAGTACCTTGCCAGAAACATTGGGTTACAGCCGACGTAATGGTGATGCCACGCGCTTTTTCTTGCTCCATCCAATCCATCTGTGAACCACCCTCATGGGTTTCACCCATTTTGTGGATGCGCCCAGCATAGAAAAGGATGCGCTCAGTCAAGGTTGTTTTACCAGCATC
>JBCCBI010000189.1:0-10267 GCA_039034155.1 Deinococcota bacterium | reverse complement strand
TGCTCGAGACGCATTTTTATTGACATCACCATCTACTCGTTAGTGACAATACTCGCTTTGATGACACCATCATCTGAAGATTCTACTCAACCATCCTCAAGCTTTTGGCATTACATCATCCCCCAAAAACCGTTCACCACCCCACAGTGCCATCCTCCTCAACTTCGTAAGGTTAATGTCATGGCAACACCCAACCCTCAAAACTTTTCACCCGAAGATCTTGACCGCATCATCATGATGGCATGGGAAGACCGCACGCCGTTTGAGGCAATTTACGCTCAATTTGGTCTCACCGAAAACCAAGTTATTCAACTGATGCGGCAGATTCAGCCTCAAAAAACCTTTAAACGCTGGCGTATGCGGGCTAGCGGGCGTAAAACTAAGCACAATAAATTACGACCAGAAAATGTCAGTCGTTTTAAGTCAGACGATCAGAAGTTTTAGCCAAAGCATTTATTACAAACGTGCACAACGGATAAAAAAAGTAGCAGACAACTACGACACGCTGCCTTAGGCTAAGTGTGTGAAACGCTTATGGGTAATTTTAATGGTGATAGCGCTGACGTTAGCAGCAGCTCAACCTACAAACGGCCGCCGTGAGCGCTCGTTTTCAGAGCGAGTACAGTTTGCCGAAGACCGTGTGCTGTTTGCTTTTTTAGATGACTTCACAGGTGCCATTGAACGGCACGACTGGGAGCACGTGTTAAGCCACTTCTACGAAGAAACTTACCTGATTCAAACCCAAGAATTTGGACTTGATGACGCTGAGTTTATTATTGGCGCCATGGGTTTAGACATGCTTGATAACGCGCTGATACAAACGACGGGCGCAGAATCCGGCTTTGCGGCGCTGAATCAGATTGATACGATTACAATACTCGAGCGCATTAATTCAGGCATCGGCGCAGCTGAACTACAAGGTCACATCACCTTGATTGATGGCGGCAAATTATCAGTAACCTTGTTTTTGAGGCAGTCGCCAACCGGTCGCTATGAAATTGTGTCTCCCGTAGGCTAACTCAGCTTCTTAAGATAGATGCTGATGTTTGCTTGCAAGCAGCTGCGGGTATGATGCAGATATGATTTCTCATGCAAGCACTGAGCGCACCATGACGAGTGATGATATTCGGGTGCTGCTCGAGCAAGCTTTTTCAGACTCAAACTGGCACGGTCAAAGGGTGCTGGTGATTATCCCGGACGCCACTCGCAGTGCGCCCATCCCCCTTATGTTTCGACTTCTTTACGAAGCTTTGGGACAGCAAGTAGCGCAGCTTGATTATTTGATTGCCCTCGGCACCCACCAACCTATGAGCGAGGCTGCCATCGCCAAGTTGGTTGGCGTAACTGAGGCTGAGCAGCAGCAGCACTACCCCAAAAGCCGCGTGTTTAACCACCGCTGGGATATGCCTGAGCAACTTGTCACCATTGGTGTGATTGACGAAGCTGAGATGAACAGCTTAAGTGAAGGTCTAGTTACGCGCGAAACTCCCATCACTGTCAACAAGCTTATTCACGACTACGACCAGCTACTTATTTGTGGGCCGGTGTTCCCGCACGAGGTGGCAGGCTTTTCAGGTGGCGCTAAGTACCTTTTTCCGGGTATCGCTGGCCCGCAAATCATCGACAGTTCTCACTGGTTGGGGGCGCTATCAACCAGCATGGATACCATCGGCGTGCAGGATACGCCAGTGCGACGAGTATTTCACCGAGCAGCCAAATTTGTGGATAAGCCCATCACCTGTTTGAAGATGGTGGTAACTCACGACGACCTCTACGGATTGTTTATCGGTGACCTGTACAACTCATGGCAAGCTGCTGCTGAACTTTCTGCCAAGTTGCACATTCATTATGTAGACACACCCTATCAACGTGTCTTATCAATGCCCTCAACTAAATATGACGACCTGTGGACAGCCGCCAAAGCCATGTACAAAACCGAACCTGCCATTGCCGACGGCGGCGAGGTTATCATCTACGCGCCGCATCTAACTGAGGTCAGTGTGACCCACGGCGAGCTTATTAATCAAGTGGGCTACCACGTGCGAGATTACTTTACGAAGCAGTGGGACAGCTTCAAAGACATCCCATGGACAATCCTAGCGCACTCAACACATGTTAAGGGGAAGGGGATTTTTGAGGATGGGATTGAAACCCCGCGCATTCAGGTGACGCTGGCAACGGGCATCCCCAAAGACATTTGCGACCAGATTAACTTAGGCTACCGCGACCACCGTGAAATTACGCCAGATACCTGGGCAGGGCGTGAAGCAGAGGGCATCTTACTGGTTGAAAACGCCGGTGAGCAGCTTTACCGCTTGCGGTCTTAGGGGTGTCATCTTTGAAGGTGCCGTGTGTAATTGGGCTAGACTTGGGGACAACCTCGAGCAAAGCCGTGTTACTAGACAGCACAGGCAAGCTCATCGCCAAAGCAAGCTCAGCACCTTACCCACTGCACAGTAAGCAAGGTAGCGCCACCCAAAACCCAGATGATATTTGGCGAGGCGCACGTGTAGCGCTACGCGACCTTGTTCAGCAATGTGAAACAGTGAACAACATTGCTGGCATTTGTTTAAGTGGTGCCATGCACAGCGTGGTGGGCTTAAATCGTGAGGGTTTACCTACAGCACCTGCCATCACGTGGGTAGACCAACGTCCGGCAGCCCTTGTCCCCCAGTTGCAAACGGAGCTTGGCAACGACCGGGCAGCGTTATACGCGCGTACAGGTTGTCCTTTACAAACACCCTATCACCTACCAAGATTGCGCTGGTGGCAGCAAGAACATGGGCCAGCAACGCTGTATGTCTCACTTAAAGACTGGGTGTTTTGGCAACTTACGGGTGAGTTTTGGACGGATGTTGGGCTTGCGTCTACAACGGGACTCGTTGATATTCATTCGTTCACTTGGGATAAAACTGCCTTAGCACACGCACACATCTCCCCTACTAACCTACCTCAGCTCAAGGCTCCTACCGACACCAGCATGTTGGCT
Organism: Deinococcota bacterium; assembly: GCA_039034155.1. Taxonomy (GTDB): domain Bacteria; phylum Deinococcota; class Deinococci; order Deinococcales; family Trueperaceae; genus JBCCBI01. The sequence goes on along the minus strand of JBCCBI010000189.1, from coordinate 7,278 downwards.
GCTGAAGTTGCGCAAGATATAGGATTGCCATCTATTCCCGTAATTCTTGGCGGGAGTGATGGGGCACTTGCTAACTTGGGCTCGAGCGCCGGCTTACCGCAGCGCGCAGCCGTCACTGTAGGGACTAGCGGCGCAGTGAGGCTGCTTAGCACAACACCTTTGTTAGATGATGCCGATAAAGCGCGTACCTGGTGTTATGTGCTCACTGAGGGGCGCTATGTGGCTGGTGGGGCCATCAACAATGGTGGGATTGCCCTGCAATACTTGCGGGAAAAGTTATTTCCAGAATGCAGCACAACGCAACTCATCAACGAAGCCACTGAGATTAACCTTCACACACGCCGACCATTAGTGTTGCCATATTTATCAGGTGAACGCAGTCCGCATTGGCGCAGTGACGCAACTGCTACTATTCACGGCCTTACGCTCGAGCAAGGTCGCGGGGCACTAGTTCGTAGTGTGCTCGAGGCAGTCTGTTTTTGCCTAGCCGACATCTGGCAAATTCTGCGCCCTCAAACTGATACAGACACAGTTTACTTAAGTGGCGGCATCTGCAAATCACAGTTTTGGTCGCAAATACTGGCGGATGTTTTTGGAGTTGATATCGTCATGTTAGACGCGGCTGATGCATCTGCAGTGGGCGCGGCTATGTTGGGTCATCATGCGCTTGGTACAGCTGACTTAGCAGGTTTGAGTGACGCTTTGCCTGTTGGTGAACGCCTCCGTCCAAATGCCGATGCTCATAAATATTACCTAGAAAAGCTTAGCGCATTTAGAGGGTTGTTTGAGCAACTTTATAAAAGTTTTCCACATGAGAAAATATGATTTTTACATCCTTATCTAAGCGATTTTTAGAGCTAAGGTTCAACTAAGTCGCAAATGAAAGCATGTATCTTACTTCAAAGATGCCTTCACCCAAAATAGCAGGGTCGTCACGCTGTGCACCATCCGTTGTCATGCCTTGTCGTTCATAAAAACGACGCGCGCGTTGGTTTTGCTCGAGTGTCCACAACAACATACCTTCATAATTCAATGCTTTTAAATGATCTAGCGCAAAAGCAAAAAGTTTGTACCCAAGCCCTTTGGCTAGTTTCTCTGTATCAAGGTATAGATGTGTTAATTCACCATAGCCTGATAAGGCACTACCGACTGCTTTTGAATCAGCAGTCCGGCAAAACCCAACTGTCTGATAATCTTGGTCATCTACAAGCAAGTGAACATCGTGATGACCTGCTTGAAATCGCTCTTGCCAAAGCGCTAAGAAAGAGTCTCTATCACTCTGTTCTAAAATATTTTTTGGAAGTATATCCCTGTAGGCAGTATGCCAAGCTAAAGTTTGAATTTCAGCAATCCTTGGTATATCCGTAATTTCAGCTCTACGAAATGTCATAGATTCTCAACAACCTGACTGTCTCATGTTCCATAGATAGTCATCCTTTGTTTAGACCACATACAGGCACTGCATCAAAGCCCACGGCTTGCTCCACCATCAACAAGCACGTTCACACCTGTAACATAACTCGCCCGCTCTGAACACAAAAACGTGACGACACTAGCAAATTCTTCAGGCTGTCCAAACCTGCCAAGAGGTATATCACTTTCTGCTTCTTCACGCTCAGACGCAGAAAAGTAGCGATCATTCTGAGGGGATTCAATTAACCCCGGCGACACACAGTTCACCAGAATATTGTCAGCAGCTAATTCTCGAGCCAAGGTTTTTGAAAAGCTCACTAGTCCTGTTTTAACAACATTGGAGGCAATAAGGTCTTCACTGGGTTCTTTACTGGACAATGCAGAAATATTTATAATGCGTCCCCAACCTTGTTGTTGCATCAAAGGGACGACCCTTTTGGTCATCTGCACGGCACTTAACAAGTTGATGTCCAAAGTTTTCTGCCAGTCTTCTTGCCCTAGAGAAAGCAGCTCTCCTCGAGTCGCTTGACCAACATTGTTAATGAGGATGTGAACTGTACCTAGTTGTTCTACAACTTCTTTTACAAAGTGTTCAATTTGAGACGCCTCTGTCATATCGCCGGCAAAAGTTAAAACTTCTTGCTTTGTTTGAGAGGTGATGTCATTTGCAGTTTGCTCGAGGACGTCAGCTCTCCTAGCTGCAATAGCTACTTTGGCACCTTCTTGAGCAAGACTAAGCGCAATTGCTTTTCCCAAGCCTGCACTTGCCCCTGTAATCACAGCTACTTTGTTATGTAAATTCAGATTCATTTAACTTTATTAACACAGATTAGGTTACTGACAACATCTAGTTATATTGCGGCCAGCTATGAAGGAGTTGCACGTGTAGTAACCAACTTGTACCCAAACCACAATAAAACTGCACCTGTGACACCTTTGACCACTCGACTAAGCCAGCCTGACTTTGCCCAAGATGTTGTGCGCCCTACAATAAAAACCATGCCTGTAAACCACATAAAATTAACCACAGCATGAATGCTTACCAAGCCAAATGCACTAATAATGACAGTACTATTCAGTCCAACGTCAAAGCCAACAAACTGAGGAAATGCAGCCAGATAAAAGACACTAACTTTTGGGTTAAGTAAATTAGTAATAAAACCTTCAAAGTAAGATGAACGTAAACTCTGACGTGGCTGAGCGTCTATGTCAAGATCTGTACGGATGGTCTTATGACGCTTAATAGCAGTCCACAGAGCTTTAATACCAAGGTAAGCCAGATAAAACGCGCCAAGTGTTTTCACAAATAGGAAGGCTCGAGCTGAGCCTACAATAATTGCAGACAAACCAAATATGGAGAATACACCGTGTAGGTAAAAAGCTGTCAAAAAACCAACAACGTTAGCAACCCCATTGCGCTCACCTTGAAAGGGAACCGTCTTAAAAATCAATGCACCGTTTGGTCCTGGTGAGATGACCAGTAAGGTGACAATGAGCGCAAAACTTGAAACAGCTTCTAATGACATTTAAGCCCCCTCGTTACAACCGAAACGCATCATACAGCCTAGATAACACTCACATGCTTAGCTCAACGGAAAATCCATACTTTTTATAAATATCAACTGCCCTCTCTAAATTGTCTTGATGCACAAGCACATAATCGCGGTCGTGGGTGCTCACTAGAAAAAGGCTCATACCTGCCTTGGCAATGGGAGCCGATACGGTTGCAACTACCCCAACCTGCTCAAATTCCAAATCGCCATCTACCCGAAAACAGCGCCAGCCATCACTTCGTTCAACCTCAATTAGTTCAAGACCGGGGGGAATACTTGATGACGGACACATGATGGATAGCTCATCAGAAGTTCTAGCTATGAAAAAGAGCTCAGCATGTAGTGCCCAAATAGGTATCTTTGTTCTAGGCGGGAATTTACAGACGGCGAATACAGTGTCTAACAGCTTTAATCTCAACTTTGGTTGCCTCCATGCTAATTCGAGTCAACTAGTTACGCTAAAGACAATTCATATATGTCAAACCCCTGCTCCTGCACAAAGCCCAAGTACTCATATAGACGTTTAGCAGTCGTGTTGTCTTTTGTTGTAAACAACCTTAATTTGCCAGCCCCACTATCTTTTGTGTACTGCATAGCTTGTTGAACAAGTGCTTGCCCAACGCCTTGGCCGCGATACTCCAAAGTTGTGAAAAGATCATTTAAAACTATGACGGATGCCATAGCATGGTTGCTATATACTTTATACAACAGTACAAACCCACTAGGTTGGTTTGTTTCAGCGTTGTAGGCAATAAAAACAGTCGCTTCATTTGACCTAAGACGTGCCGTCAGAAAGGCTCGAGCCCCTTCAAGGTCACTATCTAACCCATGAAAAACTCGGTAAGCATCAAATAAGGGCAAAAAATCATCAAGCTCGTCGAGACTAGCTTGTTTTATGATTGATGTCATTGTGAAACAGTAGCTTAATTAGGCAGCCCTAGCAAGTCCAGCCGTATAAACACACTTAGCACCTGCTTCAAACAGTGCCAGTGCGCACTCGGTCGTGGTTGCACCGGTCGTAATCACATCATCAATAAGTAGCACACGCTCACCATCTAAAGGTTCACTCACAAACGCGCCAGCAATGTTGGCAAGCCGTTCGTTACGATCAAGTTTAGCTTGTTGTTGGGTTCGTTCCGGGCGAGTTAAGAGAGACTGATAAGGTAAGTTACGCACGTCAGCAGCAGCTTTGGCAAGGAGTTCAGCTTGGTTGTAGCCGCGTTGTAACTTTCTGCGCCAGTGTAGCGGCACAGCACACACAACATCAATCTGCCACGGCACAGATCCAGCAGCTGCTGATGGATGCTGTCCTAAATAAGCTACTTTTGCCAGTTCTTGCGCAAGCAGTTCTGCCAGTAAAACATGTAAGCGGCGCACGTGATTGAACTTAAAAGCGTGAATAGCTTGGTCAAGCAGCCCGTCGTAAACGCCTAGGGTCAGCTCAAAGCCAGTTTGTTTAGGTCTGAGGCTTTGCTCGAGCGTCCACGCACAACTGTCACAACAACCCTTAGCACTTGTTGATCGCTCTTTGCAAAGCGGACATTGCCCTAGCCCATAAATCCAATCAAACATAGCCATACCTGCTCTATCAAAGAAGTAATCCAAATCGTGCTCAGTCAATAATGATATAATTCTACTGAATCTAAGTTCTTGATGTTTACATCATCACAAGATACGTTTACATACGACGACTGGCAAGCGACTCAGCAAGCTGGACAATCTTTTGAGCAGCGTCTTGATTAGGTAAATCGCTGATAACCTCACGCAATTGCTGCAGGCCGTCTTTGGCATAGCGTTCCGCCACAGCTTGCGCGTACTCGAGCGACTTGTATTTATCAATGAGCGCCAAAATAGCATTAATATCAGCAGTTACTTTGTTGGCTCTTGGTTTAGCCAGCCGCTCACACAGTTCTGCTGTTTCACTTGCTGTGGCATTAGCAAACGTGTGCGCCAAAATCAACGTGCGTTTGGCTTCAAACAGATCACCTGCAAATTCTTTACCGTACGACACATCTGGCATGAGGTTCAGCACATCATCGCGGATTTGAAAGGCTACACCCAGCGCTTTACCTGCAACGACAAAGCGCTCATCAGGTGCTACATCCACACACAACGCGCCCAATTGCAGAGGGGCAATCACTGTGTAGTAGGCAGTTTTGTGGGTAATCATCTCTAGATACTCTGCTTCAGAGACATTAAAGCGCCCGTGGGCCACCCAACTGAGGTCAAGATGTTGTCCTTCTGCAGTACGCTGGATCATCCAACCAAAGGTAGTGAGCACCTCACGCCAACGCGCTAAATGATCGAGGCTGTGTAACAGTTGCCACATATAAACGTGCAAGGCGTCCCCTGCGTTAAGGGCAAGGGGCATGCCAGCTTGTACATGAAGCGCAGGTTTGCCACGCCGTTCTTCAGAGTCATCTTCAATGTCATCGTGAATGAGTACCCAGTTTTGAAATAGCTCGAGCGCCGCCGCCACATCTAGTGCGTCCTGCCAGCTAGTAGCTTGCTGCTGGCTGTGCATAGTTTGGCTGTGCATAGTTTGGCTGTGCATGGCTGCCGAAAGTAGCACCAACTGCCCCCGCAAGTACTTCCCACCCCGCTGCGGGTAATTACTAATAAGCTCATAAAAATGTACCAGTTCAGGGTGCTCGTGCTGGCTGGGCAAGGCTGCCATAATACGGTCAAACAAGGCATGCCGCAATATTTTTGGAGAAAGGGTTTCCGGGGAAAGCCCCGCTGTAGGAACAGAATCACTCACAGGTTGATGCTACCATGCTGCACTTAGAACTTAGCTGTCTGAGAACTTAGCTGCCTGAACGATGCTACTAACAAAGATGCTATTAACAAGGTCGATGAGCTAGATACAGCGGACTCGAGCACTCCATGAGTTTTAGCTTCACCTTGCTGAGCAGCCTTTGCAAAGAGCTGAAAATCTTCCAGGTGAGTGATGATGTAAATTTTATCTGGACTCAAGCTAGCTTCGTAAAACGCCCCTATAATGGTGCCAATCGAGGTGTTAATCATTGCGCTGGGTTTTATCGTGAGGGTTTCTAGCGCGTTCAAGATGCCTATATGAGCAAATCTACGCGCCGCCACCTCCCTAAAATAAACCCAATACGGTCATGTTGCTACAGCGAAAGCATAGATCAATATGACCTTTCTAGTACAAGTTTTCAGGAGGCTTCCTCGAGCGACGTTTCTGGTTCCGGATCTGACTCTAGGTCAATAGCCTCGAGGGGTAATGCGCGGGCAGCACCCTTTAAAAATTGCTCATGGGTTAGATCAAAGTGCAAGGGTGTGACCGTACCGTAGCCCTGCTGCAGAGCCGCATAATCTGTTTCGGGTTGGTGTTCATCCCGGGGCGAGCCGGTAATCCAGTAGTAGGGCACACCTTCAGGGTCTTCGCGGCGCACCACTTCATCATCATAGCCGTGTGTAGACTGGCGCACCAATTTAATCCCCCGCGGTTCTCTTTTGGGAAAGTTAACATTGAGGATGGTGCGTTCAGGTAGTCCTTGTGCAGCTACATAAGGTACAAGAGTCTTGGCATAGTTAGCAATATAGGAAAAATCTAACGGGTCACCACTTATGTCCAATGAAAACGCAATAGCGGGCACCCCAAAGGTCATCCCTTCAATGGCGGCTGCAACCGTTCCCGAATGCGTTACGTCGTAGCCAATATTGACTCCTAAATTAATGCCGGACACGACGACATCTGGCAAGCCGCCATTGCCAATACCCAAAATGATACAATCTGCTGGCGTACCGTCGACGCGGTAGGCCTCTAGCTCGAGGTCGCCAAGTTGTGTGTGGGTGTAACGTAGTGGGCGGCGAATGGTAATGGCGTGGCCCATAGCAGATTGCTCTACGTCAGGTGCAACTACCAGAACATCATCGGCAACGTCACACATGGCTTGTGCAAGGGCAGCAATACCAGGTGAAAAGATGCCGTCATCATTTGCAACTAGGACTTTCACGCGTTTTACTGTATCACTTTGTTACTAAGAACGGGCTTTACGTTCCGCTAGCAAGCTTGATATTGCCTAAGCAAAACGAGCGCCCTTATCTTAAATTAGGCATCTTCACAAATGCACTTACGAGTGTTGTATACGTCTTTTGCGTAGTTTCTTTATTTGTAGTCCCCAGTACCATGTAAGAGTTTTGTAAGAGTTGATCTGCTATCCTCTCAACAGGTGAGGTCAGCTCTATGTCATGGCAGCATGACAGCAAATGTCATTATTTACTTTTTATATTTATACTTTTTGATCTCGCCAACTTGTCACACCCGCGCAGTCACACCTGCGCAGTC
>JBCCBI010000188.1:0-10270 GCA_039034155.1 Deinococcota bacterium | reverse complement strand
GCTGTTGATGGGCAGTATTGCGCGAGTATTCTGACAAGATTACATAGGTCACTATGGTCTAGCTCGCTACCGCCTAATTCTGAGGGGACCGCCGCAGCTAAAAAGCCTATTTGTTGAAGTTCGGTGATGTTTTCTGTAACAAACTTGGCTCCTGCATTATGAAGGGCAGCACGATCAGCAAAAACAGGACCAAGATCACGGAGTTTGGCTAAGAAATAGTCGTAATTTCGTTCGAGTTGAGCGGGTTGAATAGGTGATGCAGGCACGTCACGTTTGAAGTTGTGACTATAAGGTTGTACGCGGATGGCGGATGGGGTAATCACTGGTGGCATGTTGGGTTTTCCCTTCAACTATGGTGTTAGTTTTCTTTACTGCTCATGCCAGCATAGATAAGGGGACGTTTTATAAACGCCTTACGATCGTCTTACCCACTGTGTTAAAGACCTCGAACCCTCAATAAAGTTATTTGGAACTTGGCAACGTGCCATATTCACACGCGCGCAGCACAGCAAACTCGGTACACTGAGCCTCATGGCTAAACTTTCTGCGTCTAGTTTATTAGAGCTTGTCTTTGTCTCTAGTCCAGCGATTCAAGTTGGCGGCGCACGTGCGCTGGCAGTCCACACCCACATTTATGTACCCGACCAAGCTGAAGAAGGCGCTTCAGATGCCCCTGAGTATCACTCACAGGTGTATCTGTATACCCTCGCTGGTGATGATGCCCCCGTGCAACTGACTTACAACGGAACCTGCAACATTGCGCCCGCGTTTAGCCCAGACGGTAGCAAGATTGCCTTTTTGTCTAACCGTGAAGATGGCGCGATGCAACTTTGTGTCATGCCAGTAGGTGGCGGTGAAGCTAAGGTTATCACCAAGTTTGAGCGCGGCGTCAGCAGTTTTAGATGGCACCCAGATAGTAAGCACCTTGCGTTAGTTTCTCGAGGTGACACATTAGAGCCTTCTGCAGATAGTCCCAAAGTCATCGTCAATAAACGCTACAAGTGGGATGGGCAAGGCTTACTGCCCGAGGTTGACACAACCATCTACCTTGCTGACCTCGCTAAGGGTAGCGTAGATGCTTTTGTGAAGCCCTCTGGTGATCCTGCCCAACTCACTTTTAGTGAGGACGGCAAGTCGCTTTATTACATTGCAGCCGCAGACGCCGCTGCGGAAGACATTTGGCAGAAAAGCGTGTGGCGAGTATCACTTGCGAAAAAGTCGCGTAAAGAGGTTATTAGTGGGGTGCTTGTTCAGGGTATTACGCTAACAGCCGGTGAAGACGACCTGTACTACACAGCTCCAAGTGAGGTTGGTAACTTTGCAAGTCCTACTGGGTTGTGGCATGTGGCGTTTAGCAAATCGCCTAAAAAACGACAAGTGCGCTGTATGAGTGGGGAACTCGAGGTTGCCCCCAGTGTAGGTGGCGATAGTTCGTATGGCAACTACCCCAACACCCCAACCCATGTAGATGGCGGCTTGCTCATCAACCTCAACCGAGCAGGTCACAGCGGTTTGGCGCTAGTAGATATGGACGACGGCAGCATTACTAATTGGCACGCGCCAGACGAAACTCGAGCCGTCACAGCGTTTGCTGCTGACGAAAGCTCCGGCCGGGTTGTCATGACAATTGAACACCCCGACCAACCTGCCGAACTCTACTTGCGTGAATCCAGCGGGAACGAGCGGCAACTAAGTCATGTAAACGCAGCCTTTACCAAGCGGTATAAACCGCTTATGCCCAGTGAGGTGCAACACACCAGAGCCGAGGGTAGCGAAGTTGATGTTCCGTATTGGGTACTAAGTCCTGCCAAAGCCCGTGATGATGAGGCTGTGGTCGTTCAGGTACATGGCGGCCCGCACGCCAACTACGGCTACCGGTTTATGTTTGAGTTTCAATTTTTAGCTGCGCAGGGCTATACGGTTGTATATGGGAATCCAAGGGGTGGCTCGAGCTACGGCCACGACTTTGCCACGGTGGGACTTGGCGGCTATGGCACCCACGATGCTGATGATGTCCTTGCCATTACCAATGCAGCCAAAGCTGCTCACAGCAATCCGGATGCGCCCGTTCACCTAACAGGCGGTAGTTACGGCGGGTTCATGACAAACTGGCTAACCTCTCATACCGATATGTTCCAGTCAGCCGTGACGCAGCGCAGCATTTGTAACTGGCTCAGTTTTTATGGCTCATCAGACATTGGTTATCACTTTGCAGCGCGGGAAGTTGCCGGCAATCCTTGGGATGACACTGACAAACTCTGGCAACAAAGCCCGTTGCGTTATGTGGCGAACGTCAAAACACCAACTTTGGTGATTCACGCTGAGTATGACCACCGTTGCCCCATTGAGCAAGCAGAGCAGTGGTTTATTGCGCTGCGTCAACTTGGAGTAGACACAAAACTTATTCGCTACCCGGATGAAGGGCACGAGCTTTCCCGTTCAGGGCGACCAGATCGGCGTATTCATAGGCTCGAGGCAATTGTTGATTGGTTTAAGAAGCATCCGTGAGGTTGGTTTTATAAGAGAAGATGATTGGTTTAGCTAGACTCAGCGAGGGAAAAGGGGAGAACGGGGGAAGGGGAGAGGATATCCAACGTTAACGCAGGGGTGATCGCATCGTGAAGTTGCTGTGGTTAATACATCCGTGTTGCAAGTAGCATCGCTGTTGTAGGTGTTGTCAACACCTCGCAAGTTATAAGTTGCGGATGGTGCATCCAGTAACGCCAACGTGTATCTGGTTTCCCTTGAAATAATAGCCCCGATTCAAAGTCGTCGAGGACTAAAAGCCCCCCGACGGCGGTAGCAGCAATCACATCAGCAGGACCATAAGCTATACCCTCATGTGTACCTTTTGCGTTAGCAATGTCAACAAAGATTAATTGGAATGGCCCATAAGTGAGTGCTTTGGGCCAATCTCCAGTCATAAATATGATATTGGCATCGTTGCCCTTTGAAAAGTGATGCTGCAAGTAAGCCTGCCGTTCAGCCTGCTGGTCGATGCTGATGAAACGTTGCCTCTCCTACAAGCCGCTGATTAACCAGGCACTGCTCACACCACAGCCGCTGCCTAGCTCGAGCACAGGCCCATTCGCCTGAGCTGCCAACGTGCGCAAGCAGCGTCCGACCTCTGGAAGGCAAGAATTTTGAAACCCCTGCGCGTGTGCAAATGCCTCAGCGTGTTGAACTAGGTCGGGTTTTAGATGCTCATAAGATGTTGAGGTCATTACTTAGGGCCAGTTATGCGCTGTGGTTGCTTTGTTAGCAGCCTCGAGCCAAACCTCTCTAGGTAGCGGATACACTCCCGCCTCCCAAGTTGCGCCTTCCCGAACAGTAAAGCCAACCCCGCAGACCATTACTGCCGCCGTAATATCAAACGCGTTGATGCTATCACCTTGACCTGCGGTGAGGTTGGCCATCGACCCGCTAGCAAACAAACGCACCTTGTTGCTTGCAATGTGACAGACTTCCACGTGCGGGAGAACTTGCTCGCGGCGTTCAAAGGCATCTACCTCAATTTCATTGGCTACGTGACCCACGTTAATTAAAAAACAACCCGGTTTGAGGATTGTCAAAATATCGCGGTCTACCACGTTTTGTACACCTGTAGCTGTCACGACGACATCCGCTTCTGGTGCAAGGTTGGCGAGGGTGTCTGTGTGCCAACCTGCAAAACGTGCTTCTAGGCGTTTGTCGGCACTGGTTTCAACCACACTTACCACGCCGCCGTAGGCCCTGGCGGCATCTGCCACGCCCTGCCCAACAAGCCCGTAACCAATGACTACCACGCGCTTGCCGTGTAAGGACAAAAACGTGCGCTCGCTAAACGCTTGAAAGGTCATGAGTCCTACCATATGGCGGTTGTGGAGGCCTTCTTTAACGGGGAGGTCATCCCAATTAAAAATAGGGTAGCGCGGGTTAAGTCCAGCTAGCCGGGTGATGCCGGAACCCGTGGCCTCGAGCGCCACGTCAATACCCTCGTAACCCGTTTGGTGGGCCCTGCTGGTAACATCTGCACCCATTTCACAGGTGTGGGTGGGCTGCCACTCGAGCACTTTATCTACCCCTTTGTGATACTCGTGCATGGGCATGTCTTTCCACGCATAGGTTGTTGCGCCTTGCTCGTCGAGCCATTCCACTAAATCATCACGTACAGTTGTAGGGTTACAGGTGACCGTAAAAAGCTCCGCGCCCTTGTCCATAAACGCGTGCAGCGCCGTCATCACGTTGTAGCTGATGTGCCCTGAGTAGACCAGCCTAACGCCCGCCATATTGGGGAGTGCGTCACACGCAGCCGCTGTAACCGGCATATTTTGCCGTGTCCATGCGTGCATTTGCTCAAATGAAATGCCAGAAGTCGAAGTCGGGGTTGAGGTTGTCATGCGTTACCTTCTTTCCGAATGTACAAACTTATTCGCCGTGGGCAGTGAGCATAAGCTTGCGTGCGCCACCACGATCACGATGTTCACATAAATAAATCCCCTGCCAAGTGCCAAGTGCTAGTCTGCCATTCTGAATTGGCAAGGTGAGGGATGAACCTAAAAGTGACGCTTTTATGTGGGCGGGCATATCGTCAGGGCCTTCATACGTATGTTCAAAGTAGCTGATGTCTTCAGAAACCATCACATTAAAATGTTGTTCAAAGTCACGACGCACGTCGGCAGAGGCGTTTTCGTTGAGCGTCAAACTGGCAGAGGTGTGTTGGATGAACACGTGTAAGAGGCCGCGCTCGAGCTGCGCCATCTCAGGAAGTGCTTGCACAACCTCTTGCGTAATCAAGTGAAAACCACGCGGGTGTGCGCTCAAGGTGAGCTGCGTTTGGTAGTAAGGCATAATTATCTATCATACCTAGCGTTAGGGAGTACCGAAACAAGTTTTGATGGATGATTATAAAGCCTTAGTCATTTGCCCCTGATTTCTGTAAAACTACGATAAAGAAAGTACGAGCAAAAAATTGTGAAATATTTCTTTTGACACTCTCTAAGCTGCTTAGGATGTTACTCGAGTTTCTCGAGCGTAACTTATCTCACCTGTTGACGTAAGCAGTAATGCTGCTGCGAACACCTGTTTCGGTAAGATAGATGCACTTATGAAAACCCTCGGAATTGATTTAGGTGGCACCAAAATTGCGGCAGCCATTGTTGATGAAGGTACAATTTTAAGCAAACATCAAGTAGAAACGCCTAAAGATGGGCAAGATGCCGTGTTTGATGCCATGGCAGATACCGCGCGTATTTTGCTCTATGACCATCCAGAGATTCAAGCTGTGGGCATCGGCTCGCCCGGACCCATAGACTTTGACAAAGGTGAGATTATTTTTGCGCCCAACATTCACGGGATGACCAACGCCCCTATTGTAAGTGGGCTCGAGGAACGCCTCAAACTTCCGGTGAGTCTCGAGAATGACGCTAATGCCGCTGGCTACGCGGAACACCTTTATGGTGCTGCTCAAGACGTGGAAAGTAGTATTTATATCACCATTTCTACAGGCATTGGTGGCGGTATTTTTCTAGGCGATCACATTTGGCGCGGCGCGCACGGGTTAGCTGGCGAAATTGGCCACATGACCTTACAGTCAGACGGCGAAGTCGGCGGCGACGGGCACTTTGGCGGCTGGGAGGCCATTGCGGCTGGGCGGGCGATTGCCAGGGACGGTAGCTATGTGTTTAACAGCAGCATGTCTACCAAAGATATTTTTGCCAAAGCCAAAGATGGCGACCACCACGCGCTCAAAATTATTGACAGAGCGGCCCGGTATACTGGTATTGGCATTGCCAATTTGTTTAAAGCGTTTGACCCCCACGCGTTTATTATTGGCGGCGGTCTCATGAACACGGGTGCGTTTTATTTTGACAAGGTGCAATCGTGGCTAGCAGATTATCTACAAGGCTATCCTCAGCCGGAGCTGCGCTTTGCCAAACTCGGGGTAGATGCGGGTGTCATCGGTGCGGCTGCAGTGGCTGCGCTAAGTGCTAAAGACTGAGTACGCAAAAGACTGAGTACGCAAAAGACTGACAACCTCAACTTGAATCTCAGTCAGACGCCCGCCATAACGTTATGTTGACATAATCCTAAAGGAGCTACGTGGATGAAGACATCAAAAAGTAAGTTGCTGAGTCAGTATAGATATCACATCTGTCTCGAGCGGGGGCATTAACATGTCATCTGCTGATGGTAACTTGTCTCATCCTGCACTTGCTGATAAAGACCCAAGCTTGCAGTGCCACGACAATAATCCGCTGCAAGTTGAAACACCCTTAGCTGCACTCCAAGCTCACGACCTCACACCGGTTCCTGCGCTCTACATTCGCAACAATCAAACGCAACTGCCAGAAATACCTGTTGATGCCAGTTTTGCTATGCAAAGCTCTAAAGGGAGTGCAGTTTGTGATTTGACACTACTGCATGACCTCAAAGCCCAAGGGCACTGGCAAGAAACCACAATGGTGTTGCAATGTGCCGGCAATAACCGCAACCTGTTTGATGCTATGGCGCACGTGGCGGGATCACTTTGGGATAGTGGGGCCATCGCCAACGTAAACTTTGCAGGTGTGCCTGTACAAGCTATATTTGAAGCGCTATCACTCACACCGGATGTGTTTGAGGATGTCTTTTTAACCGCGTTGGGGTATGTCACTGGAGATGATATTGCTTTTGAGCGCAGTGTGCCACTTGCAGATGTGTGGGAGAGTGCGTTTGTGGCGCTCGAGCTGAACGGTGAGCCTCTTAGTCACTTACACGGCGGGCCAGTGCGCTTAGTTGTTCCCGGTTACTATGCTGTCAACAGCGTGAAATGGCTTGCCAAATTGGCTATCACAGACACACCTACCCAAGGCTTTTACCAAACCTCACGCTACCGCTTGCCTCATGAACCACTTACACCAGGTGATAAGTTTACGCCTAGTGAAGATAACAGTCGGCCTAGTTGGCGGCAGAAAGTTAAGAGTTTATTTTGGGAGCAACCAGACGTACTCGAGGCAGGCAACATTACCTTAGCTGGCATCGCTTGGACAGACGGGCGCAGTCATATTGCCAAGGTAGAGCTTTCGTTTGATGGGGGAGAGCAGTGGGAATCTGCGATGCTGACGCCATCAACAAGTGTTTATGGTTGGACGCGCTGGGAGTTTGAGAAAGTGCTCGAGCCCAGCACTACCGAAGTCTGGCTACGCGCTACCGACAGTAACGGCATCAGCCAACCCCTCACAGCAGCTGACGACTGGAACCCACGCGGCTACGAGTGGAATGCGGTACAAAAGTTGAAACTGACAATTTTGTGAAGCAGTGGCATGTGAATAGTTGATAGAGCCTGAATGGAAAGATCATCAAGTCTCTCTGTCCATGATTTGGTCGAGGCAGTTGATGACATCGTTACTGTCTTTCTCAATCACTCGAATAACGATATTGATATCAAGCTCTTGGTATTGGTGGACTGCGACATTGCGAAAGCCAACCATGTTATGCATACACGCAACAGACTGCCTATCAATAACGCCCGCTTGACCCAAAAGTTCAAAGGCATTGGCACTCGAGTCTGGAATGCCTAGCTTGTCGCGGCGAATGAGGAAATTTGCAATATCAATTGAGAGCTCACACAAACGAATCAAATTGAGTACAGCAACATCTTGAGCGTTGTAATCTTCGTCAAAATCCTCCTGGGATTTGTGGTATACCTCTCGAGCACGTGCTAAACAGCGCTGCGCACTTTTCGTCTTTTGTATGAGCGTTGCGTTCATAACTTGTAAGCACGCTTAGTTTCTAGAAAGCTCTTGAGGATGTCAGCGCGCTCTTCGTTCAACTTTTGATGAGCACTTAAGACCATCATTTCAAAAGCTAGCACTGCCTCCTCATCTTGTATGTCAATCCAGCGTCCAGTGTGGATAATCTCGTTTTGGAAAACTGTATTCACTTGCCGCAGATTTATCAAATCTATGTCACGTTGTAACTGGTGCGAAAGCTCAGACACACAAGGGGAGAGTGCCATAAGAGACTCTTTACGAGCGAGCACAGCAGGTAGTAAGACAGCCAAGTCCACATCGCTTTGCGGCCATGGTGTTCCTTGAGCATAGCTTCCAAACAACGAGATAGCCTGTACCTGCGGATAGTGCTGCCTAATTACCTGAGCGGCTAACTCCTCGTCAATCGTTAGTATTGGCCTATCTATCTTCTTGATGGAACACTCCCGCTCATGCGCTCACCTCTATAATCATCATCGTATCACTCCCAAAAGTGTCACGGCCACACCTGCAACCCCTGCGAGGACGTACTAAGCTAAGTAATGAGGTTATCTGATGATTGATTACAGCGACATCAAAGTCGTGAAAGATGGTATTCAAGGTAAGAACAACGCACCTTTACCACGTGACCCTAAACCTAGCTGGCTGAAGGTCAAGCTTCCTGCGGGTGGGAAGTACCAAGAAGTTAAAGGGACGGTCAAAACCCATCAACTCAGCACGGTGTGTGAAGAAGCTAAGTGTCCTAATATTGCTGAGTGCTGGAGCGCGGGTACAGCTACGCTCATGTTGATGGGTTCAGTGTGTACGCGTGCGTGCCGTTTTTGTGCAGTGGATACTGGCAACCCCAAAGGCCGCCTCGACCCAGCCGAACCGCGCTTAGCTGCCAATTCGGTTCAGCTTATGGGGCTTAAGTATGTTGTGCTTACGTCCGTTGACCGGGACGACCTACCGGATGGTGGTGCTAGCCATTTTGCCCGTACTGTACGTGAGATTAAACAGGTGAATCCAGACACAGCTGTGGAAGCCCTCACGCCAGATTTTCAAGGGGATGAGACCCACGTGCAAACTGTGCTGGATTCGGGTATTGAGGTTTATGCGCAGAACGTGGAAACGGTGAAACGCCTTACCCGCCCTGTACGTGACCCACGTGCCAGTTACGAGCAAACCCTAAAAGTGCTTGCCTATGCCAAAAAAGCTCGTCCAGATGTGCTTACCAAAACTAGTTTGATGCTTGGGCTAGGGGAGACCGACGCTGAGATACTTGAAACGATGGACGACCTAAAAGCTATTGGCGTGGATATTGTTACCTTTGGACAGTATTTACGCCCAACAGTGAACCACTTACCCGTTGAGCGCTATGTAACGCCAGACGAGTTTAAGCGTTACCGTGAGATTGGCCTTGCTAAAGGCTTTTTGGAAGTTGTGTCGGGGCCGTTGGTGCGGTCATCTTACCGGGCTGAGCGAGCGCTCGAGAAAAACAACGTTGGTCTTGTTTAAGTAAGTTTGAAGTTGATAAAAAAGCCTCGAGCTGTCCTATTTAGTGGATGGCTCGAGGCTTTTTTATCTCAAATTTATTGAGTTAACGTCTTACTCCACAGGGTACAACTGCCCCCTCAAATCACCGTAATAGAATTGTCCTGTGGTGTGCAAATTAAAGTAAAGCTCGCCGCGTTGGGCAACTTCTAACATACCTGCAACCGTAGAAACTTGCCTTGGCCTTGTGACAGGTATAGGGCATCCAGTTGAGAAGGACGTCACCATATTCATACCACTACTAGCTGTTTCAACAATCAGATCATTATCGACCACAACAGAAAACACGCCATCGGAGAAGTTTTCTCGAATGTCTGTTGCTAGGGCAAAGTCAACCAAAATAGGACCAAAAAGACCCGGTAGTTCACAGTGAAGGTGGAACATGGCTACGGTATCTGTATCTGTGCCTTCGACCATCACATCAACATAGGCTTTGCTTAAATCTCTGGTAAAGCGAATGACGCCGTGCCCTCTGTGACCGTTGGCAACACGTTCCTCCCTACTTAACGAAGGTGTTGTTGATCTGAACTGATTAGGGATGATGGCAGGCGTATCTTTTTCGTCACCAGATTGCTGCATGGGGCTTAAAAAGGCTTCAAATGTCCAGCCAATTTCATCACCTTTTGCGGGGTCTAGCTCTGGCGTATTGGGCTGGGCTAAGGCTGTACTTAAAGATATAAACGTTAGTCCTAGGATGAGTTTGGTCGCTATAGACGCTCGAGTTTTCATGTATTTTCTCCTTTTATTGATGCTGAATGCTGAGCTTGAAAAAGAGAAAGCTCTTCGTGAGTATATAGACACGACACGTGTCGTGTCAAACTTTTTAATGTTTACGCCCTTACCTTTGTTCTGCTGACACAAAAAAACAGGCAGCCCGAAGACTGCCCACAAGGGTTATGCGTATGTTGGGTGGTGTTCTGCTCAGAAATCCCCCACCACAATAAACCACATCGGCAAGTTGGGCTGGAAGATTCGTGGGTTAAAGTCAAAACTAAGGCTTTGGGTAT
>JBCCBI010000187.1:0-10377 GCA_039034155.1 Deinococcota bacterium | reverse complement strand
GACGCGGTAGGCTTTGGCCAGCTCAACCACTGCTTGCCGAGTCTCTAAGCTTAGCGTGCAGCCGGTTGGATTTTGAAAAGATGGATGCACAAATAGCAGTTTGGGACGTTTGGTGAGTAAGAGGGTCTCGAGCTCACTAATATCTGTCTGCGTAATATCCCAACCAACTACATTGGCTCCCGTAAGCCGGAACGCTTGCAGCGCCCCAACATAGCCAGGGTAATCAATGACGACGCTATCTTGCGGCAACAGCAAGCAGCGAGCAATTAAACTGATGGCTTGTTGTATACCCGACACAATCAAGATGTTGTCAGGCCGCACCCCGTGACGGACAGCAAGTGCCTCCCGTAAATTTATGAGCCCTTCAGCAGGGAGTAGAGTGAGGGCGCGCCTAGGGTCTTCAGTTAGATGATGCTGGCAGCGTGCAGCGTAGTAGTCGGCAGGGAAGTGCTCGAGTGCAGGTTGCCCAGCCCCAAACGAAATTGTCTCAGGTGGGGTGTGCATCATGCTGCGCAAGCTGGTATCTAAGTGCTGCTGAACCGCTGGAACCACTTTGCCGCGCCACGCAAACGGCGCACCGTTAGGTTCTGTACTATTAGGTTCTGTACTATTAGGTTCTGTACTATTAGGTTCTGGTGTACCACTTACAAACGTTCCTCGCCCTACAAACGTACGTACTAAGCCACGCGCTTCTAGTTCATGGTACGCACTGACTACCGTTGTGCGGCTCACCGCTAAGCTATGTGCTAGTTTGCGTTCACTGGGGAGTTGCCGTCCTGGCAGCAATTCACCTGCCTGAATGTACTTACAAATTGCGTCACAAAGTTGCAAATACA
This sequence comes from Deinococcota bacterium, assembly GCA_039034155.1. GTDB lineage: Bacteria > Deinococcota > Deinococci > Deinococcales > Trueperaceae > JBCCBI01. The sequence continues at coordinate 9,541 of JBCCBI010000187.1, read as the reverse complement.
AGGGCGTTAGCTGAGTGGCATCCAAGCGCAGTTGCGTCCAGTCCATAGTCCAATTTAGGTGGTTGGGTGGATTCTAGCAAGTACCAATTCAAAATTGGTGCTTGTGGTGGTGGTAGCAGCTACGTATGCTACCGTCTATGATTACACTTGCATCCCTAATTTCGTTTGGTTTCGTTATGTCTATTACACCCGGTCCCAACAACATCATGCTGTGGGCATCAGGTGCTAATTTTGGGCTGCGGCGTACCCTGCCGCACATGCTCGGCATTAACTGTGGTTTTGGATCCTTATTACTTTTGTGCGGGTTAGGTCTAGGAGCGCTGTTTGAAGCGTTTCCAGTTGTACAACTCATTCTCAAAGTAGTTGGCGCTATTTATTTGCTTTACCTTGCCTACCGTCTTACAACGGCATCATTCAAAGCCAATAGCGAAGACAAACGCCCACTCTCCTTTTGGGAAGCTGCTGGGTTTCAGTACGCGAATCCTAAAGCTTGGGTGATGGGGCTTACCGCCATGAGTACCTTTGCACTTATCGAGCAGTCGTTTGCACTCAACGCCTTAGTGATCACACTCATTTTTATGGTTATTAATCTGCCATGCATTAGCGTGTGGGCACTATTTGGTACGGCGATGGGGCGGTTTTTAAGTAGCCCGCGCCGCTTACGCATCTTTAATGGTCTTATGGCAACGTTGTTGGTGGCAACGGTTGTGCTCGTTGTGCGTTAAATAGATTCTTAAACGTAAAAGATGAAGACAAAGGGCATTTATCTCCAAATATCAGCTCTATTAGCATCATTAGACCAAGTTATAAACTTAGCTGAGTTTTGGAGGGTTAAACATGCGTGATCTGCAAAAAACGATGCTTGCTGAGCTGGCAGATAAGACCGTCTATGAGTGTGCCCACCGTCACGGGCTTGCGTATCTCGAGCAACTGTGTGAGCGTGGTGTCTATCCAAGCGTTGATGCCCTCGAGCGTCTTAGCGTCTTCGATGAAGCGTTTCCAGCGAGTTCAGAGGATGCCGTGTCTGTCATCAACATGCTTCATGAGTACGGGGCAGAAGCCACAGTGGCTAGCGGGGGCGGCCGCTACTTTGGATTTGTTACAGGTGGCGCTGTTCCAGCAGGTCACGCTGCTAAAGTGCTAGGCACGTATTGGGATCAGAACAGTGCCATGCACGTAATGTCACCGCTTGTCTCACAGTTAGAGTTGGTGGTGACGCGCTGGTTCCAGCAGATATTTGACCTACCTGAACAAACAGTGGCAGGGTTTGTGAGCGGAACGTCACTAGCGACATTTTGTGGTTTGGCTGCAGCACGTTACCGATTACTTGCTCGAGCAGGTTGGGATGTAAATGAGCAAGGTTTATTTGGTGCGCCACAGATTCGGGTTGTAACCAGCCGTCAGGCACATTCTACGGTTATTAAAGCCATTGGCATGCTTGGTTTTGGCAAGGGTAATATCGAATGGGTTGATGTTGACGACCAAGGCCGCTTGCTCGCTTCAGCGTTGCCCCAACTAGATAACCGCACGCTTGTTATTCTGCAAGCTGGCAATGTCAACAGCGGTTCATTTGACCCCTTTGCTGAGATCTGTGAGCAAGCTGCAAAAGCAGGTGCATGGGTTCATGTTGATGGTGCTTTTGGGATGTGGGCAGGTGCTACTCAACAACTGCGTCACCTTACCTATGGGATTGAACTGGCTGATTCATGGGCGACTGACGGTCACAAGACACTTAACACCCCTTATGACTGCGGTATTGCGTTGTGCCGCGACCAAGAAGCACTAACTGCATCACTCCACATGTCTGGGGGTTATTTGATGCCAAGTAATACAAGTAATGATGATATCCCCGAGCGTGACGGGATGTTTTTTACGCCTGAGATGTCACGCAGGGCTCGAGTCATTGAACTGTGGGCAACTTTAAAATACCTTGGGCGCGCTGGTTTAAACGAGATGGTCTACGGCCTCCATGAACGCGCCGTCCAATTTGCAGATGCGGTTCAAAAGCACGAAGGTTTTGAGGTACTTAACGACGTTGTGTTCAACCAAGTGCTGATCCAATGTGCCACAGATGCGCTTACTGACTGCGTGCTCGAGCGCATTCAAGACTTAAGAACCTGCTGGGTTGGCGGATCAACTTGGGATAGCCACCGTGTTATCCGCGTGAGTGTGTGCTCGTGGGCTACCACTGAGGAAGATATTCAGCGGTCTGTAGCATCATTTGCTCGAGCATTCACTGATGTTCACACTACTAGACAAGAACCTCACGCTATTTAAGGTCTTTTCGAGTGAAGTCGCCAACACCTTTATTTAAGCAATTCTGATGATAATCAAGCAGGTGTATGACTAGTAGCTTGTACAGCCAGAGGAGAGCCAAAAACCCTGATTAACGAATCACTGTGTTACGCATGCGCCGCAACGCAAACGCAGTGAGCAACGTTCCTAGCATGAGCAAATAAAGCGCGTGTGTCCATAAACCTGCCCAGTTACCATCTACTAACCCGCGAATAAGTTGCACCGACCTGTAAAGGGGCGTCCAGGCGGCAACTTGTACGAGTGCGTCGGGAAAGCGGTCACCAACTGGAAAAAAGATGTCTGAAAAAAGAAACAAGGGCGTCACGAACATAGTAAAAAAATAGCTGTACAGGTCAATACTCGGCACAACCGCTGTAAATGCAATGCCAATGGACGCAAAACAAAAGCCTGTGAGGATCACCGCGCCTATGACAAGCAGCAAACGCCAAGACAAAGGCACCCCAAAGAAGAGAGTAACAAATAAAAAGACGCCGCCATACAACAGCGCGCGGGTCGTTGCCCACAAAGCCTCACCCAGTACCACGTCTTCCATATTGACGCGAGTTGCCACCATAGCGTCGTAGGTTTTGTTGAACCGCAACTTAACAAATACGTTATAGGTTGCTTCAAACACAGCCCCGTTCATCGTTGCCGAGGCAATAAGTCCGGTCGCAACAAAATGCAAATAGCCGTTTTCAAAGGTGCCACCTGCAGCAACGTAGGCACCCAAACCCAAGCCTAGCCCTAACAGGTAAAACACAGGCTCAAAAAAGTTGGGTACAAGCGCGTACATCCAGCGTTTGCGGTAAATCCAAAAGTTGCGTTCCCACACACGCCACACGCTGATGATGTTGACAGGCTGACGGCTTCCGTAACTTCCAACCATAGTATTCATTCCCCTTATGATGTTTTAGCCGAGTTCATCTTGATAATTTGTGTGAGTTTAATTTATTTATAGGTTTGCAAATCAGTTAAGACTCGCGTAGTTGGTGACTTGAGTTGTTGATGGACGCATCTTCAAACCTTGTTGAGGCATTGCAAGATGTATCTCCAAGGTAAACTCATTCAAAAATGCGCAACTTCTGTTAGTCTTCAATACTCGAGCTAGCTTTTGAAAAGGTTTTGTGCCATCAGGATGACGTTGAAGTGCAGTTAAGTTGCCATCAACTATGCACCCACCGCACCTATTGAGAGGTCTCGTGTTGAGATATTGCACGTGTACATCATTCTTTCAGCGAACGCCCAGTTAAGTTCAAAAACACATCTTCCAAATTCCCTGGACGTACAAACGCTCTGGGTAAATTGATGCCAGCTTGTTCCATATCAGCTAGCACCTTGCGACCTTCATCTACAAAGATACTAATGCGTTCATTGCTGCGCTCGTTGTGAAAGTTGTGACGGTTGAGGTAGTCGTTGAGTTGGGGATCATCAGGTTGCTCGAGCCGTGCTTCAATGACATCTACTGAGGCGTGGTCGGTAACCATTTGGCGAGGGCTGCCGCGACTCACAATCTCCCCTTGATCCATAATTACCAAACGGTCACAAAGGCGTTCAGCTTCGTCCATGTAGTGGGTGGACATCACCAGCGTGACGCCCTGCGCGCGCAGTTCCTCGAGCTTGTCCCAAAGCGTCACCCGAACTTGGGGGTCGAGGCCGGTGGTGGGTTCATCTAAAATAACCACCTCAGGGTTGTTCATGAGCCCGCGCGCTAAGGTAAGGCGGCGTTTCATGCCGCCAGATAGGGCACGTACATCAGCATCTTTTTTGTTGCTTAGTTCTAAAAAATCCAGCAGCTCGAGCGCCCTCGTTTTTGCTACAGCACCGGTAATGTTGTGATAGCGAGCGTAGATGAGCAGGTTCTCGAGCACGTTGAGTTCTTCGTCTAAATTATCTTGTTGCGGCACCACCCCAAGCCGGCTTTTAATGGCTCGGTCAAGGTGCCCCGCTTGCAACCCCAACACAGTCAGTTCACCTTCAGTAATCGGCGTAACTCGGTAAATCATGCGCATGGTAGTCGTCTTCCCCGCACCATTGGGACCTAACATGCCAAAAAACTCGCCCCGCGTGACACTAAAATCGATGCCCTTAACCGCTTGCATGGTGCCGTAATCTTTGCGCAAGTTCACTGCTTCGATAACAGCCTCAGCTTCAGTTGCAGATATTTGAGGCGCGGGCGCGTTCAGGTGATGTGACGTCGTCATCATGCTTCCTTCCAGATAGTGAGGTCAAACTTGAATATACGTTGGCAAGGACGCTTATCTAGCAAAGACCTTAATGGGTGAAAACTTGTAGTACAGGCCACGCGTGACAAAGTCCGCTAGCAACATTAGCATTCAGCCCTAACAAGCACTGTGGTATTCACTGAGATGACATCCGGTTCCATACCCTCATTACCGACTCCGAGTTTGAGTTGAGATCGTTGTCATAGCGACCAAGTAGCCACCCCAAGCATCGCCCACATGAGGTTCATTAGCTGATATGTTTGGTACACTAACAGCTAAGTCTTATGGCCAGCGTCAGTGTTATTGAAGATGAAACAATGTTTGTTAAGATCATCCGCAGCGCACTCGAGCGGCTCGAGCACAGTGCGCGTTTTTATGCGGATGGGTCGTCTGGCCTGGCCGGCTTGCAGTTACACCCACCCGACTTGCTCATTTTAGACCTGAACTTGCCAGATGCCGACGGCATCGACATCGCCAGAACAATCCGCGAGCACGAGCAACTCAAAACAATGCCCATTTTGATGTTGACTGCTCGCACCGATCTAGACAGTCGTGTGCTCGGCCTACAATTTGCTGATGACTATCTAGGCAAACCCTTTGAGATGGAAGAACTTGCTGCCCGCGTACAAGCCTTGTTGCGGCGCAGTTTAAGTGCCCAAAGCTTAGCTGAGGCAGACGCGCTAGATGTCTACGAGCTTACAGGTAAACACGTCAAACACTATGAACTGTTTGAGGTCTTGGGCGAAGGTAGCATGTCGATTGTCTACAAAGCACTCGACACCTGGCTAGGGCGTATGGTGGCCATGAAATTTATCACCAATCCCTTTAGCGATGAGACTATTCGCGAGCGGTTTTTACGCGAAGCCAAAGCAGCCTCGAGACTCGAGCATGAAAACATCTGCCCGGTCTTTATCATTGACGAGTTACCCTCGAGCGAAATGTTTATCGTAATGCCCTTTTTTGAAGGTAGGACGCTCGAGTCCATGCTTTTACACGAATCTATTAGTGTCAGTCAAGCTTGCCATTATGCAGTTCAGATTGCCAGCGGTCTGGCACTTGCTCACACCAACAACATCATCCACCGCGATATTAAACCGGGTAACATCTTTATTACTTTTGACGGTACGGTGAAACTGCTCGACTTTGGCATTGCCAAGTTGCTGAACCGCTCGGTGGATGCCAACCTCACTCAACCCGGTACAATTCTAGGCACGGTGAACTACATGGCTCCCGAACAGGTACGCGCGCAAGACGTTGGCGTAACCGCAGATTGTTGGTCCCTGGGCGTAGTGCTCTACGAGATGCTCGCGCGTAGGCTACCCTTTGAGGTGGAACGTCAAGACCTCATCGGCACCATCAGCAAAATTATGCGCGGGCAGTACATCCCACTTGCTGAGGTTAAACAGGGTCTTCCGTCCAAGCTTGTTGAGGTTGTCCACAAAACGCTCAACAAAGATCCAAGTGACCGCTACCAAACGATGACAGATGTGATTTACGATCTTGAAGATGTCCTGCGTGAGCTTAGCTGACAAGTTTTAGTAATTGTACAAGATGCTGCTATGGATGATTGATGCTAAATAGTGTAGTTGAGAAAAGGGAGAAGGGGCGAGAGGGGGAAAGGGAGATTTCATCAAACACGCCTCACACTCGCGCTAAGGCATGTGTCACAATATTGTAGTGTTTTTAGTTACGCCCTAAAACAATCCAATAAAAACGCTGAGGACAAGGCATCCTCAGCGCAAAATCACAATGGTATTAACTTGAAGCTTACTGCATATACCCCGCAGCATCTTCTTGGCTAATGATGCCATCTAACACGTAGGTGTCGGGTTGCTCTGCGTTCATCTCGAGCATTTCTGCAAAGTTCTCTGCATTTACACGTCCTGGAATGGGTACGTAAATGGTGTTCCCAAACGGTCCAGCGAGCACGCTCTCATCAATCATGCCACCTTGTAAAAGTTCAACCGCAACACGCATGCCACTTGCACCTTGACCCGGTGGGTTCATGACCGCATAAGACTGGAAATCTGGCTGAGCTTCACTAATATCACGCCACAGTTTGAGGTAGCCAGCAATGGCCTCGCCTGTGCCGATGGGGAAGTTATCCGGATTAGCGGTATTAATCGCGGTCCACACGCCTTGGGCCATGCCATCTTGGGTCCACACAGCATCAATGTTCGGAATAGACGCAAACAAGTCAGACGTCACTTGCTGAGCCGTCGCTTGATCCCAACCGCCGGATTCACGCCCCACTACGTTAATGCCGGGGTACTCGGAAAGGACTTCCTCAACGCCTTCCATGCGCGCTTCGTTGGCAGGGTGGCCCACAAAACCTTCAATGAGGATGATGTCACCTTCGCCACCGAGGGTTTCAGCGAGCCAGCGAGCACTTTCAGCTGCCCAGTCTTTTTGGTTAATGGCTACATTGTAAGCACCTTGAGCACTTATTTCTTGGTCAACAGAAATCACCACGATGCCTTCGTCAACGGCTTCCTCGAGCGCCAAATTAAGCGCGTTTTGATCGTTGGGATTGACAATGATGGCATCTACCCCACGGTTAATCAGGTTTTGAATCTGCTGAATTTGCCCTTGTACGTCTACATTGGCACTTTCAATAACTAAATCAACCTCGATGCCTTGTTCACTGTACTCAGCAGCCACATCTTCCATATTTTGTAACATTTGCGTGCGCCACTCACTGCTAATAAACCCGTTCGACACACCAATGGTGTACGACTGGGCCCAAACGGCACTCACAAAGACCAAAAGAGCAAGCAAACTAACAACTTTTTTCATACGTCCTCCTAATAAGTTTTTGGGGATGTTCCCTAAAAGTATACTGGTACGGGCCAGTTTATGTCTAGAATGATTCATTTCATGGCAATCTCATCCACATTGAGTTTATTTACCTCTAAAGAATGATGCCAATAACAACTGATGCTTAGCCTTTGGTTCTCGCCAAGTCAATATGGCGTTTGGACTCGCGAATGGCTTGCTTGCGGCCCTCGAGACTATCCTCAAACGCCCTATCTTCCACCTCAATGCAGGTGTAGCCGTCGTAGCCAATGGCATCTAGCGTATTGCAAAACTCTGTCCAGTCGATGTCTCCTAATCCGGGAATTTTAGGGTCATGCCATTTTAGCCCCAAAATGCCGCGTTCATACATCAGATTTGGATGTACTTTTTCGTCTTTGATATGTGCGTGGACAAAACGGTCTGCAAAGTCATGCATCGCTCGAATATGATCAATGCCTTGCCAGAGCAAGTGGCTAGGGTCAAAGTTCAGTCCAAAGTGTTTACTAGGAATAGTTTCAAACATCTTGCGCCAAACTTCTGGTGAAATCGCCAAGTTTTTACCACCCGGCCACTCATCTAAGCTGAATAACATCGGGCAGTTTTCAATGCCAACCTTCACCCCCTGAGATTCCGCGTGCGCAATAATAGGCGGCCAAAGTTCTTCAAATAACGGCCAGTTGTCTTCAATAGACTTCGCTGGGTCGCGCCCAATAAAGGTGTTCATGATGTTGACGCCCAGTTCGCCCGCAGCTGTAATCACTTTTTCAATGTGACTTACGTACATCTCCCGCTCGTCAGCATCATCAACTAGAGGGTTGGGATAATAGCCCAAGCCGGAGATGTCCACGCCGTATTTACTAACCAACCCTTGAATGCCTTTGACGTCTAAATTATCAACGTCAATATGGGTCACACCTGCATAGCGCCGAGTGTCGCCGCCGCCAGCCGGCCAGCACATCACCTCAACACAGTCAAAGCCTTCTGAGGCGGCAAACGCGAGCACTTCCTCGAGCGACAAGTCGGGCAAAATGGCGCTCACAAAACCAAGTTTCATAACGAACCTCCTAACAGTTCAACGATTAAACATCACGCCACGCACGTTGTTGATGGCTTTCTAAAATCTTTTCACACAACAGCACTTCAGCATGGCCATCCTCAAAGGTTGGAAACGATTTAGGATGGCTGGTGTTTCCTTGTGCAATATACCCGTAAATATCTCGGTAAAGTTGCTTAAAGGTGTCTGGAAAGCCTTCGGTGTGACCGCCCGGGTAGTTGATAAACCCTTGCGCACCTGCACTCACCAACGCTGGGTCTTTAATGATAATTTCGTTGCCTTTATCACGGTGCCCTAACCAAAGTTGGTTGGGTGTTTCGCTGTCCCACGCAAGTGAACCTTTTGAGCCAGCAACCTCGAGCCGCAGTTGGTTTTTCCGGCCCGCACTTACCTGCGACACGTTCATAAGACCACGCGCGCCACTGGCATAGTGAAATAGCACGGCACCATAATCTTCAGTTTCAACGTTGACAGCATCCTGTTGAGCATCTGCTTGGCTTTCTTCCAATTTACCTGTGAACGTGGCAATGCTACCAGTCGGTTTGTGACGCATTTTCACAAAAGTTTCAAGGTCAGCGAGCACCCGCGTGACCCGCTGCCCGGTCATAAAGCTCACCAGGTCCATCCAGTGGGTGCCGATGTCCCCAATAGCACGCAGGGCACCCCCTTTACCTGGCTCGAGCCGCCAATTCCAGTCGGTATCCTTTAACAGCCAGTCTTGTACGTAGCAACCCGTAATGGTGTAGATATCTCCAATTTCACCACTTGAAATCACATCTCGTGCGTGAATCATAAGCGGGTAGTAGCGAATGTTGTAATTGACGGCGGCAACTTGCTTAGGGTGGTTGCGAGCAACCTCAACGAGTTCGGATGTTTCTTGGGTAGTGAGCGCCAGCGGTTTTTCACAGATGACGTGCTTACCCGCCTCGAGCACGCCCCGCGCTTGTTCTAAATGCAAGTGATTAGGCGAGGTGATGTGAACTGCCGTCACTTCAGCATCGTTCAAAATGTCCTCAAAACCAGCGTAAGCAACAGGCAAACCAAGGGATGTAGCCGCAGCCTGGCTTTTGCTTAGGCTCGAGCCTAAGATGCCTTTAACATTGATATTTAATCGTTTAAGTGCTTCGACGTGAACGGGTCCAATAAAGCCGGTCCCGACCACAGCAACAACAGG
>JBCCBI010000186.1:0-10401 GCA_039034155.1 Deinococcota bacterium | reverse complement strand
GCCGCACCACTGTTGATGCCTAAAATGCCGGGGTCAGCTAATGGGTTTCGGGTGATGCCCTGTAAAATCGCGCCTGATAGGGCTAGGGCTGCACCCACCTCGAGCGCCAGCAAAATACGTGGTAAGCGGAAGAGCCGTACAACTAGTCGGTGGTCGTCATTACCTGTGTTAATCCCTAAAACAGCCCGAATGACGTCACCTGGCGAAATCGTATATTCACCTTGACCGACGCTAATCACTGTAACGGCAAGGGTAACGAGCAGAAGCAACGAAAACACGGGCAGAATACGTTTGTCTAACCTAAACGAGGCTGCCCTCGCCACTTTAACGGTAAACCAGCTTGCCATTAGCGGCGTACCTTGTAACGCGCTAAATAGACAAAAAAAGGTGCACCCACAAGCGCCATCATCACGCCAACGGGCAGTTCTTGAGGTCGAATGATAATGCGGGCGACAATGTCTGCAATTGTGACAAGTAAGCCGCCTGCAAGGGCTGCATAAGGTAAAATCCAGCGGTAGTCTACACTCACGGTAAAGCGCACTACGTGTGGAATCACCAGACCGACAAAGCCGATGGGTCCAGCAAGTGCCACCGCACCGCCCGCAAGTAGCACAACAGCAAACGCTGCAACAAGTTTGATCCAAGTTGTGTTCTGACCCAAGCCCACAGCGACATCTTCCCCTAGGCTCAATGTAGTAATTTGACGCCCCATAAATAGTGCAATAACGAGTCCAACGACGACATAGGGTGTTGTGCGGGCAAGTAATGCCATGTCCCGTCCAGCTAGCGACCCCGCCGTCCAAAAGCGAACTTGGTCAAGGGTGTCTTGATCCATAATGAGGATAGCGCTGGTAAACGAACTCATAAACGCGGTGAATACTGCCCCAGCCAACGTGAGTTTGAGAGGTGTTGGGCCGCCCCTGCCAAGTGAGCCAAGTGTGTACACAAGAATGGCGGCAACTGCTGCACCAATGAACGCAAACAGCGCGTAAGTTGCTAGTGGTGGACTTCCTAGTATGAGTACAGCCAATACCACAGCAAACGCTGCGCCTGCATTAATGCCCAAAATACCCGGTGAGGCGAGGGGGTTACGAGTTAGACCTTGCATAATGGCCCCAGACACAGCTAGTGCTGCCCCAACAACCGCCCCAGCGAGGACTCGAGGTAAGCGTACAGTGCGAATAATCAAGTGCTCAAACGATCCATCAAATCTAAAGAGCGAGGTATACACCGTTCCCACAGAAATATCTGCTGCACCAAGGGTGATGCTTACAGCTAGGGCTACTAGCAGTAAGCCAAGCACAAGCACCAAGCCTAACCACGACTTGAGGCTAAATTTGACACGTTTTTGAGGGAAGCCAGCAACCATGACACCTTCCAAAGCCACCCCAAGAACTAAGGTAATGACCTTGCTCTAGGCTATAAAAAACAATCCTGAGTGTCAAGCTCGGAATTATTCCGAAATAATGATTTGGAACGTTATTTCTATCAGAATCGGTTGCTGTTTCCATGTACAGATATAAGCTGCCTCACTAATGCTTGGAAGCACGTAGAGTTCATTCTTAAAATTTGAATGGCAAGAGTATTACAATGCTCTCAATGCATATTGTTATCGCAAATTGTTTGAAGTATCCGTATGTTTCTACAAGTGACGCTGTCATCGTTCGCGTTCTGGAAACGCGTGGTCATACTGTGGACGCAGCGCCGTGGAACGGGCCGTGGCAGCCTTTTGAGGAGGCCGATGTGGTTGTGGTGCGCTCAACGTGGGATTATCACTACATGCCAGATGTGTTTGAAGAATGGTTGACTAGGCTCGAGCAAGCTAACATCACAACCTACAACCCTATTAACCTGATGCGTTGGAACATGTCTAAAACGTACCTGCTCGAGCTTTCCGCTAAAGGCATCAACGTACCTCAAAGTGCGTGCGTTACGCCCGGCGACACATTAGCAAATGTGATGACCCGTGAAGGCTTAGCTGATGTCGTGGTGAAACCCATTCAAGGTGCCAGTGGCGTGTTGGTAGAGCGCGTGAGCTTGGATTCAGCCCAAACGTGGGAGCGTGATGTTCGACTCAACCGCCCAGATGCAACTTGGCTTATCCAAGCGTTTGTCCCTGAAATAGCAGCCGGTGAATTATCCCTTGTGTTTTTTGCGGGTGAGCTTGCCCATGCAGTTCTTAAACTTCCGAATGAGCAAGATTTTCGGGTGAATGGTCAGTATGGTAGCACTACAACAGTTACAACCGTATCAGCAGAGGTATTGCAAGACGCCCAAAAGGTTTTGGCGACCTTACCTAACATGCCGTTGTACGCTCGAGTTGATGGCATCGCTCAAGAAGGTCGGTTGTGTTTGTTGGAACTCGAGTTAATTGAACCCGGCCTCTTTTTTGACCTTGTCCCAAGTTCTGCTGAACAGTTTGCGGATGCGCTCGAGGCATCTTTGTGATTTTATGCTTTAGATTTTACTGCAATAAGCTGCACCACGGCAGAATTCCCGTTGTGATAGCGCCCTTCATGGATATCCCGTTCAGTTTCAAGGGCGTGTACAAACTCTAGCCCTGCAAGCTCATCCTCTAGCATGTTCAATGAAATGAGCAGGTCAGGATTAGGCGGCCCACCTGTGCCACGTCCAAGTTGAGCAGGTGTGTAGGCCTCGAGCAGCAGTGCACCACTAGGTTTAAGCCCGCGCACAATACGCTGATGGTGAATCTTGCGAATGTCTGGGGGCAAGTGACAAAAAATCGACACAATCCCATCCCATTGTGCGTCACCAAGGTCATAGTCAGCTAAGTCAGCCGTAACTGTGTTAATGCCTACGCCCCTACTCTCAGCAAGCTCTTGTGCTTTAGCAAGCCCAACCTCAGACAAATCCACCGACGTCACCTGATAGCCTTGTTCAGCTAGATAGACGCCGTTGCGCCCTTCACCGTCAGCTACACAGAGGACGTTGCCCATCGGTATGTGAGCTAAAGATGCTGCTAAAAAGTCATTGGGCTGAGTTCCAAACGCGTAACCTTCTGTGCTATAGCGCTGATTCCAAAATGTCATGACGTTAGCTTATCGTGCTTGGGGATGGTAACTGCACCTAAACCTCACGATTAAACAGCTCTGCGCCGGAGGTATCATCTCGTTAAGCAGAAGCTATCATCTCGCTGCCAAGCAAGCTCGAGTCAAAGACAATAACCTCCACGCTGACGACAAGTTCAAGGTTAATGGTCTAAGCCGCAACTGCTGCAATGCGTTAGGCTGCCTTCTTTTTACGCCTCCCCGGTCGTAAGGTGCGCTTAATACGTTTGTACGCCCAATCGTAATGACTGCAGGATGCTGAAATGAGGTAGGTGGCAACGTTGTTGTTGCCTGTCCAATCAAAATGACTGCGCTCAAAAAGCTCGTCTTCAGATAGCGTTTTGGCAAGCTCGAGAATCTCCTCATAAGACATCGCAAAAGCAGCTCGAACCTCCTCTAGGTCATCATCTTTATGAGCTTCAAAAATCTGCTGATTAAGTGCCGGAATTTGCCGCCAGTTAAACCCCTCGGCTGGCATGGTGGGCATGTTACCGCGCAAGCCTGCCCCGTGCCAGCTGAGCATCATGTGCGTCCACTCGGTGAGGTGGGCAAGGACGTCTTTGGTTGTCCACTTAGTGGTGACATTGGGGCCAGTGATTTCGTGAATGCTAAGTTCTTGAATAAGGTTTTGTAATTTGCTGTAATTGCCCTCAATTTGCTGAACTAAGTCAGTTTTGGCTGTGGGTCTGGGCATAGTAGTGACCTTTCTAGCTAAGTTTGATACCAAGTTAGCCTATTCAAGGTTAGCCGATCCAAAGTTGCCACTGATCAGGTGACTCTTTGCCTAAAGCTCGCAGATAGATGCTTACTTTGGCGCAAAAAATCAGCAAAGCTTCACGATAAACCTGGACATTGACGACAATCGGAAACTGGAGCCCATAGCCTCGGTCAATAAGTTGGGTTTGTAAGGTTTCTTCAGAAAAATCGCTCAAGATGCCATTGAGGCTTTGTTCTAACTCGGTGAGCCAAGTGTCCAATGCACCAAGGTCGTGCTCCATGCTGGCATCAGAATTGGTAGGTTCGTAGCTGTGGGTGAAGGTTTTAAAGCCTGTAATGTACTGCTGAGTTGTCTCACCTAATTGTCGGTAGAGGCTGCCTAGGGTAGGTGCGTCGCCGCCAGGGCTGTAGCTTAAGTCGCTACTGTCAATCACATCTTTAAGTTGCTGGCGAAGGGCTTGGGTTTGGCTGAGTACTTCGCCCATTTGTTGCATGAGGCTGTTCATGGGATGTCCTTTCATAGTGTCATAGTGCGGGGTGTTTGCTGATGTCAGTACTTGCACAAGTATGTGATGCTATGGCAGTTACAGCGGCAAAATAGGTACGTAAATATCCACTAGGTGTTTGTGCTCTGGATGGTCGTCGGGATTGTTGAGGTAACACTCAAAACTGAGGCGGTCGTCGGGTTGGTAGCCGCTGTCGGGTAGCCACAGCCCATATAAATAGTCCCAAGCTTGATTGTATTGGGCTTCGTCAAGCGTAAAGTGCCCGACTGCGTAACGCCCACCAGCGAGGGTCATGCTGCCAATTTCGCCAGAAACGGTGGTGTTTTGGGGGACGGTCATGCAGACCTCGAGCCGTAACTTGTCATCATCTGTGATGTTGGGATCACCGTGATACACCGACAAAAACTGTGTGTCATTGTCAATAAGCCCGCGCGGTCCAGCCCAACGTGATAAGGTGCCAAAAAGTTTACCAAAGAGCGCACCTTGACCACGATAATCACCAATGTAACGTATATAAATAAGGTGTTGCTCAGCCATGTCGCAAATATCTACCGTTGGGGTTCGCAAATTCTGCACCGCCTGCCTCCTTTCATCCTCAGAATAAAAGGCCGGTGGATGGTTTGTTTGGCCAAGCTTGCGCGTCACTTGACGATTCTTGCTATTTGAGTAGTGAACATGCGCGCCAGCCCGCCACGCGCTTGCGCTAACTTCAAAAGTATCTCTAAATGCCCGCGCAAAACTAGCTGAGCTGGTAAACCCGCAATCAAAGGCAATGTTGGTAATGCTTTTATGCGGATTGTGAATGAGCTGATGAGCTGCTTTCTCGAGCCGAACCCGCTTCACGTACTGTGCAAGTGTTTCACCCATAAGCGCCCGAAACAAGCGGTGAAAGTGATACGGCGAAAAATTGGCAACACCGGCAAGTGTATCCAGCACAAGTTCATCAGCAAGATGGGCTTCGATGTAGTCAATCACGCGGTTGATACGCGCTAGGTATTCACTATTGTGATGTTTTGAAGTAGATAGGTCATCTGGGTGCATCGCTAGGCCTCACGGTTTGGGGTGAGGCCATGATGACACAAGCTGAGCCTAGGGTTAGGCGTCTAAAAATGTGAACAGTGCTTGATTAAATGCATCTGCTTGGTCGATGTTAAAAAGATACCCAGCGGACCTGAGCACCTCATATACAGACCCACTTACATATTTATGAAAGCGCTCACAAGCCGGCCGCATCGGGTCGTGACTACCTGCAACGACCAAGGTGGGTAAGCTGATGTTCTCTACCTCACCCACCGTAAATGAGGGTGTTTGCAACGAGATGAGGCTTTGTACAAACACATCTGGATTCAGAGTTACATACATCTCAGTTTGTGTTTAAGGTAACATCATTGACTCGAGTAAAAAACACCTTTGTTCGATGTCCACTTTGATCTGGCAGTATTGCATGGTCTGACGTTACTACATGGTCTGCTTGCTTTGTAGTAGGCGGCGGATGTTGGCGTTGTATTCGTGGACGTAAGTGATGATGCGCCATAAACGCATTTTGGTAGGTGCCGAAAGAGGCAACGCAAGCAACCAACGCACCAAGCGCACATCATGGTCGCGGCGTTGGGGAAGCAAGTCAGCTAATACCTTTTGGGCTTCGCTGAGGCGTTCGGTTTCCAATAGCTTAAACAGCAGGCGCTTGCTACGGTTTTGTTGCTCGAGCGCCAGACTTGACTCGAGCGCTAGTGGCGTCACCTCTTGAATATGCGTTAACAACCAACGTTCTTGTTCTAAGCGAGTGATGATGTTGCTCTCCATGGTCATAGCGCTACCGTGTTTGCGAATGTAGGCAAGGGGTACATCATGAAAATAGGCGACACCCCCTTGGCTCAAAAGCTGTAACCACAGGTGATAGTCGTGCACATACGCAATAGGAGTGTCGTGCCCATGCGGAGTAGGAACAGAGCCAACATAGGGATCAGCGTAAGGATACAAAGCGCGAAGCTGCGCCACACTGATAAGGGCAGCTTGAAAGGGAACGTAGTTTTTTTGATACAGCTCAGGCAAAGCGCGGTGCTTGCCAGCAGGTGGCAGGGGCTTGGTGAACACGTCGGTATATTGACCGTAGACCTCGCCACTGCCTTCAATGGGGTCTTCAAAGCGGTAAGTGTTACTGTATGTGAAGGCGACATCTGGGTTAGCATCAGCAATGGTGACGAGTTGCTCGAGCAATGTCTCTTCCCAATAGTCATCAGCAGGTAAGCCGATAAAATAACGGCTCTCTGCTGGCATGGCCCGAAAACAGCGGTTGAAGTTCTCGACAAGACCCACATTTTCATCGTTGCGAAAGTAATGGACTCTGGCGTCCTCGAGATAAGGCTTGAGGCGCGCTTTGGTGTCATCTGTAGACGCATTGTCGCCAATAATCAGTTTGAAATTACCATAGGTCTGACGCAACACACTTTGGACGGCTTCTTCAATAAAACGCCCGTAGTTGTACGTGGCCATCAAAACGCTCACCGTAGGCGCGTACTCACTGACCACGACACCATCAACATCACTAGCTGGCGTACTCGCTACGTTATCTCTATACATTGTTGTTATCTCTATGCATTGTTATCGTTGCTAGCTGACGTAATAGGTGGCCTGCCTTAACGTGATGGGGTGACGGCTTGCAAAGTGTTGGCAGAAGTGTCAGCAAAGTAATCGCGTTGTTCTTGGTACAGCTTGTCAATTAAGCGGCCTTCAGGCAGCTGCACATCGTCGTAGGTGAGGGCTTGGTCTTGGGCGATGTCGCGCTTGAGGACGCAGTTTTCAGCCATGCCGATGGGTAAGAGGCGTTCTTGAGCAGTGATGTCAGCGCGTTCACAGACGCCATACGTTGCATAACCGCCGAGCCTATCGAGGGTTTCACCTGCTTTAAGCTCACGTTTGGCAATAGCGATAACTTCTACCGTAGGCGCGCCGATGGGTTGCATCACCGGGTCATTAAATAGCACCACTCGAGCAACCGAAATGGGCACTTCAAAGTAACACAAGTGATAGGGCACATAAAAACTGTACAAAGGGCCTTCGCCGAGTTTATAGAGGTTGAGGTAATGCTGGTGTTTGGGGTCGTCGTTGGTAGCAAACACGAACACGCCCGGGCCAGGTTTGCTGTCGAGCACGTACTCAACGATGCCGCCTAAGTGCTTCAGTTCGTCCACGTCATAAAACTTGGTGGCTTCATCGATATGATCCACGCCGCCGTAACCGTACATGCCGCGCTTGGCCACCGTCATACCTGTAGCATTAGCAGTGATGGCTTGTTCATAAGCCACTTTGGTGCCGTCGGCAAAGGAGGTGACCATGTAAGGGTCTTGCTTCCAGCGTTCGGCAAACCCCGCTTGGGTAGTAGGGTTGCGGTAGGGGTCAAGCAGGCCTTTAATGTTGCCGCACACCAGCGGCTCACAACCGATGCTTTTAACGAAGCGGTACAAGTTCATCTGCACGCCCGGTTGATCGCCGTCACTTGCACTCAAAATGACGCCGGCTTTATCAGCATAGACCTTGAGAATAGGGCCCACCGTGCCGTCGAGTTCGGCGTTCATCATAATCACGTGCTTGCGGTGGTTGATGGCCTCGAGTACCACGTGGGCGCTAAATTCGATAGCACCAGTCACTTCGACGATGGCGTCAATGCCTTCAGCTCGGGCGAGCAGCATAGCGTCGCCTGTGACTGCAGGTTCACCTTTGTTGATGGCGTCTTCAAGTTCAGCTTGGCTACTCACTTCTTTACAGTTACGGCCTGCTTCTGCATAGGCGGTGACAGCTCTTTCTACCGTGCGATTAGCAATGGCCACAAGTTCCATACCCGGTACTGAATTAACAATCTGGTTGGCGATGCCTTGCCCCATCGCCCCCGCGCCCACCATGCCAACGCGCACCGGATTACCCTGTTCAGCTCGAGCTTTTAGGGCATTATCAACAATTATCATCCAAACACCTTCCACCGCCACTTGGTATTTTGAATGTAAGTTTAGCTACCAAGTTTTGGTTGTAAAAAATTTGTAAGCGAAATACAGACGTTAGGTTGCATACCCTTTTGGTTAATTCCTTAAAGAATTAAGCTACGTGGAACCCGTAGAAACAGCTACGGGTTCCGACAGTAACAGCATCAAGCCCATATATTGTTATGAAATATTTAATCTACATCGGTATCATCGTTTATTTGTACTAACGTGAGCATCATAAAATGAAGGGCGTTCTGTGAACGTGCCACATTACTATGTTGTTCCCATTATGTTGTTTCCTAATGCATGACCAAGCCTACCGGTTTGGGATGAGGCTGTGATGACAGAGGCTGAGTTCAGGGTTGGGCATCCAAAAATGTGAGTAGTGCTTGGTTAAAGGCAGCCGCTTGGTCAATATTAGAAAGATGTCCAGCGGACCTAAGCACCTTATAAACAGACCCCGCCACACCTTGATGAAAGCGCTCGCAAGCCGGCCGTACAGGATCGTGACTACCTGTAATGACCAAGGTGGGTAAGCTGATGTTCTCTACCTCACTCACTGTAAATGAAGGTGTCTGCAAAGAGATGAGGCTCTCTACAAACGCATCTGGGTTCATATTTACATACATCTCAGTGAGTTTTTGAGCAACCTCAGGCTCGTCTGCGCGTAAACAAAAGCCTCGAGCTAAGTCACTGTTGCGTGTTGCCAAGGCTGCCATGTTGCCGGCTCGAGCCAACGCCAAGGTCTCACCACGCGCCTGCTGATGTTTGGGCGAAAGCTCAGGCGGAAGTGCGGTAGATGCATCACAGACAATGAGCGACCTAACTCGCTCCGGATATTTGAGTGCAAACGTCACGGCAATACCGCCACCCATTGACAACCCGCCAACATGTGCTTTCTTGATGTCAAGATGATCTAGTAGACATTTAAGGTCATCTGCAGAAACTTGCAGCCCATAATGACCTGATTGCGGTAATGATGTTTGACCATGCCCGCGAATATCCCAAAGAATGAGCGGATGATGCTGACTCAGTGCCGCAACTTGTGGCCACCACATACTCGTGTTGCCACCGAGTCCATACGCAAAGACAAGCGGTATTTGATTGAGGTAATTGCTGCCGTGATGCTCGTAATAGATGTGAACATCGTCAGTTTGAACAAAAGGCATAACGCCTATATTGTACGCGGGTCAAGGACATCCCGTAACCAGTCGCCCAAAAAAATAAGTGACAGCCCCAGAAGCGTAATAAACACACCCGGAAAGGTGGCTACCCACCAGGCTGTGGCTACGTAATCGCGGCCGTCGGCTAACATTTGCCCCCAGGTGACGGCGGGCGGTTGCACACCAAGTCCTAAAAAGCTGAGGGAGGACTCGAGCACAATCACGGTTGCCACGTTCAGCGTCGCCATCACAATAATGGGCGCAATCACGTTGGGTAGCACGTGTTTAAGGGCAATTACTAAGGGTTTCCGGCCAGATGCTCTGGCAGCCTCCACAAACTCGCGCCCGCGCACCGCTAGCACCTCCCCGCGAATGACCCGCGCAAAGGTGGTCCAGTTGATGCTGCCAATGACAATAATGAGCACGCCCAAGCCTGGCGAAAACACGCCTAGCACCGCCAAGTACAAAATCACGTTGGGAATGGCAATAAGCGTATCCACCACCCGCATGATGATGGCGTCTAGCCGCCCGCCAAAGTAACCTGCCAGCAGTCCCAAAAAAACCCCGATGGTTGCAGATAAAACAACGCCGCCAAAGCCTACAACGAGCGCCACGCGGCTACCGTAAATCAGCCGGCTGAGCATGTCGCGCCCTAAAATGTCGGTGCCAAGAAGGTGGGCAGTTTCACCAGTGGGGAGCCACGCAGGTGGGCGAAGGCGTTTGAGCAAGTTGGCGTCGT
Source organism: Deinococcota bacterium (assembly GCA_039034155.1). Classification (GTDB taxonomy): domain Bacteria; phylum Deinococcota; class Deinococci; order Deinococcales; family Trueperaceae; genus JBCCBI01. The sequence continues at coordinate 231 of JBCCBI010000186.1, read as the reverse complement.
CTGGTGCGTAGGGTACAATCAATGGTGCAAAGATGGCGAGCACCACAAAGGCGATAAGTAAGAACGCGCCAATCATGGCTAGAGGACTCCGCAAAAACGCACTGCGCCAGCGCCTAGACATTATTTAAGTCCTGTAGGTTTAAGTCCTGTAGGTTTAATTTCTGTTGATAGAGATAAAGATGATATTGTCGGTAATTGCTATTGTCATTTTTGAGGTTGTTGACGATGTTG
>JBCCBI010000185.1:0-10474 GCA_039034155.1 Deinococcota bacterium | reverse complement strand
CCATCGACACAAAGACGTGCTTTGAGGGAGCCGGGCTTGTAGTAAAGCCCTGAGTGAATCACCCCGCTGTTGTGACCCGTTTGATGGGTGGCTAAACCTGCTTCTTTCTCGAGCAAGACCAATTTAAGATTAGGTTTTTTTTCTAAAAATGCTAGCGCGGTTGCCAGCCCAACAATGCCACCACCAACAATGGCAACATCGTACGTAGCAGATATTTGGGAAGAGGGTTGGGTTGATGCCATAAAAACTCCTCGAGGTTGGTTGAAGATGTTGTGTCACAGACGTTAGCTTACGCCTGGCAAAACCACCTCTAATAAAGTCATCATAACAAGCACCTGCGTACCGTGACCGTGACAATATGCCTGACCAAATTTGCATTGATACAACCTGATACATCAAGCGTAGCAGTTGACACAGTGTACGTTTTCGTCTATGCTTTTTTAAACTTAAAAAATTAAGTCGCTTGTTCTCAAACGCACTCGAACTTTTGCATCCCATGCAATGAAATTGCAATTGCCCTGTTAGCAAGATGCGAACATCACATGTCCCTAACAGACGGTTATTGCTATTTAGCTTTTAAGTACACATCAAATTGCGCATTTAAACGGACTGCGTTTTGTGTCATCGCCTAGAGTGTGGCGTCCTTATAACAGAAGGTTAGTGACAAACGGATGAACACTGGAGTATCTCGTTGATAATGGGTAGTGGGTTAAATCCAAAAGCTGTCAAGTCGTTAAACCGGCGACTTGTACTGGGGCATTTACGGCGCGAGCAACGCTTGTCACGTATACAACTCAGTGACATGACAATGCTATCTCCCGCAGCAATCACCAACATTGTCGCTGAGTTAATTCAAGATGGCGTCGTCACCGAAGCAGGGCCAGAGTCCCGCGAGCAATTGGGGCGGCCGCGCATGACCTTGCAGCTCGAGGCATCATCACGTTATGTTCTTGCCCTTCATATTGGTGTTGGGCAGTACCAGTGTGCAGCAGCTAATTTACAGGGTGAGCTTGTTGTACAGGAAAGCCATGATTTTGATACGCAACTTACCTCAGATGACGTTCTCGCAGACATTGCCACTCGTTTAAGCACGCTTATGTCTGAGTTGCAGCGTCCCATTTTAGGGTTAGCAGTTGGCGCGCTAGGACTGGTAAATCCTGACACGGGTGTGAACATTTTTGCGCCCAATCTAGGCTGGCATCAGGTTGAGATTGCAAGCTGGCTCGAGGCTGCGTTGGGGATTCCTGTACAAGTTGAAAACAATGTTCGCCTCATGGCGTTTGCCAAGCTTATGAACTCACACAACTACGGGCAAGATCTTGTGTATGTACAAGTAGGTCAAGGCGTAGGCGCTGGGTTAATTAGCAACGGGCAGATGATTCACGGCAAACTGTTTAGCGCTGGCGAGATTGGTCACACCAAAATGTTAATTGAGGGTGGGATGAGTTGTTCATGCGGTGGGCAAGGCTGCTTAGAAACACTTGTCGCCGTGCCCTATTTGCTGAAAACAGCACGGCAGCTTACGCAAGTAGCCAGCTTTGAGGCGTTACTTGCTGAAGCTCGAGCTGGTAACAGCGCCCTACAAGGCATCCTCACTCAAAGTGCAACTTATCTGGGCATTGCCCTTGCCAACGTCGTCAACACCTTAAGTCCAAACAGCATTGTGCTAGGCGGCATCTACCGCGATGCCCACGATATTTTGCTAGCACCGCTCGAGCAAGCCCTGCGCGCGCGCATACTTTCAGATATCGCCGACAACGTGCATATCCACATTGATACAGACAGTCACCCGGACCTTACCGGTGCAGCCCACTACGCCCTAGACCAATTTTTTTATCACTGGACGCACCCCCTCACAACAGCCTAGAAAGGAGGCTTTGACTCACCTTTAAGCACGTCAGACAAGCAAACTAAGAAAGGACAATCATGGATGACATCAGCAAGATAACCCTCTCGAGGCGGCAACTTCTCAAGTTACTCGGTGCTGCGGGCGCAGGTGCAGCGTTACTGCCTCATCTGTCGTTTCAAGCACGCGCGCAAGGGCTCACCATTCCAGATTCTGGGGCGATGCTGCCCACTGATGACGTTACGCTACGCTGGGTAGATAGCGGTGACCAAAAAGCCGTCTTTTTCAGAGAGTTTTTTGCAGCTTACGAAGACACCTACCCCAATATTAACGTTGCCTACGACCCACTACCTTGGAATGAAATTGCCCAAGTTGTACCGTTGGGTATTCGCAATGGATCAGCTCACGATGTCTTTCAGGTGCCCCTTAGTGTGAGCCCAGCCCAAGCCGTGAGTGAAGGTTGGGTACAACCCTTAAACGATCTCATCCCTGATTTTGAAGCATGGAAAGCCAAGTTCCCTGCAGGTGTCTTTTTACCCGGTGTGACCGACTTTGATGGCAAAACCTACAGCTTCCCGTTTACCAGTGCCAAACGCTACGGCAGCCACTTGCTTTACAACAAAGAGATGATGGCTCAAGCTGGTTACGACCCCGAAACGGAACCGCTTACTTGGTCAACCTTCAGAGAGGCCGCCAGAATCATTACCGAGCAAGGTAACGGCAGCTATTACGGGTTCATTATGGGTGGTAATCAGATTAACCGCTGGGCAGATATTATTCGCAACTTTGCACGCATGGCGGGGGCTGTTGGTGGGGGCGGCTCGCCAGTTGTTGATGACATTAACTTCGTAACGGGTGAATACAACTTTAATAGCGAAGAATACATTGCTGCTGTTGAGTTACTCCTAGCGTTGCGAGATGATGGCAGCGTCTTCCCCGGTATTTTAAGTATTAACGCGCCTCAAGCTAGGGCCTTTATGCCCCAAGGTGCTGCCGGCATGATTTTGCAGGGACCTTGGAACATTCCGCAGTGGGAACGCGACAACCCCGAGTTTGACTTTGGCCTCTCGAGCCAGCCTTTACCAGATGACAGCGACGCATGGCCGCTTACTATTAGCCAAGGTGGCGCCAACGCTCTATGGATTTTTAGCGGCAGTTCAGTTGCCAATGTTGCTGGGGACATTTTCCACTATTTAGGCACCGTAGAAGGTCAAACGCAATGGGCCAGTATCGTAGGTGTTGCCGACGCACCAATCCTACCTGAAGCCATTGCCAACGCTGAGCTTGGTGCGCGCGCACGGCAAGCACTTACGCTCTTTAATGACCAGATTCGAGTTGGCCCTAACCCTGTTGTTAAAAATCCTGATGTGGTGCAAGCCTCGCTTGAGCTGCGCACGCCAGAACCTAGTTTCCCGCAGGTTATTCAAGGGCTTTATACCGGGCAACTTACGGACGTTCGCGCGGAAATGAACGGCTTACAAGAACGCTACACAGCTGAGCTCGAGCGCGCCATTGCTGCCGCCGTTGACAAGGGTGCACAGGTCTCCCGTGATGACTGGGTGTTTAGCAATTGGAATCCTCGAGCAGACTATGGTGCTGCCGACTACGATGCGCTTTAACGACAGATTAGGGTATGCGTTTGCGCACCCTTCTCAACTTCCTACAACACATCTTTCATATGATGATGCGCCTTTAGGTACAGGCTGATGGTGCGCCAGGGCGCTACCATCTACAAACCCAAACGGCAGCGCAGCTTGTGGCAAGAAGCGTGGAAGTACCGCTGGTGTTATGTATTTATGCTGCCGTCACTCATCCTCACGGGCATGTTTACCTTTTATCCCATTATTGCCTCTTGGTATTTTGCGTTTTTGGATTGGTCGGGGTTTACCGCAGCACGTACCTTTGTGGGACTTGCCAACTTCCGTGAGGTGATGACCGACGATCTTTTTTGGGGTGCGTTCCGGCGCTCAATGATCTTTATGGTGGCAAGTGTCCCGTTACAGATGGGCTTATCACTCATTGTGGCCATCGTGTTAAATGACCGTGCGCTCAAATTAGCACCTGTGTTTAGGACGATGTTTTTTATCCCAGTTGTTACTACCACGGCCATAGTTGGCATTGTGATGAGTTTTGTGTTCAGCCCCTTTAACGGCCCGGTGAATGGCATCTTGCGTAACCTGGGTATAATCTCGCGGCCGATTGACTTTTTGGGCGGTGCAGATACAGCACTTTGGACGGTGATTGGTGTATTTGTTTGGAAGTGGTTTGGCATCACCATGATTTACTGGTTGGCGTCGCTACAAACCATCCCACAAGATTTGTACGAGGCAGCTAGGCTAGACGGTGCCACCCGACCGCAACTCTTGCGTCATATCATCTTACCCCTGTTAACACCCTTTGCCATCGTTATCTTGCTGATCACTGCCGTGGGGTCGCTGAATGTGTTTGCGCTCGTGCAAACGATGACCGGGGGCGGGCCGTTTTTTGCCAGTGAGGTCATGGAAGTTTACATTTACCGCACTGCCTTTGGCACAGGTGGTGGCGGCAGCGTGCCGCGTTTGGGCTATGCATCTGCAGCAGGGGTCTTTTTTGGCATTGCCGTGATGGTCATTACCATTGTTCAAGGTTTAGCCGTTCGCAGAATACGGACGAGGCCAATCTCATGAAGTTGGTAGCATCATGATGTCAACTCAACCCGAGCCACTACAACCCTCTGCGCTTTCCAAAACGCCTAACTGGACTAAAACGCGTTGGTGGTTCAGTGGCAACCGTCCTCGGCTTGTTATCACCACGCTAATCCTTATTCCTATTTGCTTGTTGTGGATTTATCCGTTTTTGTGGACGGTATCAGCAGCCCTAAAAAGTAACGGGGAAATTTTTGCGGGCTTGGGGCTTATTCCTAGGGAGCTCGAGCTATCTAACTTTCCCCGTGCTTGGACTGAGGCCAACATCGGCAGATATTTTATTAATACGGTGATTATTACGGTATCGTCGGTGGCTATCGTCGTTGTGACCACCGCCATGATGGGTTACGTGCTGGGGCGCTACCGCTACCCTGGCAAGCGCATCGTAATTGGCATTTTGGTCGCCACGGTATTTTTGCCGCAAGGTTACACGATCATCCCCGTGTTTGAACTCATTAGTTCGTTGGGGTTAAGTAGCTCTCTAATAGGTGTCATTTTAGGCACGAGCGGCGGCTCGCCTATTATTTTCATCTTGCTGTTTACGGGTTATTTTAGCCGCTTACCTAATGAGCTCGAGGAAGCCGCCATCATCGACGGGGCAGGTTTTTTGCGAGTGTTTTGGCAGGTCATGTTGCCACTTTCTAAGCCTATTATTGCTACCGTTGCCATCATGCAGACACTCCATGCATGGAATGACTTTTTACTGCCGCTTGTGCTCACCCTTTCTCGGCCAGATTTACGCACGCTGTCGGTAGGTGTTTACGCCTTTCAAGGTGAGTTTTTCATCGATTGGGGCGGCATGGCGGCTGCAGCCACCATCACCATTTTGCCGATCATCGTCTTGTTTTTGTTTATGCAGCGCTATTTTGTCGAAGGCATCGCAGGCGCTGTTAAGCAATAACAGTCAATTTGTGGGCAGTGTTTTTACATCAACAACCAAAGAGGTATGAAAACATTTATCAGTGAGGTTGGATGTTGCGTATTACTAAGCATCCAACTCTTCATGCTCACCTGTGTGTTGACCTGATGCTGTACTTAGCTGATATTGACGCGATGCATTAAATTAAAATTTTAATGCCATTGATGATGTGTTGACTCAACTTGGCTAGACGCATATCGACTTATCTAACGCTTTGAACTTACTTCTTTATTAAACATATTCCAAATTTCTGGAGACACTTTCTGTGGACAAACCTAACATCCTGCTCATCACCTCTGACCAGCAACACTTTGATACCATCGGTAAAACCAATCCACGCATCAAAACACCTGCGCTAGACAGACTATGCGATGAAGGCACGCGGTTTAATCGGGCGTACTGTCCTAACCCGGTGTGTACACCGTCGCGCTCGAGCATCATCACAGGTATGTACCCGTCTCAGCATGGTGCGTGGACGATTGGCGTGAAACTCCCTGAAGATGTACCCACCGTCGGCGAGCATCTCAGTAATGCTGGCTATCACACGGGGCTTATTGGCAAAGCGCACTTTCAACCCCTCTCATCACAACCGGGCTTAGAGTCTTTAGAAGCACAACCGACGCTGCGTGACTTGGCGTTCTGGCGGGACTTTAACGGCCCGTGGTACGGTTTTGATCACATTGAACTCGCCCGTAACCATGCCGACGAAAGCCATGTAGGACAGCACTATGCTGCATGGCTCGAGGATCACGGATTACCTGACTGGCGTGACTATTTCCAACCCCTCCCCGGAGACACCGCCAGCAAAGCACCACAACTGCTCAACATTGGCAGCGGCTATTGGGCCCGCAAAGACCGCGCGTGGCAACTTCCTGCAGAACTTCACTACACTACCTGGACAGGGGAACGCAGCTTAGCGTTTTTAGATGACGCTGCAGGGTGCGACGAGCCGTTCATGTTGTGGACAAGTTTTCATGATCCACATCCGCCCTATACTGTGTCTGAGCCGTGGGCATCCATGTATAACCCTGAGTGCATGACGCCGGGCGAACTTGTACCGGGCGAGCACGACAACAACCCGTGGCACTTTGCTGCTACACAAGAGGAAAGCCCAGATTTTAGTGCTTGGCACAACCCTTTTCAAGCACATGGCTGCTCGAGCCACCTCTACCCGATGGGTGAGCTCAAAAAAGACATGGCTACCTACTACGGCATGATTAGTTTTATGGATCAGCAAATTGGGCGTATTTTAGATAAGCTAGACGAACTTGAACTTGCCGACAATACCATCGTTATTTTTAGCACCGATCACGGGCATTTTATCGGTCAGCACGGGCTTATTGCTAAAGGACCGTTTCACTATGAGGATATGCTCAAACTCCCCTTCATTGTGCGTTGGCCAGAGCAAGTACCTGCAGGTCAAACAAGCGACGCCCTGCAAAGTTTAGTTGATTTGGCACCCACCTTTATGCAGGCAAGTGGTCAGGACGTTCCGGGTGAGATGCAAGGTGTGAGTCAGCTCGAGGTTTGGCAAGGTAAACGCCCTCAAGCACGCAATCACATCATCTGTGAAAACCGCCACAACCCAGTGATGCCGCACCTACGCACCTATGTAGATGACCGTTATAAACTCACTATTTACCGCGAAGAAAGTTTTGGTGAGTTGTTTGATTTGCAGGATGACCCACACGAACTTAATAACTTGTGGGATGTGCCGAGTAGCCAAGAGGTGAAGCTCGAGCTACTGCACAAGTTTGTTCAAAGCGCCTTGCAAACAGAACCTACCCGAATGCCCCGCATTTCAGGAGCTTAAGAGCATGTACAACACACACGTACAACACAAAGGTAAACTCCTGTGTTTGCACTATCTGCATCTATACTGTGATGGGATGATGATTTGTCGTTATTTTCTAACGAGTTGAGACGATTGTGCAGGTGATTCAGGCCGGTTAGAGTGCTTTTGCAACACTCGCTGGGCTTCGCGCTTGGCGGCGGGGCTGTTGCGCACTTTAGCAAGGCGCGCTTTGTTAAGACGCAATGCTGCCTGACCGTCCACAATAGGTGCTGGATAATCTTTGCCAATCACACAGCCAACCATCGACTGAAACAGTGGTGGCATGGTGTGGGGTTCAGCTAGGTATTCATTGGGAACATTGACCAGTTCTGGCACGTAACGGCGAATAAACACGCCCGTTGGGTCGTAGTCGCGCACTTGTTTGGCAGGGCTGTAAATGCGCACCGTATGTGTGCCGGTCACGCCCGCTTGCATCTGAAACTGCGCCCAGTGAATACCCGGCTCGTTGTCGATAAAGTGCCGCGCTAAGTAAAGTCCGGTAGGCCGCCAGTGAAGCCATAAATAATAAGATGCAAACGACACTAACATTGCCCGCATCCGAAAATTAATCCAACTGCCTGCGTGCAGTGCGCGCATAGCGGCATCTACCATCGGGAAGCCCGTTTGCCCAGCGCACCACGCATCAAAATAATCTTGATTAAAATCATTTTCGCGAAGGCCGTCATAAACACGGTTGAGGTTGTGGAATTCCATGTTCGGTTCGGTCTCGAGCTTTTGCATAAAATGGTCGCGCCAGCGCAGTCTCGATGTAAACGCATGTAAGGCTTTAAACCAGCGTGTATCTACATCAGCACCTTGCCGCTTCATTTCGTTGAGTGTATCTCGTTGTACTTGAGCACGCTGCCAGACTGTTTTAATGGAGATGGTGCCAAAGGTTAGATGTGGACTTAGGCGGCTACAAGCCTCAAACGCAGTAACTGGGCTAGACATTGCCCGCTGATAGGTGAGTCCACGTGCATCTAAAAATGATTCTAATAATGCGTGCGCTGTTCGTTCACCGCCCACTTGAACTTCAGGTTTGGGCTGTACTGTCAATCCCAAGTCAACAGCGCGTTGATGACTGCCTGCAGAAATATCGGCTGGCGAGCTAATAGTGTCTGGTGATGCAACCGTTGGCGTGCGTATAAACGCGTGCCACTGCTTCGGCCAAATGCGCCTATCCAGATTGCCCCGAACAACACCTTGCTGAGGTAGTTCGTGCCAGGTAACGCCCGTATCTTTAGCCCAAGCTGCAACCCGTTTGTCACGCTCAAAGCTGACGGCATGACCTGTTTCCTGATGACTCCAGATAGCCTCAAATGGATGTGTTTGATGTAACTGCACAAAGACATCCGGTAGCGTCCCTATTCGGTAGATGAGCTTGCCGCCGCGTGCTTCAAGTTCACCAGCTAGCTCGAGCAACGACCTATTGACAAACTCCAGATGAGACGCATCAAATTCTGGGTGCTGGACAATCTCTGGTTCATAGACATAAAGGCAAATGACCTCACCCGCTGCGCACGCGCGCACCAAGGGGATGTGATCATTAATACGTAAGTCTTTTTTGAACCAAACCAACTGCCGCGCCACTGTGCTCCTTTAACCCTGCTCCTTTGGGGCGTAAACACGCCCTTTCTAATAGAGCAAATCTGAGCCGGCAGCACACGGCACTAGCGTACGATGTAGCTACTTGATGTAGCTACTTTTAGTCTCTCAACCTTTATCTTGTCGTGGTGTATTGGACTGCGTTTTAGCTGAGCTTATACGATCAGGAATTGTAAGGTATTGGTCTATGGTTGCTAAAATCGCTCGCCCCAAGTCACTTCCAGCAAAGCTAGCATCGTAGTTGACAAGTCGCTCGAGCTTATCCGTAATTATCTTGCGCGTTGACCACTCAGGGTAATTACAGCGCCGCCACACAGGCGGGGGCGCAGGTTGATACTCAAAACTGTCTCGCATCTCCACAAGATTCAAGGCAATAAATGGCAAAAAGGGATGACTACCAACATCTTGGATGGTATCTAAAACGCGTCCGTGCAAGCGTTTAAGGCTCATCCACAACCACACGTAAATATCTTCTTGAGGTAGTTGTAACAAACTTTTAATAAGCGCTTGATCGTTCACATCCGCAATAAGACACTCTGTTTCCAGTAGCGCGCGGGCCTCAGGCATGTCAAGCGGGTTAATTAACCGAATAAGACAACGTTGCGTGTCATAGGGACTCTGCGTCCAAGACCGAATGATCCAATGCTCGAGGTGTTGCACAGTTAGTTCAGGTAGCAGCGACCATGGGTCTTGTTGATAATAAATTTGTTCAATTGATCCAGCTGCCTCAGCAACACTCAACGTGTCTGCCTCAGCAGCAGTCAAAATTCCTTCAATAGCCTGCGCAGCACTGCGTACTTCCAGTTTTACTGGTGAATTTTGATGTACCGGCATACTTGCCCCCATGGTGTTGTCACCAACTTAAACAACCTAACCTACAGATGTCGCCCCGCACCATTACAAGCTATGTGTATACAAGCTATGTGTGCGGTTAATCTGAAGCAATTTAACGCTTAAACTCAATGCTCAAACCGAGTAACTTTTTGCTTGAACAGTAGCTCCTCACGCACTCACAGTCAAGTGATATTTGTCATCTACCTGCCTGCAAACGTAAGTAGCAAAGTTACCTGAAGTGTTACCTATTTACGACAGCCTATACAGTTGTGGGGAAGAAGTAGTGTAGAACTTAATGAAGACAACCGCTTCAGCACAAGAAAATCACTTGTTATTACAATTACGGCCATCCTTAAACAACCTTTATGCAAGAACTCAAGTGGTGTGAGGATGCACAATCACGTTACAAATAATGCACTGTGATGCTCTCGAGGGTGTTACTGCAGCTATCTTCAACTCACGTATTCACTTATCGTCAAAGACACATTTATTCGCAGCATGTACAACAACACACCCCAATGTGGCAGGCTCAGCTACAAATGTGAGTATACGCCACTTTGTGATGCAACTTTCAGTCTATGAACAAATCCTTAACTTTTGTTGAGAAGCTTGCTCACAAACAATTAAGTACCTCCTATCTGGAAACCGCAGTTTTCGTGACATGCGTTTAGCGGTTAAGGATGGGCGCTGCTGAGTTTGATACTTAGTGTGTTTCAACTTGGAGGTACTTATGTATTACTTGAGGCGTCTTT
>JBCCBI010000184.1:0-10531 GCA_039034155.1 Deinococcota bacterium | reverse complement strand
CCTTCAGGTTGTGAGGTGTTAGTGAAAATCAATCAGTGAGGTGCTAGTGCGGTTACAGAGAATCTGTTGGGGATATTGTTGTATGAAGACTCGAGCAGATCAGACTCAGAAGTACATATCAATTCACCTGATAACACAACCCACTTGATGATATTTTGCAGCGATGTACACGCACCTCTTTGTAAGTTGTAATGTCATTAGCGCAGCAAGCTTTGCTAGCTGACTATGGATAAGACACAGGCTTCCGACAACTTACGCCAAGCAACAGCCTAACCTTGGTTATACGCGATGTTTGTAAGCACGTTGTCAACACCCTTTATTGACATAAAAAAGCCGCCCTCAGTTAAGGCGGCTTTAACAACGTTTCGAGTAGGATCCTTATTCTAACGCAAGCACAAAGCGGTAAACATCTGGACTACCGGGTTGCAGGTCTAGCTCGAGGTCGTGTTCGTCTTCCAGTTGAGACACCAATTCTTCAGCATCTTCTTGGCTTACGTCGCTGTTGTAGAATAGCGTGCCAATTTCAGCCTCATCAGCAAAGTCACTCACGAGGTTGAGCAAACACTCGTTGGCACTGCCAGCATTGGCTTTGAGTTCCCCGTTTACGAGGCCAATCGCCTCACCTTCATGTACATTGAGGCCGTCAATGTCAGCATTTTTACTGGCAAAGGTCACCTCCAACGTTTTTGCGTGGCTAGCAGCCTCTTGCATCTCGGCAAAAAGTTCGTCAGCATCAGCGTCTTGCTTAAACAGCACCGTAGCAGCGAGGCCTTCGCCTAGGCTGCGGGTTGGCAATACACGCACAGTTTTGTCATTAATAACGTCTTCTACATGCTGCGCTGCCATAATGATGTTTTTGTTGTTCGGAAGAACAATCACGGTTTGCGCTGCCACGCCGCGAATGGTGTCGGCAATGTCTTCCACACTTGGGTTATTAGTTTGTCCGCCGCCTACAATGCGCGCGCCCAAGGAGCGAAACACTTTGCTAACGCCATAACCCGCGCTAACTGCCACAACAGCCACGTTCGGTGCAGTAACGCCATCTAGGTCAACATCTTCTAGCAGTTCAGAGTGCTGCAAACTCATGTCTTCAACTTTGCTGCGCACCATCGACCCGTAGCGCCCCATGAGCCCTAGGAGTTTTTCGGGTTCGTGCGTGTGAATGTGACCTTTCACGTAGCCTTCAGCCTCAACCAGCAACATGGAATCACCAAATTTATCGACAATATCGCGCAGTTCGGCCATGGGCGCGTCTACACCGGACAGCAAAAACTCAGTACAAAAGCCAAACTCTTCTTCTTCAAATTGGCTTTGCACACCGTGTTGAATCTCAGGTGGTGCGGGCAATTCGCGACCTTCATAGGCGGCAATCATGCCTTCTAGCACGCGTAAAAAGCCCAATCCACCAGAATCTACCACACCTGCTTTTTTAAGTACAGGTAGCAGCTCTGGGGTTTCCTCCAAAGCAACACTACCTGCTTCCCAAGCTTCTTTGAGAACCTCAATAGGGTGACTGTCGCTCATGTGCTCGGTGCCTTCTGCTGCCCGGCGAATGACGGTAAGCATGGTGCCTTCAACTGGCTTCATAACAGCTTCGTAGGCAATTTTAGCGGCGTTTTTAAGGGCCAAAATACATTCTGCAGCCCCAATTCCGGTGGACTCTTTAATGGTATCGGCAAAGCCTTTAAGCGTTTGACTTAAAATAACACCCGAGTTACCCCGCGCACCCAACAACGAGCCTTTAGATAACGCTTGGGCTAACTCCGGCATGGTGCTAGGTGGCGTTTCTTTAAGGTGACGGCGCACCGACTGCATGGTGAGGTGCATATTGGTTCCCGTATCGCCATCTGGCACGGGGTACACGTTGAGGGCGTTGACCTCATCTACGTAGACGCCGAGCCAGTCGGTTGCGTACACAAACGCATGGCACAGATCAGGCACGTCGAGGCGGTCTTTGGACAAGCTTTGTAAAGTCATAGGTTATCTCCACATTGCCCGCAGCTAGCTATAAGTAGCTCTAGGCGAGGTTTGCTCGAGAAGTAAATGTAGCGACGAAAGTCCCAGCATTATCCACACGGTGTTGTCAATGGCGTTGCCAGTTGAGTTGGGTCGTCAATGTATACAATAGCCGCTAGCTCGCAGAAACTTATCGTCTCGGCTCACTAAAGGTTTGCTAGCACACTCAGTTACAAACATCTGTTTACAGACGCCCAGTTACCAGCCATGCAATCAACACTGACGTGTTAACTATGGACTTGTAAGTATGAGCTTGATTGTACATGTGCTTCTGATTACTTCACAGAACTTCCATTAGCATACAACATTCTTATCAAGATACTTGCTTACCCTAGACGCAGATTCTTAACATACTTGTGAACATTTGTTCAGTTTAACGCACAAACGTGCAAATCAACGCAGCACGCTAGCGTCACAGCTCAGCGCCAACGCTCTACCTCGAGCGCCACTTCATACATCCGGCACTCACTGATGCTCTTAGCAAAACGACTTGCTTTGTTCAGCACGCCTTCTAACCAAGTTGGATCGTGGCTAATAGCACTTATGCCTAAAAGCTCCCAATCATGGTCGTTGAGGCCGTCCAAACGCGATACTGACACTGGAAAGCGGGTTTTTAGTTTTTCAGCTATGGGTTTTACGAGCGCACGCTTTTCTTTGAGGCTGCGCACCCACGGCATTTCTAAGTGCAACAAACAGACGCCAACGTAAACGCCCGCATAATCGTCATGAGCGTGAACGCTGTAGCCGTCATCAGCTTGCGTGGTTGAGGAAAGTAAATCAGCAAAGTTGAGGTTGTCTGAGCTAACATCATCTAGGTTGAGGTCGTCGTGGGAATCGTCTGGCACGGCTCGAGCCTAGCAAATTTTGCCAACTGCCTGTCAACTTGATGGTATCAACCAAGCAGTATCATCCATGTGCAACAAGTACGTTTACAGCTGATGATGCGCGATCACACAGTCACAAAACATCAATCCACGAGCTTATTCACGTAAACATCTACGGTGAGATACCTTCAACATCTACAGATTTCACATTGCCGATAGCTAGAAGTTACAAGGACTTAACTTCAACAAGCTTGTCATCAACCACTTGCTCGAGCCTGTTCCTGAGCGGATGTCCAAATAAGGGCGCAGAAATCTCAAACACATCGCCTGCTTGGGTGGTAATGCCATCCGCACTACTCAGGGTAGACGTGCCAAAAAAGTGAATGTGCACATCGCCCGGTTGTCTAAACAAGTCATATTTGAAGTGATGGTGCTCGAGGTTAGCGATGCTGTGCGACATCGCTGCTTCGCCGCTCACAAAAGGTTTTTCCCACAGAGTCGTGCCGTTACGGAGGATTCTCGAGACACCCTCTACCCTCTCTGGCAAATCACCCAAAAGAAGCTCCGGCCCTAGTGCGCAAGCCCGCAACTTAGAATGCGCCAAATAAAGATAATTTTCCTGCTCAGTCACATGGTCTGAAAACTCGTTCCCCAACGCAAAACCAACCCGGTAGGGTGTTTCCTCCGGCGACACAACGTAAATACCTGCAAGTTCAGGTTCTTCGCCGCCATCTTTAGCAAACCCTGGCGAGGTTAACGCCTGCCCACTTGTCACAACACCGTGACCGTTGCCTTTGTAAAACCACTCCGGTTGCACGCCGACGGTTCCGGCTGCTGGCTTACCTCCAGCCAGTCCCCAGCGAAACATCTTCATGGAATCGGTTAGCTCAGCGTCATCTTGTTGATGCATACTGTCGCGCGTGTCTGCACTGCCCACGTGGGTTAAGCCCGTGCCGGTCACAAAACAATGCGCGGGGTCAGGGTGGTCGAGAGGCGGAAGTAAACGCCCAGCAGCCTCGAGGTCGCTGAGGGTTTCAGTAACAACCTCAGCCTCAGCCAGGTTTGCCTCAACGACTTTTTGCAGTGAGGTTTGTGCGCTGATAGCCTCACATGCGAGGTCGTAGACACGCAACACGCCCGGCAATACCTGTAAACCCGCATCAGGTGAGGCCGCTAGTGATGACACAGCAACACACCGCTGACCCCGAGTATCTAAAAACTGAACTAGACGCATACGTAAAGGTTGAAAACGTAAGTCATCATGATGACCTCAACGTTTACTCCATACCTGCGGTCAAACCTTTTTCACGTAGTGCCCGGATTAAATCCATGACCGAAATAATGTCTTCATTGTAGTTAACGGTAGCTTGTTGATCGCCTTTGGCATCCACACCACTTACGCCTTCTAGCGACATAAGTAGGGCTTTCACTTTTTCAGCACGCGCGTCGGTGTTCATTTCTTTGACGCCTAGCAGCACTCGAGCCATAGTTACTCCTTTATAAAGATAACGTTAGCGAGATTGGCCTCTCGAGCCTAAAACACGCTCAAATACGTGGGTCTCACATTTATCATACTGGTTTTTGGCGAGCGTGCGCTGAAGTTTCTCATCACTTGCCGGAACATGCCACATGAGGTCGTAAACGGCTGCGTCGTAAGCACTTTTGGTGACAGCCTCGACAAGAAGCTCGAGCGCCTGCTTCACAACATCAACATCCTCATGATGTACAGCTAGGCGGCTCACAAAAATTGTTGGGCGTGTGCCATTAAAAATAGCTTGGGCAAACACAAAGCCAACAACTTGGTCATCGTTAAACGCGGTAAAAGCATGGCCCGTGCGCTCAAAAAAGCTTAGGCTACTGCGCTGGATGAGCACCTCACCACCAAACTGCACGATGTGAGCTTGGTCAATAGCTAGTAAGGCAGGTTCGTCGTCTTGACTTAGTGCCCTTGCGAAGCATGCCATGTACCTGACCTCCCACCTTGTTTTGCTAGTAAGCGAACGCCTGTAATTACAATGCCCTTGCTAGCACTTTTGAGCATGTCGTAGAGGGTAAGGGCAGCTACAGATGCTGCCGTAAGGGCTTCCATCTCTACTCCTGTTTTGGCGTTAACTTTGCAAACGGCATTAAACCGCACAGCTTCGGGGTAGCCACTATCTGTTAGAAACTCTTTGGTTGCCCAAACATCTTTTAGGTCACCTGCAGTTAACTCATCGTTAGGACCCAATAGGCTGTCTTGCAGTGCAAATGCTCGAGCCGCTTTTACGCGTTCACTGACCACCGATACCTTATTTAGAGGAAGCGGGTGACACAGCGGGATGAGATTACTAGTTTGCTTGGCTGCCATGATGCCTGCAAGTTCCGCTACCGCAATGGGGTCGCCTTTGGGGTTTGACTCGAGCGCCTCGAGTGCAGCTTTTGGCAACAGCACTAGTGACTCAGCAATTGCCCTACGAGGGCTTACAAGTTTATCGGAGACATCCACCATGTGGGGGCTGCCGTTTTGAAAGTGGGTGAGCATAGAAAATTGTAACCGAGCTGGTCAGTCTTAACGCCGTCGATTCAACACATATCAGTTCAACACATGCAGATGTTTAAAACGCACATCACGACATCTATCTTTACAAACCTGTAAACAGGTCTGTCAAAGGCATCGCTGGAAAGCTACCACGCAAACCACCGAGGACAAACAGTTCTTGCTCGAGCATCCCCGACCTGCCGTCTAACATCGCTTGAATCTTTTCCCGCGTCCCAAACTGCGACCCGTGCGCCATAATAGCCTCACGTTTTTGACTCGCAAAAGGGCGAATATCAATAGTTGCTGCTACGGAATCCTGCGATACGCCGTAGAGTTCGGGGTCAACATCCGCCATGGTTGTGCTGGTAGAGTTGGCTTTAATCTCGCGTAAAATTTCAAGTGAGCGCGCTGGGTAAAACAAACGCTTGGGTGTTGGCGTCATCACACTACCTGCTGACCAAAACGCCGACGTCGCTGCACGGTGAATGGTGATGTGGTCAATGTGCGGGTAGCCGCCGTGCGGGTCAAAGGTGATGATGACATCTGGCTGCACATCTGCAATAAGCGGAAGAAGTTGCCGCTCGAGCGCAACAATCTCTTGATTCATAAACGCTTTGGGATTGTTTAACCCAACCTCAATTGGAAACCCCGAATCATGATGATTGAGCCACATAGGCGGGTTAATGCCTAAGGCTTGGCAGGTTGCCTCGAGCTCCCGCGTTCGTAATTCTCCTCTAGCATCCCCTTTAGGGTAGGCTTCTGGGTCAATGTTCGGGTGGACAATCTCGCCTTCTTCACCGCGTGTGGCACAGATAAGGTCAACCCTGTGACCGTCTGCAGCAGCTTTGGTAAGTGTTCCGCCACAGCTAAACGATTCATCATCTGGGTGAGCAAAGATAGCTAAAAGGTTCACGAACTTCCCCTTTCCAGTAGCATATTGTCAACTCTGTCGTTTAGGATAAGCATACGCCAAACAGGAGGTTTGCCATGAAAGGTTGCTGTTTATGCTGAGGGTTAGCAGTAAACGTGTTGTTTTGACGAGCGTTTGTATCAGTTTGGTCTCGCTTTCTTCACTAGCATGGGTACAACCTGTTCCTGTAACTGTCTCGAGCCGCGTGCTCGAGCAAGGCACGTGCTCAGGCCGCTTTATCACCCATAACCTTGACCACATCAGCCAAGTTCCCGGCGGCGACACCGTGCACATGTTTGAAGCCAACGGCGGCGGCGTGGCAGTCAATGATTTAGACAATGACGGTGACTTGGACATCGTGCTGGCCAATCATGCAGCGCCTAACAGCATTTTGTGGAATATGGGACAGCTCGAGTTTATGACGGGGTTGATGGGCATAGGGGACTCGAGGGCAGTCAGCCTGTTTGATTTTGATAGCGACGGTTGGCAAGATATTTTGCTGAGTCGCCAGACCAGCGCACCCAACTTTTGGCGTAATTTGGGTGATAGCACCTTCCAGCAAGTCATTTTGTCAGGCGTAACCAAACCTTTGTATGCCGTTAACTGGGCAGATTTTGACCAAGATGGCGACCTCGATCTCGCGGGTGCAAGTTACGATGCAGCGCTCCTGACTGAGTTTGGTCATGAGTTTTTAGAAAGTGGTCGGGGCGGTGTCTACATCTACACCAACAACAATGACGGCAGCTTTAGCGAAACGCGCCTTTATCACCAAGCCCAAGCACTCGCATTTGCCGTATTGGATTTTAATGACGACCAACGGCTAGATATTCTGGTGGGTAACGACTTTGCCGTGCCCGACATGGCTTGGCTTAATCAAGCAGCAGGCTGGCAAGAAGTGACACCATTTAGCAAAATCAGTCACAGCACCATGAGTTTTGACCTTGCCGATATTGACAACGACGGCCAAACTGAGCTGTTTTCAACTGATATGAAACCCTATTCAGATGCCAACCTCGCCGCGTGGCAACCCGTCATGGACGCGATGATGGCAGACCCTCACCCTGAGGGTGATCCACAAGTCATGGAAAATGTCCTTCAGCAGCGCACTGAAGATGGCTTTACCAACAACGCAACCAACAGGGGCATTGATGCTAGCGGCTGGAGTTGGTCAGGGAAATTTGCCGATTTTAACCAAGACGGCTTTGTTGACCTTTACATCGTGAACGGCATGATGGAAGAAAGCATCTTTGCCCACCTGGATAATCACGAACTGGTCGAAGAAAACCAAGCGTTTCGCAATGACGGCAGCGGAAACTTTGTACCTGCAGCCGAGTGGGGCCTCGCCTCCCGTGCAAGCGGGCGCGGCATGAGCATTGCTGATGTAGATAATGATGGTGACTTGGACATTGTTGTCAATAACTTGCGCGCACCTGCGCAACTTTTTGAAAATCAGCTTTGTGAAGGTAATAGTCTGCAAGTTGACCTTAACTGGCCGGGTAGTGGCAATACAGATGCCATTGGCGCGTCAGTGAAGGTGCAAACGAACCGCTCGAGCTACTACCGCACGCTTTACGCAGCAAGTGGCTATTTGTCAGCAGATAGTAGCCGCTTACACGTTGGCTTTCCTCCAGGTGAGGCACTTAGTGTGGTTGAAATCACCTGGCCAGACGGCTACCAGTCCAAAATTTACAACGCACTCCCCAACAGTTTGCTGACCGTGACTCGAGACAACATCAGCTTAGATTAGCTATCAAAAGTCAGTGCACGTCAGTCTAAATAAGTTTAGGAGTCACATTACGCACTTGAGGATGAGTACACCTTGACGACGCATCTTTGAGTATCTCAACAATGTTTATGGATGCGTCCATCACATCATTCAAGATGCCAACTGCGTAAGTCCTAACGTGCTTAGTTTAGATACGTCCTCGAGGACTAACTTCCTCTTTTGATTGTATTTTGACCCTTGCCAGGAATAGCGCTATCTCAAAGCCTACCCACGTAATCTCAAGATAGAGTATAGTAAGGCTCATCACCGTTGAACATTGTTAACACGTTTGGGTTAACACAATCTCGTCAAAGCCGTAACTTATCCGACCTCAACCACGTTGTACAACACCCTTACAACCTCTTGGGAAGGGTGTATTCAATAAACGCATCACATAGTTTGTCGTTGTGCCGGTTTACCTGAGGAGGTAGCTATGAAGGGTTGGCAAGTACTTACGTTAAGCGTTGTGTTGGGCATGACTGTGTCCGCACTCGCGCAAACCACCGTCACCTGGGCCATGTGGGGTAGCCCCGAAGAGATTGCCACCCATGAAGCTGTGGCAGACGCATTTATGGCAGAAAACCCCGACATTGAAATTGAGATTTGGTCACGACCGTGGGGGGACTACTTTACGACCATTCAAACCCTCTGGGCTGCTGGCGATGCGTCGGTAATTCCAGATGTCATGTTTTTATCGCCCATTCAAAGCTACGCAGCAGATGGTGTCTTAGAGCCTTTAGCAAGTTACATTGAGGCAACAGATTATCCTGTGGATGATTATTGGCCGTCATTGCTCGAGTTTGGTATTTATGATGAGCAGATTTACGGCTTGCCTCGAGACATTGGCCTGGAAGTTCTCTACTACAACAAAGACATTTTTGACGAGGTTGGCGTGAGTTATCCTGACGAAAGCTGGACTTGGGACGACCTACAAGCTGCTGCTGAACAACTTACCAACGTCACCAACAGCGGGCGAGTGATTCGTCACGCCCTGGCCATGGAAGGCGGCAAATATCAGCTTTGGGTTGGGCAAAATGGCGGGAGTATTTTAGATGATATGCGTAACCCCAGTCGCTGCACCTTGGCAGAACCGGCAGCAGTGGAGGCTATCAGTTATTTTGCTGACATGATGAACAGTAATCACGCCATGCGCGATGCCAACCTCGGTCAAGCTGGCGGCGACGCAGCCGTGTTTCAAAGCGGTCAAGCTGCCATGATTATCCAAAACGCCAGCCGTATTTCCGCGTTCAACGCAGCAGACATGAACTACGATGTCGCCGTTGTGCCCATTCCTGAAGGCGGTCAACGTTCTGCTAGCGCTGGTGGTGCTGCTTGGACCATGAGTAGTTTTAGCGATGACAAAGACGTCGCGTGGACGTTCTTAAGCTGGTTACAAGGTACTGACGGCGGTCAAGCCATCTACACTGCCTCTGGTGAGATTTTGCCCGCGCTCCAGTCCACGGCTGAGTCAGATGCGTTTATGAGCCTTAGTGATTCACCCGCCAACCGCATGGCGTTTATCACCGAAGGTCAAAACGCTAAAGTTGGGCGGATTGGCTACTTTGCTGAGTGGAACGAACTCAACGGCTCGATCATCAGCCCAGCTATGCAGCGCATTTGGTCCGGTGAGGCTTCCGCTGCTGAGGTTTTACCTGCACTCTGCGAAGACGTTGATGCGTTTTTAGCTAGCAACGGATTCCCTAGATAATCTTTTGTGACTTTTGAGTGATGTAGAAAGTCAAATCTGCTCTCTACGTCACTCAGTAAATTCATTTTGAGGCAGCATCCACACCTGCCAAACTGATTTATATGATTAACAAGTGCATGATTGTGTCAACTGTCAACTCAGCGCTTTCAATACATTACAGATGCTATTTTGTCGTCTCTTGAAACAACGTCTGGAAAACGAAGCCTGAGACTTTTAGATAGATTCATTATCTGCCCAATGTTGATGGTGACGCAACCTAGACACGAAACTCTAAACTGATACTTCCCTCGAGGCATCATGTCTTTATCTTCCAACCGCACAGCTCAACTCAAACAACCCAACCCCAGACGCACAGGGTTTGGTAAGTGGCAACCGGGTCAGCAAAATGAAGCCTACTTCTTTTTACTACCCAGTCTGCTTGGTTTTGCTGTGTTTGTGCTTGTCCCCATTCTGGGCGCGTTTGTGCTGAGTTTTTTTAGGTGGAATTTGATTGGCACACCAGATTTTGTGGCATTGCGCAACTATCAAGAGCTGATTTTTCAAGACGCGGTATTCAGAAAAGTCTTGGGTAATACCTTTTTTTACGCGCTGACCATAGTGCCTTTGCAACTTGTCTTTGGCTTGCTGATGGCCATTGCACTGAACCAAGGTATTCGTGGGCTCGAGCTTTACCGCCTCATCTATTTTATGCCGGTCGTGACCAACATTGTCGCGGTAGCAATTGTGTTTCAGTGGCTACTTAACCGTGATTTTGGTGTGGCAAACGCGTGGGTGTGGCAACTAGCCGATG
>JBCCBI010000183.1:0-10548 GCA_039034155.1 Deinococcota bacterium | reverse complement strand
CGTCTCTCTGACGGCTAGGATAAGCTCACCTGTAGCTTGCACGTCAAACCCTGGAACTACCTCGGTTGATAGGTGGCTGAGTCTAATCAATACTAGCCAACTGAGGACTGTCACCAGGTAGGTGGTCGTCTCGAGCCCACTGCGAAACACAACATAGGCTAGCGCGCCCGCTTCGTGTGTACGTTTAAAGATGGGAAACATAGCTAGTGGGATAAACGCTAGGGCAATCCCCATCAGTAAAATAAATAGGCTACCCAGAACAAGCCGGTTAGGGCTAGCTGCCACGACCGTCACAAAATTGGGTACGCTGAGCACAGGGTTGGTAGCAACCAAACTCAACACCCCGGCAACAGTCCCGGTGATGTACAAAATGCCTACAAGCGTAGCAGTTTTTCGATAAGACTTATCACTGTTCACAACAGTACTCATAACTAGGTCACATCCTGACTATATAGGGATAATTATGTTGAGATAAAGCGATCTATAATTAGATACCATCTTCTCATCAAGCACAACCACAATTGGACAAAGTAGTCCTGAACTGATTCTTAAATACTTAATCTGCTGACCTAGTTGCAGTAGTGCGCTGCTTAAGATATTGATCAAGACTAAGTTGATAAGAGAAGTCCTACTGACGGTTGATGCGAATGAGCTTTCTTATAAAATCACTATTTTCTTGAACAGCGGTATGGATGCGCTACGCCAGTGCCGTGTAGTCAGGGTCGAACTTACATACAACAATGCCGGTATGTTCTGCGCTTTGCGTATGTAGCTTAATGAAGTCTCTTCGGTTTAACGTGAGTAGCGCACGCCCTTCTTGGACTGCGTAGCCAAGCACGGCTTCATCAGGTATTGCCTGTCCAGCACGACCTGTATCTAGCGAGGTGAGAACGTCGTGGCCAAGGTCTCTGAGACTATCCACCGTAGCGAACGGAAAATTCTCGTCACTGTAAAACTTCACCGTAAGATGTTAGGCGTCTTCATTAGCTTGGATAGCCTGTGCGATCTCGGCAGGATAGGTTCTGGCGTAGGCCCAAGCGTTGGTGAGGTCTTCAGCTCTCAAACTCGGATAATTTTCTAGTAGACTCGCCTCGCTAGCCCCCAACTGCCTAGCCTGCACCAGTAACCACACAGGAATGCGGGTACGCACAATACAAGCGTCACCACCTGCCATGGCATGGGTCTTGTCGATACCCGAAAACGCACCTTCCAAATCCTGCGCAACCCATTTAAGAACTTGGGCTTTTTCAGCGCGCGTTAAGGAAGCGAGCTTGCTTTCGATGTCTCTCAGTGCCGTCATCGTTTTATTATAACGTTGAAGGTATAGACGGGTTTACACCATCAATTAAGCTCGAGCCACTCAGGTAATTCAAGCCAGTCGTGTCTAATCAATTGCCAGCGATCCAAGTGCTTCAAGGATGGTACTGAGCGAAGTAAACATGTGGCCGTTAGGGCATATCTCGAGACGCTACCACATCTACGCCCGTATCTAGAGCATTGGGCAAAATAACATCACCCATCTGCACCGGGGCTTGCAACGTGAGGGTGCGCAGTGTCTGGCACAGCTCCAAAACCTTATCTTTGGGAATGGCCTCTTTGGTTCGGACGGGCAACCTTTTCCACAACCCGTTTTCGATTCTCACGGTGGTGGTCACCATGCGGCGTGGATCTAAGTGTTCTTGGCGCGCAAATTTATCACCCTTTTTACAGGAAAACCCGCGTACTTCGACAATCACGTGTGCTGCGTCTTCCTCAACCTCGAGCCGGCAGCCAAGCGGACAGCCGATGCAAAGGTAATGTGTAACTTTATCTACAACATCAGTATCCATTACTGCTCCTCCCGTGGCAAGATGTCTACTTTAAGCGCATCACCATGAAAATCTTCCAAAAATCTAGGGCGTACTTTTAAGCTCACCATCTCGGCTGGCACCACATAGCGAAGCGGTTTCTGGTAAACCTCACCAAGTTTAAGCCAACTTTTCTCGAGCGGTTTTTTGACGCGCATGTACACCGTGTGTTCTCTATCGGTTGAGATGGTGTGGGGGACGCAGTAAGCCACATTTTCTCCTGCGATGAGCTTGATGTTATCTGCAGGCGGGCGCTGACCCACCACATACGCGCCAGCCTGTTTGCCAGCAAGGTGCGCTTCCTGAGCGACAAAATCCACCAAGTCATGAATATGCACCACATTGCCACCTGCAAACACGCCATCCAAAGATGTTTCCATACTGCTGCTCACTACCGGCCCTTGGGTGATGGGGTCAAGGCGCAAGTTGAGTTGCCTCGAGAGTTCATTTTCAGGAATTAGGCCTATTGATAAAAGTAACGTGTCGCAGTCAATCTCCCAACTTTTGCTCATATCGGGTACAAAACTTGCATCAACCGGGGCAACGGCCACTTTGTCAACACGCTCTTTCCCATGAATATTGATGACTGTTGTTGACAGATGTAACGGAATGTCATAATCGTGTAAACACTGCACAATATTGCGGTTGAGGCCGTTGGCATGCGGCATAATCTCAAACACACCGGCAACATGTGCGCCCTCTAAAGTCATGCGCCGAGCCATAATTAACCCAATATCGCCGGAACCCAGAATAACCACCCGCTTGCCGGGCAAGTAGTCGAGGTTGTTGACAAACTTTTGGGCGAGTCCGGCTGTCATATAGCCTGCGGGCCTCGAGCCTGGAATGCGGATGGCCCCACGCGTACGTTCACGTGCGCCCATCGTTAACACCACGGCTTTGCTACCAACCAGTTTCACACCCTGCGTCCCTGACATGATTTTGACTTGCTTGTGGTTATCGCCAGTTCTAATGTAAGCGTCCATGATGTAAGCATCCGTTAGGACATCAATGTCGTTATCTAAAACATCTTCAAAATAACGCTGGGCATATTCGGGTCCGGTTAATTCTTCTTTGAAATGATGTACGCCAAAGCCGTTGTGAATACACTGATTCAAAATACCGCCTGCTTCAACTTCGCGGTCAACCATGAGGACGTTATCTGCCCCAGCTTCACGTGCGCCCAAAGCAGCCGCCATACCAGCAGGGCCGCCACCAACCACGAGGACGTCATAGGCTTTATCAATATGGGTGCTGTGACTGCTAATCATGATGTTGCCCCCATCCTGTCTTGACCCCGCTCGAGCACTATCCAAGAGTCTCCACCTCGTTTGGTAATGGCAGTCATAGGTAGAGAAAGTTCTTCGGCCAGAATCTGCATACAGCGCCACGAGCAAAAGCCCCCTTGACAAAGTCCCATACCTGCCCTGGTGCGAAACTTGAGCCCGTCTAGGGTACGTGCGCCACGGTGAATGGCGTCGTTAATTTCACCTTCGCTAATGTGCTCGCAGCGGCAGACAATACGGCTGTAGCGCGGGTCTTGGTTGGCTAGACTGATTTGCGCTTCGGTACTTAGGGAAGCAACATGAACGGGTTTATCAATACCTGCTTTAAACGATTCATTGGGTAAAAGCTCGAGCCCTTCACCTTGTAAAATATCAAGTATCATCTTAGCAATAGCAGGCGACGCCGTTAACCCCGGCGACTGAATGCCCGCGGCGTTAATAAAGCCTTTGAGGGACGTTGTACCGATAATAAAATCTTCGTCGCCTGCGGCAGCCCGTAAGCCTGCAAACTCAGCAATGCAATCGCGCTCGCTGATGCCCGGCGCAACCTGTTTGACTTTGCTAAAGACTTCGTCTGAGCCTGCGCTGGTAGTTGTTAGATCTTCTTTGTCGTTAGTTTCAAGGGCGGTCGGTCCCACCATTAGCGTCCCATCAAAGGTTGGAATGATCAAGATGCCTTTAGAGGTAGGCGTAGGGCATGGGAAAATGAGGCGTTTAACAAACCCCTTTAAACGTTTATCCAGCAAGTATTCTTCGCCTTTACGCGGCCGAATATCAAACGTTTTAACGCCGGCCATGTCGGCAATACGATCTGCAAAAAGTCCCGCTGCATTGATGACAAACTGTGTCTCAATAAGTTCTTGTTGCGTTTTAATCCACAGGCTATCAGCCTCAGCAGTTATATCTATGACGGGATTTTCGACCGAAATCTCGAGCCCATTTTGGCGGGCATTCTCAATGAGCGAAAAGCAAGCTTCATAAGGGTTGACCACGCCAGCCGTGGGTGCATACAGGGCTGCGACAATGTCACTACTGAGGTTGGGCTCTTCGGCACGAATGCGGTCGCTATCCCAGAGTTCAAGCCCAGTAACCCCTTTGGCTTGGCCTTGGTCGTAGAGGTGCTCGAGCGTCTTCACTTGCTCATCGTCCATGGCAACCGTAAGTTCGCCGATGCGCTTAAACCCAAAGCCGAGTTCATCACTTAGGGCGTCCCAAACTTGATTGCCTGACCACTCGAGCTTGCCTTTTAAGGTTTTAGGAGAACTGTGATGCCCTGCATGGATGATGCCACTGTTGGCTTTACTCGTACCAAAGCCAACCTCACATTCTTTTTCGACCAATACAACCCGCAGCTTGAAGCGCATGAGTTCGCGGGCAATGGCACACCCAATCACACCGCCCCCAATAATGCACACGTCGTATCGCATAGCCTCTCAATCCCTTCTGTTATATGAGTAAGTAGGACAAATACACCTTGCCTTGGCGAGACACATTTTTGAGTAGCTCAGCGATGTTTATAGATGCATCCTCCACATCATTTCAGATGCCAACCGCATAAGCCCTGTACTCATTCACCCTTCCTCAAAATTTAGCTGTAGCGTTTAGTCTCACCTGCTTCATATGCTTAGTCAGCGCGGAGTAAGACCAACATCACGTGCCTTTTTTAGATAGCAGCAACCTTATGTTCTCGTAGTGACTTTGTAATGAGCTAGGAATGACCTTGTTACAAACCGGGGCTGCTTTTGCGTATTTATGACTTGAACTACTATTCAGTTTAAGGTGACGCGCATATCACGTGCCACGTTCATTCGTCCCACGCCCCTTTGCTTTTTAAGCAGGCAATACGGCCTAACAATGCCATCACCGTGTTCACCACGATGACTTGAAACCCTCTTGTTAAAGTTGTTGGAACTCTAGATAGAAATACTATTGGATATGGATATTAGACTCTACCTTTTAGTACTGCCCTAGTAAGCCTAAACGCAACGCACGCCGTTCAGCCCGCTTGTAAAGGGCAATTCCCAGCCCAAAATACATGAGCGCGTTGGCAATAAGCAAAGCCCACATCTCTAAACTAAACTGAGGCCATGAAGCCCCTTCGGTCATAACATCTTGAACCATGCTGCTAGCGCGCATAATAGGCAGTAACTCGAGCCAAGGTGATATCGTCACAGGCACACTGACAAGGCCAAAAAACGCAAACTGCACAATCTGCAAAAACGCATCAATCTGCTTTAACACAATGGCGAGGCCGGCAATCATGAGGCTTACACCCATCATGCAGGTAAGCATCAACCCAAACAGGGGGATGAGTACTAAATCAAAGCTGAGCCACTGCCCGGCCGTGAGCATAGCTAAAAACAAGACTATGGACATAACGATGATTTCGACTAAAATACACCCTATAATGCGGGCAACTAATATACGCCATGCACTGACTGGGGACATGTAGAGTTGCTCGAGGGTACCCCGAGTTGCCTCGCTGGTGATTTGCCAGCCCATACCCTGCATGACCATGGTGGCTAGCGACCACAACACCACGCCGACGATGGTACTTTCGATGTTTCCAGCTTGGGTGACAGGATCGCCAAACACACGAATGCCCCAAAAGAGCATCAAAAAAATAGCGTAAAACGTGGCAATGATGCTCAACGTGTTAGGTAAATAGCGCACCATTTCAATGATGACTTTGCGGATGTTGGCGGTGAGGACGTTAAGGTACATCTCGAGCACCCTCCACACTAACCTTCTCTCCATTAGCATTTGCCGTAATCGTTCTAAACACCTGCTCCACGTTGACGTTTGTGCGCTCAATGCTTTCGATGGTGCTGCGTTCAGCTTTAAGGATGTCCATAAAGGTATAGATGTCATCACTGTGTTCAAAGGTGACACTAACGGCATCACCTTGCGGGTTAATGGTGATGATCGAAAAGTGACGCTCGAGCTCTTCACGTTGCGCCGCAGTTAGTGGTCGCGCTAGGCTCACGCTATACGCTGTGGTTGCAAACAGCCGCAGCAGATTACTCACCTGGTCGTCTGCCACCACCCGCCCTTGATTGATAATGATGACCCGCTCACACACGTCTTGCACTACGGGCATGTCGTGACTACTCAGGATAATGGTGCGTCCCTGAGTAGCAATCTCTTTAAGCAGCGCCCGCACGTCGTAGCCGGTGTCAACATCTAGCCCAAGAGTAGGCTCATCTAGCAAAATAACCTCTGTACCAGCCAGGACAGCCACCGCAATCGCAAGTTTTTGCTGCATCCCTCGAGACAAGCTGTTCACGAGTTCGTTAGCTTTTGTTGTGAGGTTAAATTGCTCCAAAAGTTCATCAATAGCCGTATGTACCGAGCGCCGACTGCGCCCCCGATTACCCGCAAAATACTCGAGGTTTTCGCGCACGGTTAACCGCCAGTAGAGGTTACGGTTGCCTTCTAGAACTGCGCTAATGTGGTTAAGCGCTCCAGCCCGCTCGAGCTGATTATCAAAGTCGTTAACTCTGATGCTACCTTCATCCGGGCGAATAAGCCCGCAGATCATTTTGATGGTGGTGGATTTACCTGCGCCATTAGGCCCAAGTAAGCCGACTATTTCGCCTGCCCCCACTTCAAATGACACATCTTGAACAGCTTGCACACGGGTTTTACTCGAGCGTTTAGCATAACTTTTGCTAATACCATCAACCTTGACAAGTGGATTATGGACTTTAGGTTCTCTCAACACATTAGTAACCTACGCAGACATCATCAACATTTGGTCGAGACCTTATACATTTACTTCAGTCACAACTAAGGTAGTCACAAACGGCGCTCAAAAAAATCTGCGATGATCTTTAAGCTGCGAATGGTGCCTTGAATATTTCCAGACGAACCGTGACCTTCATCTTCAAATTCGTGATACTCAAAGTCGTCATCATCAGCAGTACCCTGCGTTTTGCCTAGCTCGAGCAACTTATCTCTAAAAATGCGGCTTTGAGTTACTGGGCAACGCGGGTCATTTACGCCATGCATCATTAGCATTTTAGCTTCTAGTTGATCGACGAACTCAATAGCGCTGCGGTCCCGCCATAACTCGCGGTTTTCTTCGGGATCACCCATCTGCTGCCTAAAATAATACTTAAAATGCTCCATGTCATCTTCGTAAAGCATGTGCAAGTCGGTAATGCCTACCATGGGTACAGCTAACTTGAACAGCTCAGGTTTTTTGACACTGATTAAAAAGCTCATAAAGCCCCCAAATGACCCGCCCATGACGGCCACGCGCTCAGCGTCTACGTAGGGTAAGCTTTTAAGATAGGTTGCACCTGCTGCAACATCTTCTAGGTCTCCCCCACCCCAATCGTGGATGTTGGCGTCGCGCCAAGTATTACCGTAGCCAGTTGACCCGCGAATATTGGGCGATAGCACCACGTAACCACAACTTACGAGAAATTGTGCTTTCATGTCGAAGCTACGAAAAAACTGTGAGGTGGGACCGCCGTGAACCACAACAATGGCTGGGCAAGGTTTACCTGCGCTAACGTCCTCGGGTTTGTGAATGAGTGCGGGCACCTTTTGACCGTCAAAACTTTCGTACCAGATGTACTCATCCGTAACAAACCGCGCCGGGTCGATGCCGCCATAGTCTGCCTCGAGTAAAACATCGTAGGTATCTGTTGCTAGGTCGTAGAGTAAGAGTTCTGTGCGCCGGCTAGAGGCTGCATGCGACACTAAGAGTTTTGTATCATTAAGCGCAAATTGTGCACTACCAGCTAAACCAGGCGGTAGATTAAGCTCACGCACTACGCCAGTAGCAACATCGTAGAGTACTGGTATAAGTGCCGCATCTTGATTGCGAATACAAGCGAGCCAGCGCCCATCATCCGAAAACATAGCAACGTATTCTTCGCGTCCAACTTCGCCAAGCCAACGCAATTCGTCTGTATCTAAATTTAAAATACCTACGCGGTAATTACCTGCTTGATCAGAACTCACTGCCACCTGTACTTAGCTCGCTACCATCTGCTTTGACGATGTAGGCATCTCTGTTTTTACGGTTATCCGATTCGTTACTTGACAAAGCTAACCAAGTGCCGTCTTTACTCCATTCACCTGCATAAGAGGGCGCTCCAAAATCTGTCAGCTGTTGCCAAGACGTATCAGTGAAGTTGTAGTTGTAAATGTTCATCTGGCCGTCTTTGTTACTCATCACAGCCATAAAGGTGTTATCAGGATGAACCTCGCCAGCGTACTCTTGGCTCTCACTATCAGTAAGTTGGGTTGTGTTGCCTGTGGCAAGCTCGAGTATATACAAATTATTTAGCTCGTCCCCATCATTATCTTTCCCAAAAATGATGTGTTTGTCATCCCGTGTCCAAACAAAGCCACTACGCAGACCCTTAGGCGCCTGTCCGTTGGTGATTTGCTGAATATCGCGACTGCGCAAGTCCATCACATACAGTTCAAACCGCCCTGTTTTATCCCAGTAAAACGCAAGCTTATCACCCTCATGAGACACGACGGTCATGGCAAATTTAGGCAAGCTAGCTAGGTTTTCAATCGGTAAGGGTGTTGCCACAGTTCATCTCCTGTCTAGTTGCAGTAGTGGGTTGCGGTAGCTATAGGTTGCAGTACCAATAATTAATGATTGTGGTGGAACGGCCAGTTGAGGTGGAACGCACTACACTGAGGCCTCTACCATCACCATCTAAAACGTCCTTCTTGACGTCATATCGCTAAGTTATAGTGAGCGGGTAGGTGCTGTTTGAATACTCTTTCAGGTTAAGTCCCAAAAGAATCAACTTGTATGGAATGCGTAGAAATAACTACCGGTTACGATTTCTATCTGGTAGGCCGGTAGGGATTTATCTGATGTTTAATCAGAATCAGTGTAAATTGCTGCTAACCTTGAATGGTTAGAACAATAAAATTAGCCTAGCTACAGTAACCGTATGTCGATAATCACTATAGCTAGGCCAAATGCCTATGTCAAATATTCAGGTTAAACGAGGTGCATCCTAGAGAAAACGGGTATTGAGGTAACTCTCAAACTCGCCTGCTCGAGCTTACTCTACCTGCGTGAGCCAACTTTTAAACTTCGGTGCATCAATCCCCAAGTCTTCAAACACACCCGGCGGCAAGTTGAGGTCGCCAACGTATAGGTCGCCCACGGCCCCACCTGGCGTAATGCCTTGGTGTGGGTAGACAAGGCTGAGCGTGGCCGTTGCGTTCACAACATCACCGGGGGTATCGCCGTCATCCGGTGTCATACCAGTAGGGACATCAACCGATACAACACAGCACTTCTCCATGTTATTGAGAATGGTAATAACATCCAGCGTGCGCCCGCGTGGCGGCCCTTCTAACTTGGTGCCAACAGCGGCATCTACTGCACCCGCAAATTTCATTTTGGGGAGGCTGGTTTTCACACGCACTTTAGGAAAGTGATCGAGGCTCTCGAGCTGTTCTTTAGGAATACCCGAATAATTGCCAGCTTCGTGAGTAGGCACAACCCAGATACTGCGCCCTTTGCTCGCCAATAAACGCGCTGCAGCAAGTCCAACACCGCCGTTGTGACCGCGCCCAGCTACAACCAACAGCGGGCCTTCGGGTACGACATTCATAGTAAGTTCAGCCGTGTTTCGGGCCGCGTGCTCAACCAGCAAACGCATATCCATACCGTATTTACCGGTTGCTTGCATGGTTACTTGCGATAGTTGCGTGGCTGAAAGCTTAGGCAAGCTGTCTAATGGCACTTTAGGAATGTTCATGCGCCAGTCTCCTTATGACGTGATGCTGTGCTCGAGGATGACATCTTTAAACAAAACACGTCTAAACAAACTAGCCTCGAGAATGACGTTTTTACGCGCAACATCATACTCACTACCCGCATGGCATTGAACTCGTGCTGAGCTTGCCTCACCATGTTAACTAGCAACCGTGCTATCTACCTCAGCGTTGTCGAGGTTAGCATTGCTATAGACGTTTTGCACATCGTCTAGGTCTTCTAAGGCGTCTACCATGCGGATAACTTTGGCAGCATCAGATGCACTTAAGTCGGTTTCATTTTGCGGGATTTTAGTGAGCTGGCTAACTTCAGCAGTTAAACCAGCGGCTTCAAAGCCATCTACAACTTCATAAAGTTGGGTCGGATCAGTATAGACGGTGATGGCGTCATCATCGACCTCAAAGTCTTCGGCACCTAGCTCAATGGCAAGTTCTTGGGTTTGCTCACTGGTATCAGCGAGGACAATAATGCCTTTGGTCTCAAACTGCCAGGCGGTGCCACCTGACATGTTGCCACCGTGTTTACTAAACACGTGGCGCACTTCAGCAATGGTGCGGTTGCGGTTATCGGTGAGCGCTTCAATCATGAGAGCCACGCCCGCTGGTCCGTAACCCTCGGAGAGGGCTTCTTCCATTTGACCGTCTTCACTGTT
>JBCCBI010000182.1:0-10656 GCA_039034155.1 Deinococcota bacterium | reverse complement strand
TAACCGAGGCCGGTGTTGTAACGATTGTTTACCTCACCTTGCGCCAAGCTGACCAAATTATTGCGTTTGTGAGCATCGCATGGAAAGTGGCACATACCTTTACAGCGGATGAAACAACCTATTTAAACGCGCTACCTTCACTACTTGCACCCGTTATTGCTAACTTAAAATCACTTCAGGGTATGGCAGAGTCTAACGAACGCTTAGCTGTGCTCAATCACATTAGCACTCAACTTAGTGCTGCGAGCAATTTAGAAGATCTCCTTGAAGTCTTAGTAGAACCCCTTTCGGGTAACTTCACAGCAAGCGTCAGCTATCCTAAGTTTGATGATAGTGGTGCTGTCAAAACACTTAGCTTAGCAAGTCAGCTTGATAGTAGCGGTAGACCTGCGGTAGACGTTCCTGCAGGTACAGAATTTCCACTGGACACCTTTCCTTCGATCAAAAGGTACATCAACACACCTTCTGGCGTCACTATGATTGCTGATGTTTATGAGGACAAGGCTACAGACGCATCTTCTAAGGCTTTTTACGAACAGATGGGTATTCGCGCTAATGCCTATCTAGCACTACGTCAAGCAGCGCAGGTGATTGCATTTGTTAATGTGGCATGGCTCGAGCCTCACCTATTTAGCCCTGATGAGCAAGCTTACTTACAAGCATTGCCTGCGCTACTTGCCCCTGTAGTTGCTAATCTGCAATCACTGGACCGCGTGTCACGTACCAACGATCACTTGGCGCTCATTAACCGCATTGGCAAAGACCTCAAAGCTGCTGAGGCTGTTGGCACTATTTTGGATATTATCCTCGAGCCACTTTCTCAAGATGCCATTGCCGATGTGTCACGCCCAATTTATGACACCACAGGCACGATGACCGCACTAGAAATTATTGCCAACCACAACCAACATAACCATAGACTGAATATAGATGTGGGAACCGTTATTCCTGTAGAAAACTATATGACTTTAGAGTGGTATCTGATCGATCCAGATCGTGTCAAATTTGTTGCCGATGTTGCTAATGATCCTAATGTCGATGAGGCAGCAAAAGCACTCTGTATCAGACTGGGAATTGGGGCACAAGTCTACATCACGTTGCAACAAGCCGATAAAGTCATTGCGTTGTTGTCGCTAACCTGGCCCGAAGCCCATGAGTTTTCAAATGATGAGCAGATGTATATTTCTGCGTTACCGTCTCTCTTATCCCCTGTGATGGCGAATCGCCAAGCACTTGATAATCTCGCTCAAAGCAATGCTAGCTTAGCAACGATTAATCACATCGGTAGCCAGCTCAAAGCAGCTGATAGTAAAGACAAAATGCTCGAGATTTTGCTCGAGCCCCTACCAGAAAGTACCGTTGCCAGCCTTTTTTATGCCGATGATGTTAATAGCCAAAACCAAGTCACCGTAACGCGTTTGGTCAGTCAACACTCTAATAGTGACTTTAAAGCCATGCCCGTGGGTACATCTGTCAATGTATTGGATCATCCGCTAGCAGAATTGTGGGTCAGTAACCCCGAGGGTATCTCTATTGTTGAAGACACCCAAAGTCTAAACGTATCTGATGAAAGTGCACAGTTAGGCTTTGACGAATACAACATCAAAAAGCTTGTCTCCGTTCCTCTGATGCAATCCAATGAGTGGATTGGCTTCCTCATTTTGACTTGGAATCACAGGTATAACTTCTCTAACCAGGAACTGACGTACCTTAATGCTTTACCCACCATGCTCACGCCCCCGCTCGCTAACCGCCGTATGGTCGAAAACCTTGAAGAAACCGTAGCTAAACGCAGCGAAGAACTTGCCAAAAGCCGCCAGCTTATGCGGGCAACCATCGACAACGCACCATTAGTTATCTACGTTAAAGATATGAACATGCACTACGCGCTAGCTAACACCAATGTTCATTTGGTATTGCCCGGTCAGACACCGCAGAGCATTATCGGACTTTCTGATCATGACGTGTTGCCTGCAGATATTGCTGATCAGGTTCGTGAGAGTGACCGTCAAGTTATTGCTACCAAACAAGCCATCATGTACGAAGCTACGCGTAACTTTAACGGTGACACAACACTCTTTTTGGTTAATAAATTTCCTATGCTAGATGATGATGGCAACGTTTTTGCACTCGGTACGATTGCTAACGACATTACTAAGCAACGTGAGCAAGAGCGCGACGTACAAGCTTACCGTGACCAACTCGCCCAAGCTGAGGCTGAACTGCAAGTTACTCAACGCATTCAAGAACTACTTCTGCCTGCAGATGATGAACTTGATGCGATTCACGGGCTTGATATTGCCAGCTATATGAAACCTGCTGAGCAAGTTGGTGGAGATTATTACGATATCTTGCAAATTGGTGATTCAGTGAAGTTCGGTATTGGTGATGTCACGGGTCACGGACTTGAAAGTGGGCTTTTGATGCTCATGACACAAACGGCAGTGCGGACCTTACTTGCAAGTAATGAGCACGACCCCAAACGCATCATGAATATTTTGAATCAAACTGTCTTTGATAATTTGCAGCGCATGCAAGTTGATAAGAGTTTGACGTTATCACTTCTGGATTATGACCAAGGTACGTTACGTTTGAGTGGACAGCACGAACACGTGCTTATTATTCGCGGCAACGGCACCGTTGAGGCTATCGACACAATTGACCTAGGCATGCCCCTAGGCTTAGAAGAAGACATCAGCCACTTTATTGCCGAGAAGATGGTGCACCTTGACCCTGGCGAAGGCGTTGTACTCTTTACAGATGGCATCACCGAAGCAGAAAATGATGCCCGTGAGCAATTTGGTCTAGGTAGGCTCATCACGCTTATTGAGCAACGCTGGCAGCAACCTGCCCAAGCTATTACCGATGCCATTGTTCAAGCTGTTTACGATCATGTTGATGGGCACACCATTTATGACGACATCACGCTGGTGGTGTTCAAGCGTCCTAGTGGCGACTTTGCTCGCTCACTTATGCCAACTCAAGATGTGGCGACACAACCACATATCAAATAGCTTTTTCAGTCGGACGCATTTTCAAACCAGCTTATGTAATGTAAACATCTGGCTCGAGGCTCGAGGCTAGCGCTTTGTAATCAGCAACCTGAATGGGAAACCCGCGTACGGCAGCAAGGGCAGCCTCGAGTACATTCACAGCCACACTACGCCCTTCTAGTCTTGGCGTTGTCGTGATAACCGAGCTAACCCCTCGCGCTTGTAAATCTATCAAGTTTTGCTCGGTGTTAGTGTTGGTGACGATAATCTTGTCTGTTAAATCAGTTGGTAAATACTGGCGAACATAGTGCCAGTCACCTGCAATAACCTCTGCTTGATCGTAGAACTTGCGGAAGCGCTCGAGTTTTTTTGCAGGCGGCGCGGCTTCAGATTGCTGTTGCCCGGTAGGGTACAAAAGCTGAAAGGGTAAACGAAAGGCAATCGGTAGAGCAGCTTTGGCAAGGTTATTAAATAGCATGATATTACGAATGCCAATGGGAATGCCTACGGCAAATGCTAAATCGCCCAAAGTCACTTGCGCACCTGCCGCTATAAATGCTTCTGCCATGCTGTAACGGTCAACTGCTGAGGTCACTAACACGCGCTTACCTTGCCAGTTAAACTGATCGTCAAGACGTCTGACCACCTCTGCCTCGAGGTAGGTTTTAAGCCCTGCGCCACACACCACAGGTGTATTTGGTGCGTGCGATGCCAGTTTAGCTGCATCCCGGATAGTGTAACGCCGCCCGTCAATATAAGCATGTAAGATAATGCCACCTAGACCAATGGCGTCTACCTTGCCGTCAAGGTCTTGGATAAGTGAGGCAGCTTTGGCGAAGTCGCCGTTTACGCCGATGCGCTCGAGCTTAACCTGCTCACCTAATATTTCAGTTTCTCGCACAGCATCTCGAGCTGGATGTCCTAATGACACACTGACAATATGTTTCATCACTTTACTGTTCCACATTCGTATGCTGAGTTATCACTGCTATGTCACAAGAAGTGGACCCAATAATTAAGACAGCTCCAAATGGAAAGCGGGATAAGCTTTCAAAAGGAGTGAGTGATGAAAAGAAAGTACCGTAACCATAGCCCAGCATTCAAAGCTCGCGTAGCGATTGAAGCCGCTAAGGAAGAGAAAACAACAGCTGAGCTAGCTCAAGAATTTGGAGTTCACGCAAGTCAGATAGCTGCCTGGAAGAAACAGCTGCTGGCGAATGCCACGGATCTGTTTGAGAATGTTGGCGATAAAACGCGGGATAAAGACGCCGAGATCAAGGAGCTGCACGCCAAGATTGGTGAACTGGTAGTCGCACGAGATTTTTTGTCACGAGGGCTCAAGGATTAAATCGTGAGGCAAGAAAAGCCATGATCGATAAGCAAGCAGAGCTCTCACTTACCAAGCAGTGTCGACTTCTAGCCCTGAGCAGAAGCAGTGTGTACTATCAGCCTGCAGCCGTTAGTGATGAGACGCTAGCTGTTATGAAAGCCATTGACCAGCTTCATCTTGAACGCCCCTACTTAGGTAGTAGAGCAATGGTGGACAGGCTTAAGGATAAAGGCTTTCATGTCAATCGGAAACGCGTTCAGCGGTTGATGCGGCTGATGGGTAGCCAAGCCATTTATCCTCAACCCAGGACCTCGCTAGGCAATAAGGCACACACTATTTACCCTTACCTACTCAAAGATCTGAAGGTTGAAAAAGCCAATCAGGTTTGGGTATCGGATATCACCTATATTCCCATGCAAAGGGGCTTTTGCTATCTGGTCGCCATCATGGACTTATACAGCCGCAAAATCCTGACTTGGCGCTTGAGCAATACCCTAGATAAGCAGTTCTGTATTGAGGCCTTAGACGAAGCTTTAAACAGCTATCCTCAGCCTGAGATATTCAATTCAGATCAGGGAGCTCAGTTCACCAGCACTGAGTTTACAGCTATCCTCAAACGACACAATATCCAGATAAGTATGGACGGCAAAGGCAGGTGGATTGACAATGTATTCATAGAACGGTTCTGGAAAAGCCTGAAATATGAAGAGGTATACCTGAGAGCCTACAGCGACATTCCAGCAGCAAAGCATTTCATCAGCAGTTACATTAAGGATTACAACCAGCACAGGAGGCACAGTACTTTAGGTAGCCAAACACCTAACAGCATTTATAATGCCTTGCTGAACAGCCTGAGTCCATGTCAATTAATTCAGCAATCAGCTGTGTTTATCCCGAGACCATGTTCATAGCTTGCCTAAATTATTGCTGGATGTTGTTTTAAGGACGGGGTCCACCTCTACATGCTCTCTAACCATGCTATTTGTGTGACTAGCTTCTTAACCTGTGAGGCAAAAAGACATCTATAATGAGTTCAATGAGTACGGATTTACGCAGTCGACTTATGGGATGGCAACAAGATCAATATGACTAAGATTCCCATGTTAGATCTCACCAGTGAAGTTGATGAGCTTTGGGACGAGCTACGCGTTGCCATCGATAGGGTTTTGCGCTCAGGGCAATTTATTTTAGGGTCAGAAGTAGAAGCTTTTGAGGCTGAAATTGCTGACTATCTAGGCGTCGCTCACGCAATCGGTGTTAACTCCGGTACAGATGCCCTCATCATTTCTCTAGACGCACTAGGCATCGGTCAAGGCGATGAAGTTATCACCACTGCATTTAGCTTTTTTGCCACGGCTGAAGCTATTAGCCGAGTTGGTGCTACACCTGTTTTTGTGGACATTGATTTGCAGACCTTCAACATTGACCCTAAGTGTATTGAAGATGCCATCACGCCAAACACCAAAGCCATTTTGCCCGTGCATTTATTTGGCCGCCCAGCAGCTATGGCCCAAATTATGGACATCGCCACACGCCATGACCTAAAAGTTATTGAAGATGCCGCTCAAGCCATTGGGGCAACCTATGAAGGCAACTGTCTAGAATGTCCACATGCAAACATATGTCAAACAAATCAATCCTACCTTTATGGCAAAAAAGTAGGCGGCATTGGTCACGCTGCTGCATTTTCGTTTTACCCCACCAAAAACCTTGGTGCCTACGGCGATGCTGGCCTTATCACCACCAACGACAGCGACCTAGCTGAGAAGATGCGCCTACTACGCAACCACGGCCAATCAACAAGCTATAACAATGTAATGTTGGGGTATAACTCGAGGCTGGACGAACTACAAGCTGCTATTTTGCGCGTGAAGCTTCCCTACGTGGATGCTTGGAATAGCGCTCGCAGAGATAGTGCCCAGATTTATAACGACCTTTTTGCTGAAGCAGTAATTACACCCAAGATAAGCATTGGGCATGTGTTTCATCAATATACAGTACGCTTTGATAATGAGAATGCTCGGGCTAGTGCTATACATGCTCTCAGTGATATAGGTATTGGTCACAAAGTCTTCTATCCACACACTTTACCCAACTTGCAACTTTATCAAGCTGCTGAAATACCTAGCGCACAAAAAGCAACCGAGACAGTGTTAAGTTTGCCTTTTTGGGTGGGTATTACCCCAAGCCAACAACAGCAGGTGACCAATCTGTTCAATCATGTTGTAGTGGAGGTAGGGTGACAATGCTCGAGCGCCTCAAAGCTTTCAGCACTAAGTCTTTAGGTAGGTTTGTCGCCAAAGGGTCAGTTACACGCAATATTACACTAATTGCAAGCGGCACAATTATTGGACAGGCTGCTACTCTAGCCGTCTTACCACTACTGACTCGACTCTACACCCCTGCTGATTTCGGTGCGATGGCAATCTTTTTAGCCATACTAGTACCCCTGAACGCAGTAGCTTCTTTACGTTACGAGATGGCGATACCCCTACCTGATAGTGAAGATGATGCACAACATTTGTTGATATTGTCGCTAGTCATTGTCGTGGTGTTAAGCGGTGTACTGAGTCTGTTGGTGATTTTTTTTGGCGAGGCACTGTTAACACGCATTAACGGTAGGCCTTTGTTGGGGTATTTGTGGCTCCTACCGCTCACCTTCTTAGGAGGTGGAGGTTATCACGCTCTGAGTCACTATGCCATTCGCCTGCAAGCGTTTCGTACCATCGCCGTTACTAAAATCACCCAGGGCATGGGACAGGGGTTCACGCAGGCGATACTGGGGCTAGCGGGTATCGGGTTGAGCGGGTTGTTAATTGGTCTAGTGGTGCGCTTTTGGGGGGGGATGGTTGCCCTCGTCAAACTGCTTGTGCGTGATATGCAGAAACAAGTGTGGCAACCGCGCCGCTCAGAGATAAAAAGTGTCGCGGTAAGTTACAAGCGTTTTCCAATGTTCAGCAGTGGTGGCACCTTCTTGCAGATGTTATCGATGCACTTGCCAAGTTTGCTACTTGCTGCTGTATACAGCGCCCAAGTAGCAGGTTGGTTTTCACTTGGGCAGCGGGTGCTTGAAGCGCCCATTAATTTGCTTGCTAAGTCAGCAGCACAAGTGTATTTAGGGACAGCATCAAAAATCAAACGCAACAATCCTGAAGCACTGCGAGGATTTTACCAAAAGATGCTCTTCAGACAGACTGCTTTGAGTTTGCCACTCATGTTACTAGCGATGTTACCTGCACCGTGGCTTTTTCCGTGGCTTTTTGGCAGAGCGTGGCAGGTCGCTGGTCATTACGTACAAAGCCTAGCGCTTATGTTCTTTTTGCAGTTTCTCGCGCAGACGGTTGCAGTTGAAACGCTCACATTGGTCGATAAACAGGATTGGTTTTTGTTTAGTGAAATTGCTAAAGCAGGGTGTGTGCTAACAGTATTTATACTCGCTTGGTACCTGAATTTACCTGCTCGAGTCACTGTGCTAATTTACGGTCTCTTGATGAGTGTGATTTATGCGTTATATTTACTGTTTGCCTGGCAGCAGACAGGAAGGGTAATACATGATGAGAAGCATCCAATGGCGTCTTAAACGTTTTCTTGACGTCCTGTTAGCGTCACTGGGACTAGTACTGCTGTTGCCCCTATTAATTGTAGTGTACGGTTTGGTAGCTACCAAACTAGG
Organism: Deinococcota bacterium; assembly: GCA_039034155.1. Lineage (GTDB taxonomy): Bacteria > Deinococcota > Deinococci > Deinococcales > Trueperaceae > JBCCBI01. The sequence continues at coordinate 2,660 of JBCCBI010000182.1, read as the reverse complement.
GCAACCAGTGTTTTTTACCCAAGTGCGTCCAGGGTTTAAAGGGCGTTCATTTACCATGATTAAATTTCGCACCATGACCGATGAACGTGACGACAAGGGTAAGCTTCTCCCCAACACTCAAAGGTTAACTACGTTTGGTAAGTTGTTGCGACGTACGAGTCTCGATGAACTGCCAGAACTCATCAACGTCTTACGTGGTGAGATGAGCTTAGTAGGTCCGCGGCCACTACGACTTGATTATCTCGAGCACTACACCCCCCGCGAAATGCGCCGTCACGACGTTCCGCCTGGTATCACTGGCTGGGCGCAAGTCAACGGACGCAACGCACTCAGCTGGGATGACAAGCTCAATTATGACCTTTGGTACGTTGACCATTGGTCGCTGGCATTGGATACACGCGTTTTGTTGCTTACTGTGCGTAAGGTCTTTGACCACCAAGGCGTGCGCGAAGGCGGCGGCATTGCGATGCCACCAAGTTACCCTTCGCAGAAGAGTTCGAGTAAGCCATCAGCAGGAAGCAAACCATGAAGCGCAGCGAACCTAAACTTGCTCGAGCGTTTCAAAAAGACCCTCAAGACGAAGATTTTTTGGCGCGTTTCAATAACGCCCTTGTACCCTTTGAACAAGCCAATTACCAAGATTTGCCAGAGTCATATCCTTGTATCTACATCGTTGGCACCCCGCGTTCTGGAACAACATTGGCCTCACAATTATTATCTTTTCACCTCGATGTAGGATATGTCAGTAACCTTGTGGCTGCCTTTTGGCAAGCTCCCGTTACAGGATTACGGCTGGCTAAAAAGTTGTTGCCTGCAAATGCTGAAACGAGTTACGCCTCAACATTTGGACGCACCCAGGGGCCGCATGAACCGCACGAGTTTGGTTACTTTTGGTCGCAGATGCTAGGCTACAATGACATGCAGCAACGCGAACCTGCGTTTGAAGACAGCATTAACTGGCAGAATGTATGCCGAGTCCTCATTAATATGACGCATTCGGTAGCCAAACCCTTAGTGTTTAAGCCTTTCTTGCTCAGCTATCACATCACTCGTACCGTTCAGATGCTACCTAAGAGTATCTTCGTCCGCATTACCCGCGATCCGCTTGACAATGCATTGTCAATTCTCAAAATGCGGCGCAAGTACGCTAGGTCACTTGAGCAGTGGGTGTCACTTAAACCCAAAGAATACCCTCAATTGAAAGACATGTCGCCATTTGAGCAGATTGCTGGACAGGTACACTTCCTCAACAAAATGTTAGACGCGCAGTTACAGCAACTCGAGGCGGCTAACTACCTAAATGTGCCTTACGAGCGCCTTTGTGACGAACCTCGAGCGGTCATTGCTGATATACAGACCCGTTTGGCTATGCACGGCAGCGAGGTCACAGCTTTTAACGTACCAGCCCGTTTTGACACTGTGCGCTATCAAGACCGCCAGAGCGATGACTATCAGTGCCTTGCCCAAGCCTTCAACATGTACAAATCATGACCTGCGTTCGCTGGTTACGCCCCAATGATCCCGCTTGGCTCAAGTATCTAGCGGACGTCCCACATGATATCTATCATCTACCTGGCTACGTAGAAACTGCTGCCCAAAGTGATGACGGTGAACCTTGGGGCTTACTCATTAATCAGCAAGACGCCAGTATGTTTATACCGCTACTCGTGCGCAAGCTACCTGCTGCACTCAGTATAGATGGCTGGCGCGACGCCACAACGCCCTATGGTTATCCTACGCCCTTAATACAAAGCCCTGATGATACCACCACCCAGCAGTTGCTCATCGCCCTCAAAAATACCTTGCGCGAGTGTCATATCGTCAGTTTATTTTGCCGTTTACATCCTCTTTTACCCTGGCCACAAGTCTCCTTGAGAAAAGTGGGTAGGCTGGTTCAACAAGGACAGACCGTATACATTGACTTACAACGGTCTTTATCTGAGATAACCGCCAAGATTCGTAAAGGCTATCGCTATGATGTGCGTAAACTCAAGCAAAATGGATTTTGGGCGCAAGCATGTTCGTGGGATGATATTTCATATTTTCGTAGCATGTACTACCAAACAATGACACGTATAGGTGCTAAAAACTATTATTTTTTTGATGATACGTATTTTGACAATCTTAAGAACGCTCTTGGCAGCGCGCTTTTTCTATGGTTGGTATTCAGTCCAGAACATGAACCCATCGCAGCAGGATTATTTAGTCACTATCAAAATATTGTGCAATATCACTTGAGTGGTACTGATGAACGCTATGTTTCTCAAGCGCCCAACAAACTTATGTTGCTAGAGGTGATGCACTGGGCGCATGCCCAGGGGGCAGCATACATGCACTTCGGTGGTGGCTTAAGCGGACGTGAAGATTCACTTTTTCACTTTAAGGCGGGGTTTTCCAAGCAGCGCGCCGATTTTTTCACCTACCGTTTGATTGCCGCCCCCCAAGCTTACGACACCCTGTGTACCCGTTGGCAAGAACAGCATCAAGTACCTCTTGACGAGATGTTCTTTCCTGCCTATCGAAAGTGAGGTAATGATGGATACAACCATTGATATGGCCAGTGCTGAATTGTCCCAAGAAGACATTGATGCTGTGCTCGAGGTACTCCACTCTGGCCGCTTAGCATTGGGACCTAAAACGCTCGAGTTTGAACGTGCTAT
>JBCCBI010000181.1:0-10658 GCA_039034155.1 Deinococcota bacterium | reverse complement strand
TGCAACTACACTGGGGCCCACTTCGATGCCATTACCACCATTGTTAATAAACTGACTGTTTACAATTGTTCCTGTTACATTACCCTCAATTAACAGTCCATTTCCAGCAGGCTCAGCAGCAATAAGATTACGAATACCCCCGCTAAAACTGCAGTTGTCACTCGATATATTCGTTGCTAATCCAACACCGCCTACTTCAGCAACGTTAACGTTTCGAGATGGACCAGTGTTATCGTATTCAAAGTCGATACCTGTACAACTAAAGTTAGCACCGGGAGGAACAGCCAATACAGGACCAGCAGGTGTGGCACTAAAAATTGTCGTACTGTTTACTGCAGATACAAAAGATATCCTAGCAGCAGGTACAACAATAGGCGCTAAAAAGGGTCCATACGATGCCCCCTGAAAAATGATTGTACTACCCTCTGGAGCAGCTGCTATTAATGCTAATATTCCTGTTTGTTGTGGAGGAGTAAGCGGTCCAGCTGCGGGTAATATAGGAATCGTTTGTGCAAATCCCAAAGAAAATGAAAATAAAGTGATTATCAGTAAAACCCGTTTTGTACAGAACATCTGCATTGTAGCCTCCTCATATACCTAGCAATCAGGTCATTCCTGTTGTTTGGCTCTCTCCATCATGAAGGCTGAACGTGGCTTGGATCTGAGTTTTAAGTAAGAAACGTGAATAATAAATTATTTAACTTTAGTGAGGCAAGCTTAGCATTCTGCTGATAATCTACTGAGGAGTATGAGAAGACTTGTCATCTTTTACATCACAGATAAATCTGTGAACTGATGATGACAATTACAACCTCACTTCTGTCTGATAGTGCCTGCGCGCACTTGCCCCCACAGGGTACAGTGAAGCCTATGGCACAAAGCAAAGCCGCTAAGGCTCAACCTTCTTCTAAAACACCGCCAGACGCGGCATCTGAAGATATTCAAAAGAAACAACAAGGGCGTGCTAAGCCCAAAAAGCAGACCAAGCAAGGAACATCGCCAAACCAAGCTCAAAAACTCACTTGGCAACAGCGTTTGTGGCGCGAAGTTCGCGGCTACGCTGAAGCGCTTGTTATTGCGTTTTTAATTGTGACGTTTATCTTTACAACCGTTGGCGTGGTCGGTAACTCCATGCGACCCAACTTAAATGGTGGCAATGGGCAACTTCCTGCATCTCTGTTCTTGGGTGATCGTGTGTTTATTCCAAAGTACGACACGTGGTTACGGCGAGCGAGGCTCTTACCTGAGTATCAACGCGGTGAAATTGTCGTGGTGCGCGAACCTGCCAATGCACCGTCTGCACAAGTGCGCGATCGTAGACCGTTTTTTATTAAGCGCTTAATTGCCGTTGAGGGCGATCGCTTACGAATCGAACGCGGTCAGGTTTTTGTAAATGACGTTGCTATAGACCAAGGGTTCATCACTGATACCGGTGAAATTAACCCTGATCCAGTTAACTTTCCACTTATTAAAGTTGAAAACGGTGAGGTCACTGGCTTTAGTGGTTTGGCCCCACGTACTAATAGCTTTAGTGGTGACGGTACAGTTAGCGTAGATGACCGCTTTGTACAACTCTTTTATGGTGGCGTGCTAGACGCGCTTGCGCCTCTCCCTGAAGACACACCGGAGGGTGAGCCTTTTGTTCACGAGATTGTCATTCCGGAAAATCAGGTGTTTGTCATGGGCGATAACCGCGAAAGTGCAGCGGGCGGCAGTGAAGACTCGAGGTACTTTGGACCTATCCCCCGCATGACTATAGCCGGACGTGCTACAGCCCTTATCTGGCCGCCTATGCGCCAAGGCAACATGAACTGGCAAGTGCTCCGCCCACCTGAAACGTTTGACGAACTCAACGACAACTAAGCAGAGTTTTTGGTTATCACCCAGCCTCGAGCCAAACATCTTTTGAAGACGAGGCACTCTCCAAAGTTATGCACTCTAGCCGTCAGCTAACATCTACACAGCAAGCACAACCAAGCCCAACTCACAAAACATGGGTTGGGCTCGAGCTCATTGTAGCTACCCTCTTACTTACTGCGTTTGTAGCAAGTACCGTCCACATTTCTGGGCGCTCAATGGAACCCACCTTGCACCACGGTGATTACGCGCTAGTTATTAAACTGGACGCGTGGCTCAACAAGCTCGGCTGGCACACCCTCAAACGGGGTGACATTATTTATTTTGATGCGCCTAACCATCCTCATACACGCGGTAGTACAAGTAGAGGGCGGGCGTGGCTACCGTTACTTGGTTCTGAACCGCTTTACATTAAGCGACTTATTGCCCTCCCCGGCGAGCGCGTGCGTATTGACCGCGATCAGGTCTTTGTGGATGATGTCGTCCTAGACGAACCTTACATTCAGGGACTTAGTGACTACACGATGACCGAACTTACTGTTCCAGAGGGGCATTATTTTGTATTGGGCGATAACCGCGTGCCGCTCGGCAGCACGGACTCGAGACATTTTGGAGTCATCCCAGCAGCAGATGTCTACGGACGGGCTACTCTTGTGCTTTTCCCGTTTAGACGCGGGGGACAGGTCAACCTCAAGCTTCTCAGCAACGAGTAAGACTAGGCAGCCAAACGCCCATCTAATTCCAAGGCTTCAGCATTATTCTGCATGGCTTCCAGCACAAAACCAATGTGCTCCCACAGGTCCACGCCAAGTTCCTCTGCCCCACGCGTGACATCCTCACGGTTAACCCCTCTGGCAAAAGCTTTATCTTTAAACTTCTTTTTGAGGCTTTTGATTTTTTGATTGGCGATATCTTTATCTGGGCGTACCAAAACCGCAGCTGTGATGAGTCCCGTAATTTCATCAGATGCATACAAGACTTTTGCCATGAGGCTTTCTCTGGGTACACCTGAAAAATCCGCGTGACCCAAGATAGCATCAAGGACATCATCTGGATAACCAAGTTCGCGCAGGTGAGCTACGCCGACAAACGGATGACCGTCGGGGCCAATGTCAGGATGTTTTTCGTAGTCAAAGTCGTGTAGTAACCCAGTAACAGCCCACTTGGTTTCGTCTTCACCATATTTTTGCGCGTAAGCGACCATCGCTGTTTCAACAGATAACATGTGTTTGCGCAAACTTTCTGAGGCGGTCCAGCTTTCCATAAGCTCGAGGGCGGCTTGGCGGTCTAATTCCATGTCAATCTTCCTCCAACATGAGTGGCGCGCTCACCGATAGGCAAGCGCGCTCAGGGTTAATAAGTTTAGGTGATGATGCTCTTTGTAAACGCAATTCATCAACACTAGAAACAAGTTATAGGTGATGATACCATCACGGGATACTTGATTGAACAACCTACTTTAACTACTGGCACTACTCAGGTTTTTCTCCTCAGCTTGCGCCCAGTGCTCGAAGATACCTCTAAAGTGAGCAATAAATTTATTGTGCTCATATTCTGGGAAGGTACTGCGGATGGTCTCGAGCAACATGTGGTCAAACTCGTTGGATTTAACGTACTCGAGCATCACCTCATCTAACTCTGCTAAGTGCTCCGCCTTAAAGGCCTCAAACTCTTGGGTTGTAAAGTGGGCATCCGCCAGTTCTTCGTAGGCATCTAACTTATCTTCATACGACATATCCGAATCCGCAATTTCAAAATACGGGTCAATATCCATGGTGATATGCATCGGACGGTCCACCACAGCACAGTAAGTTGTCCATGCATACAGTGACTTAATGGCCCACGGGAAGTAATAGTGCAAGCTAGTTACGGCTACGTCTGGGCAGGCGTTAGCAAAATCCATTGGTGCTAGCACGCCATTTTTAAGGATAGCCTCACAAGAGTTAAAATCCCAGCGAAAAAAGGCATTGATAATCTTGGTAATTTTGCGTGCTTCGCTACCCCGCTCTGCAGTGAGGAAGTCATGACGAATCTGGTAACGCTCGTGCATGGGCTGACTTGGGTCGTAATCAAGGCTGATGACTTGCGGCCCAACACCTAGCGAACGCACAAAGACCTCGTAGTCCACAATGCCTTTTTGTAGGTGCATCGTCATAGAACCCGAGGTGTCATAAGCCTCCATAAGCGTGTGGTCATTGTCTACCCGGCTCACACCGCGCCAGCCGCCGCCATCAAAGGGCTTCATAAACAGCGGGTAGCCAATCTCATTGGCAATGGCTGGCAGGTCAAACATGTCGTGATAGAGAGCTGCCGTGCGTTTATATTTTTCGGTATACAGCGAGTTACTGGTACCATCTTTAGATGGAAGCAACCACGTTTCCGGGATATTCAAGCCTAAACGCAACATGGCACAGTACGCCGTGTGTTTTTCCATGCTTTGAAAGGTGAACGGGTTGTTGAGCAAGTACACGTTGTTCAGAAGCGCCACTTTTTTAAGCCACTCGCGCGGGTTAATATGCCAATAAGCCAAGCGGTCAATGACCAAGTCATAGCTTGTCTCTGCACGCAGCGCAAACGGATGAATACGAATGCGCTCAGCCAGTAGGTCGATGTCTTCACCATTGCGCTTGAGCTTAGGTGTGTATCTGCGAAATAGTGCTTCAATTGCAGATGGCCAATCGTTCTCATCGCCAATTAACAAGCCTACTTTTTTTGTGGTCATGACTACCTCCCCAATGTATTAGACAGCGTGTATTAGATGACGTGTATTAAATAGCGTGCTGCAGTATGCGTAAGCGTTTGGCGTATAAATTGAGACCATCCACATATAAGATACTTAGATGAGATAAGTGTTGAGGTCGCGAATGATTATTGCAATTTGATACTCTTTAAAAAAGGTACAAACGTTGTCGTCACGGTATCTATTGAATAGCAATCACTGTTTGCGTTGCTCGAGGCGGCCAAAGCGCTACGTATCAACTTACATTTACATCATCTGCATATGGGATGAGAAATTATAACATGAGGTACAGGACGGCTCGCGCATCAGCCTCGAGCTAAACACAATGTCCTAACCTAACGCCCTACCTATATGATGCGTAAACTGCTGCCGCCACCAATGCCAGTGATGTTCAACGTCATAGCCCCATAGGTCGCGCTCGTGACTGATGCCTTTGGCTGCTAGTACATCTGCTAATCGGTTCGTCTCTTCTAGAGATTTATCTTCCCAGGCACCCTGACCACACACCAGTGCAATATGCGCGTTGTCTCGCACGTAGTCGAGGTGGCCACCCTCAAAATTAGCTGCATAGGCAATGGGGTTATTAAAATACACATCTTGTGAATCACTGTAGCCGGCTAGTTTCTCAACATCGTAACGTCCACTCATCCCCAACGCGTAAGGAAACATGTGCGGGAATTTGAGTGCAAAGTTGACCGCATGATACGCCCCAATACTGCAACCCGTAAGCCCAATTTTGATGTCGTCGTCACCGCAATCATAGCGAATTGCCGGTACTAGATCGTAGTTGATGAATGCTTCATAGTCGTTATGCCGCACCGCTTTCCAGTGCGGGTCGTTGTCGGAAAGCCACGACTCGTTATCAAGGCTTTCGGGACAGTAAACTTTGACTTTGCCGTCATTGATCAGCCAACTGATGGCCTCAATCATACCGTTGTCTTCAAAGTCGTGGAAGGCACCGCCACCAGATGGAAAGGCAATTAAAGGATAGCCGTAATGACCGTACGCGAGGATTTGCACGTCGCGCCCAACAGCGGGGCTGTAAATGGTTTCGTAACGTCTCTGCATTCACTACTATATCGGATGCTGCAGATGTTTGTCAGAAACATATTGAGGAAGATTCATACCAGTTAACTATCTTTGGCTGCATTGACGGCATTACTCATTAGCTCGAGCAAACCCTTTGCGACAATAGCTACCCAGCAATATCGACAGCTTCAAAAGCATTAACACCTTATTGGGTTTAACTGGATTTTGGGTTTAACTGGATTGATGTCACTTCTGCCTAGAAGTCTAGTAACAGAAATCTGATACGTATCAGCAATGTTTGGAGCGTATCACTCACTCATTTGAGGTGAGCGGGAATAAAAATGTAAACACCTTATCTAAGCGCGCGGCCCAGGCTGATTCGTGATGATGAGCACCCTCAGCGAGGTAATACTGAAAGTCGTCACCTAGACTAAAGCCCGCCTCGAGCATCGCTTGCTTAGCTTCAAGGGTCACAAATTTGTTGTCATCACTGCCGCCCCGTACGTTGCTTGTCCCTGTACCGCTATCCAACCAAATACGTGCAGGCAACTTGGGCTTGCTACGCATCCGTTCAACCGTCTCAATACTGCCGTTACGGTTTTTAGTCGTCCAAAATGCTGAGGACATAAGCGCGTGGTGCTTAGCAAACTCTGGATACTCCCAGGCTATATAGGCAGAAACAAGCCCGCCCATGGACGAGCCGACGGTGGCAGTATATTCACGACCAGGCAGTACTCGGTAGTACTTGGTGATGTAACTGGCGATGTCATCTTGATAGTAGAGGGCAGTGGCGTTGGCACGGCCTTTAATCACAATAGGTTTTTTGTGTTTAGCATCTGGTTCTAGGGAAGGTACCTGCGGTTGTTTGTAACTCGCATAAGGCGGTAAATACTCAGCCATGCGCTGCGCTTCACCGTTGCTTACACCCACAATGATGCACTCGCGCATTTGCCCTTGGGCAACGGCCCTATCGGCAACTAAATCCGCCTGCCAAGAGCCAGCAAAACTATCTTCTACAAAACTTTCAAAACAGTTTTGCCCATCGTGCATGTAAATAACTGGATAGTGGCGGTGTGGTTGCTCCAAATACCCACGTGGCAAATACACATACAACGCCCGCTTGGAAAGTCGCCCGCGAAAGTTAGGGACTTTGACCACACAAGATGCCGATAATGTCGGCTCAGGCTGGTAGTCAAAGACCTCACCATCTTGAATCCATAGCTTAGTGAGCTGGCTTGTATAGTGACCTTGCTCAGGCAAGTAACTACCGCCACCTAAATCGAGACGGTACTGCCAGCTACCCATAGGTATCTCTACCTCAACCTGCCAGCGTTTTTCACTGTGCTTGCGCCCTGGCCCCAACACCTTAAAGTGATGTCGGGTGTGGCAGTCCCCCTGCCAGACCTCGAGCACTGGGCGTTTTGCGGGGCTTACCAAGTTAACTGTGACCGCGTGTGTACCCGCTTTTGGCGTTGCTGAAATATGACGTACAGGCAAGGATGGTAACGCTTTCACACCCCTGAGTCTACACCAAAACCCACACGCGCCATGTTGATAAACGCTTGCAAATTTGCCTACAGTCACACCCGTGTTAGTACCCTTTTAGGCTTACGTTAGCCTCAAGTTGAAACTTAACTAAGTGCGGTAGACTGAAAGCTATGACAACCAAGAAATCCCTGATGGGCAAAGCCGCGACCAAGCGCAGCTTGCGTATGTACCGCTCGCATATTCTGAAGCCCTTGCGGGTTCGTCTGGTCACGCTCAACGAATTGCTCGAGGACCTCATTGCGTTTGGCGTGGTCATTTTACTGTTTGCAATTGCCGTATATATCCTGTGGGACAGCAGTCGGGATGTCATTTTAATGCTTACCGGACGCGCCAACTTTAGCGTCACCTTGTTATCACAAATTATGTTGGCGCTCATCTTGGCAGAAATTATCGCTACCGTCAATGTATTCTTAAAAAGCGGTATTTTTAGCCCCGTACCTTTTTTGGTTGTTGCCGTCATTGCCAGCGTGCGGCGCATTTTGCAAATCAGCATTGAAAACAAAGGTGTTGCTGAGGCTACTACTGTCGACACAGGTCTGCGTGCGTTTAACAGCTTGTCGGTGGAACTTGCCTTACTCACGGTGACCATCGGCGTGTGTGCGTGGTCCATTCACTTACTCAGGCAAAAAAATATTGACGTTTCTGATACCTCACGTGAAGAAGAAAGCTAAGAAAGGATCATCTTGTGGACACTAACGGGACTGTAAAGTACGTAAAAGATGTAGCAAGAGCAGCTACCGATCTTTTTATTCACCAAGCTGAACATGCTATTCAAGAACGCGGCGAGTTTCACGTCATTTTGTCGGGCGGTAGCACGCCGCTAGCCATGTATAAACTCTTGGTTCAAGAGGCTGCAAACGCCATCTTTTGGCAGCACACCAACATCTTCTGGGGAGATGAGCGTTTTGTGCCTCACGACCATGCAGATAGTAACTATGGCGCTGCCAAACAAGCACTGCTCGATCATGTGCCCATTCCGCCAAATCACGTTCACCCGATGCCTTACTTGCAAGATGATCCTAAAGCAGCCGTACAAGGTTATCACCTCACCCTGACCCAGGTGCTTGGTAACACCCCCATGGCCGACCTCACCTTTTTGGGGCTAGGCGATGACGCCCACACAGCTAGCTTATTTCCGCAAACTGGCGCAGTTCACGCTGGCGGCCTTGTGACCGTCGTGGAAACTGAGGCTAAGGGGACACGGTTAAGCTTAACGGCGAGTACCTTGAGTCACAGCCGTACTGTTGCGTTTTTGGTTGCTGGCGACAACAAACGCGACGCGCTCAACAACACACTCAACGCACCTAAAAATATTGACACCTACCCCGCCCAAGCTATCAAAGCCCGCGAATCACTTTTGTGGCTTACCGATATTGAGTTTGATGCCAACTGAACATAAGTGGTGCATTTGCTGATTTCACAGACCTATCCTATAGCATCTGACTAACTTTGCTGATGATGACGAATCAGCTCATCGGCAAGGTTTTGCCCTTCTGATGCGGCTTCTTCAAAAGAGATGTAACCGCGACGGCAGACACCTGCTGCATACAGACCACGTACGTGCTCGAGCTTGTAACCAGCTTGCTCACTAGCCGCAAAGACGTGGCACTTAACTTCATATGGCAAGCTACCATCTTGAAAGTCTGCGTTGAGTTGGGTTTGGGTTAATTCAAAGCCAGTTGCTTTAAGATTGTCGAACAAATCGTCATAGGCCATCTCGCTCAAGCGCCCGGCAACCTCAGTGAGAGTCCCAATCGTGAGGCGCGCGCCCAAAAAACTCCCTACACACAACGCAACTTGGCGCGTAAAACGGTCAACGCCCTCCCATGTGCGCACGCCTTTTATCTTTTTATTTGCAGATGATGGTTGCACCATACCTGCATTTTCCAGTGATGATTGAATATCTTCAACTAGTAATGCCATCACACTCGACTGAAGCAAGTGAATGTCTGTTTCTTGTTCAATGATGGTTTTAGCGCGGCGATGAAACGCCCAGTTGCTTACCCGTCCGTCTTCTTGCACATCTGCAAAAACACGTTGCATGAGTGTGTTTGGGGGTGGCTCGAGCTCCACAGCATCGCCCAATAAGTTGTACACCGTATCCAAACTCGTCGTCACCAGCAGCGTATCTAACCCCGCAGCCTCACAGCGCCAGGCGGCTTCACAACCAGACACGCCAGCACCCACGATCATCACGTCATACTGATGGCCTAGGCCGCGTCTAGGCCTAGCTCGAGGTTGACTATTTAGTTGTTGAGATGGGAGTTGAGTAGGTGGCGTACCGTCGTTCATATCCAAACCATACAAGCCTGTCAACGTCTCCGCAACAAAATTCAGACCCGCTGCCAACAGTTTTAAAGTCGCCTGATACCGACAATAGCATCAGATCAAAATCGTTAATTTAAGAATTGAAACTTGATCTTTTATCTGTTTTCAGAGCATATCTATTTTAGAAGCTGTCTTTCAACTTGAGTTTGAAGCGTCACTTATGCATACTAAACAAGACAGGCGCCACTCTCAAATAAGACACCATCAATACCTAACATCAGAAGCCACATGGCACCTGTAGCGTGTTACTGAGGTTTAATCAGCTTTTAAGTTTAAGGGGATTCTGTGATGCTAATATTTTTTGACAGAACTAACCAGTGATGCATCAGGTAATGCTACCAACAACATCTACTCTTCAAATCCACCAATAAGTGGAAAAGGCTGACGACGCCCAGGTGCGCTCACTAACAAGTGCTCCCCTTTAAGCGTCCGCTGATAGACCAGCACACCTTTGTTGGTGCCAAGCCAATCCGTTTCCCACTCAACCTCATGGTGCGCGTCTACCATGGCACGCAGGTGAAGGGGTAAACTTGTACGCAAACCGCCAAGCTCATAGCCACTTTCGGTGCGGTAGCCAAAAAAAGAATCAAGCGGCGAGTTATCACTGTACATGCATGTTAGGGATTGCACGTCACCTGCGCGGTAAAGCGCGGTAGCTTCCCAAACAAGCGCTTGCGCTTCAGACTCGGTTAGCAACCTAACCTGGGCTGTACCTGTATCACCGTAGAACGAAGCCGGAAAGTTTTTGGATTGCACGTAAAACCCAGCTTCGCCTATGACAAGGTCAGCAACGTTATTTGAGTGTGAAACACCTTTCACCATGTGTTTGATGTACTCAATTGCCAGCCCATAGTAGTGATCATGGTACTCGGCAAAATCTTCCCAGTCTGGATCAATCAGGGATGTATCGGTGTTAACTTCTAAATTAGGACTTAGCAACAGCGTTCTCCTCTTGGCGTGGCATCCTATCGATATTGGCATCCTACAAATCATTGGGGGTTATATGATTAGGCTTCTTACTAAGATGCATATTTTAATGACACTCGCGTGACTTTTGATGACATTAATCTTGTGTTTATTCTCGAGTAGCTTGGCAGTCTACATCTGTCATAGTTTATATACTTTCGTGTCCCAACTACGTGCCTATAGTTTACCG
>JBCCBI010000180.1:0-10709 GCA_039034155.1 Deinococcota bacterium | reverse complement strand
GGGCAAGATGCTAGCGTCGAGGACTATCCGTTTATGGTGGGTGTGCTACCCGGTGAGCAACTCTGCGGCGGCACGCTTATTGCTAGTCGTTGGGTGCTGACCGCGATTCACTGCCTCGAGACACCAGACGGCATCATCTCACCAGCTGAAATTGAGGTTGTCATTGGTAGTAGCAACATCGACGAGGGCGGCGTGCGAGTCAACCCTGTGCAGGTACTCACCCACCCAAGTTATGCAGGTGGTGACTCACCTGATCAAGCATTTGATATTGCCCTGTTAGAACTACCTCAAGATCAACTTCGTCCACGTGTTCCTTTAGTCACTGCCGACTTGCTGGACAACGCCAGCGTTGGCACCTTAGCAACCGTTTTAGGTTGGGGACTGCTGAACGATGACTTTCAAAATGGGCCAACTTCAAGCATCTTGCAGCAAGCTCAAGTGCCCATTGTGAGCAACACTGACTGTGCTGACGCGCTCGCACCTGCTTATGTCATCAATGAAGGCGCACTTTGTGCTGGCTTCGCTGAGGGTGGCATCGACTCGTGTGCGGGTGACAGTGGTGGACCTTTATTAGTGCCTTACCAAGACGGTTGGCTGCAAGCTGGTGTCACTAGTTTTGGCGTCGGTTGCGCGCAGCCTAACTCACCCGGCGGCTACGCCCGCGTGTCTACAGCAAGCAGTTGGATTTTGAGCAACGTGCCGGCGGAGCTATCGCAGCGGTATGTTGTGACTGGCTTTGACAATACTGATTCGCTGGATTTTGGTAACTTCCGCTAATAACTTATTAACGTAACCTTTTAGCGTGTTTTTAGAGGTCGTGGCTTCGGTCGCGACCTTTTATGTTGATATCCGTAGCAGTTTTACGAGATGCTGTTGCAGATTGCTGATGTGCCATGTTGTGCTTAGGTACGAGAGAACGGGGGAACCAGCTAATACGCCCACAATGACATCATTAGCTAACTGCGATAGGTATTGGCCTCAATCCGGATGACGTTGGGGTGTATCAGTACATCGTGTGATTTGCTATTAGAATGCCTTGCAACAATGCTTTCACAAATTCTGTGATGCGCGCATGGAATCTGCACAATATCCATCAAATTGACGAATCCTCAGCTTTTTTAAGAGGCACCCTACTAGTTTTAAACGCAACCTACAACTTCATAAACCAATGCAACCTACAACATAGCTTTACGGTCTGTTTACAAAACTTTCCTATCCTCCCCTTGCAAGTGTCGTGGTATACGGGTGCGCTTATTCACACTATCAGAATCATAAGTTTTGAGATATTAGAATCACTAATTTGAACTAAGCGGTAATCTCAATGGTATCTCTGCGACATTTAATCCAGCTACAGGTCACCTGTGTAACTGCGTTCAGGTGACTTGGTAGGGAGATGGTTGATGTCACATCAGCAGATTAGAAACTTAATGTTGTTATGTCTTGTCGTAGTCGTCAGTGTCATCAGTGCGTGTAGCGATGACGATTTGGTAACTAGCCCTGCTTCGGAAACAGCCCGCTTGCGCATTATCCATGTTTCACCTGATACCAGCCTTGTGTACGGTAATATCGCAGGCGATCAAACAGATTACCTTGTCTACGGTGTTAATTCTGAATACGAAAGCGTTAACCTTGGCGAGGTTACTGTTGACGTGCGTTTGGCGGCATCTGACCAAGTCATTTTTGACAACGCTGTCACCCTTGATGAAGCTGGCGACTATAGCCTCCTTTTGCTAGGTGGTGACAATGGCATTGAGGGGCTGTTACTACGTGATGACAGCGTGTCTTCGTTGGCAGCGCAAGTGAGCATGCGCTTTGTTCATGTTGCCCTCTCCATAGAACGCGCTGATGTTTATGTCACAACATCTGAAGCTAGTCTGGAAACGCCTTATGTGGCGGACCTCGAGTTTGGTGAGGTTAGTCCGCTCTTAACAAGGTCGACAACTGTAGATACGCGTATTCGCTTAACCGATTCAACGACAAATGACCTTGTCTATGACTCTGGAACTCTGGATCTAAGTTCTTTTGCGAATGAAACAGTAAGCTTCTTGATCCTCGAGACACGGTTTACAAGCAGCAGGTTTACTTTGTTAGGATTAAGTTCAACGTCTAGTGTTCTGTTCCCAGACGTGACATCATCTGGCTCAGACCCAGACCCTAATCCAGACCCAACACCAGACCCGGAGCCTCAACCAACTCCTCAGCCCGAACCCACCCCAGACCCTAATGCTCGAGGCGTTATTGAAGGACAAGTTTGGTATGACCGCAATGCCAACGGCACACGTGATGCAGGTGAAGCGTCACTAGACGAATTCATTGTGTTTTTGGATGCCAACAGCAACAATACTTTGGATAGTGGTGAGCGCTCAGTTATTACAGATGCAGATGGACGCTACCTCTTTGAGAACCTTTCTGAAGGCAGCTACACGGTCAGTCAGCAGTTGCCCGTGGGTTGGACAAATACTTTTCCCAGTAACAACGTTAACTTGCAAATTGTTGGGGGACAAGACGCAAGCATTGAGGAATATCCGTTTATGGTGAGCCTCAACGCTGGGGGCAGGTTGTGCGGGGGCACGCTCATTGCCAGTCGTTGGGTGCTCACGGCTGCTCACTGTGTGGAAGCAGGCTTCTTTGGTGCACTCCCTGCTTCATTAGTTACGGTCAGGTTGGGAACAAGTAACCTCGAGGAAGACGGCCTCGAACTCACCACAACACAAGTCCTCATGCATCCCAACTATCAAGGCAGTCGCTCTAATGACCAATCCTTTGATGTGGCGTTATTAGAACTACCTGAAGATCAACTGATGTCGCGCATGGCCCTCGTCACACCAGAGTTAGGTGATGCGGCAAGTCCCGGCACACGCGCAACTATTCTCGGGTGGGGACTCACCAGCGATGGCGGTGAAACCTCTGATGTACTACAAGAAGCGCAAGTGCCCATCATTAGCAACGACGCCTGTGACGATGCTATAGGTGATGTTGCCGTCATCAGTGAAGGCATCATTTGTGCAGGCTATGAAGATGGCGAGATTGACTCTTGCCAAGGCGACAGTGGTGGCCCGCTCATGGTGCCGTATGAAAGCGGCTGGCTCCAAGCTGGCATCACCAGCTTTGGCGTAGGCGGATGTGCGCAACCTGACTCACCTGGTGGATATGCCCGCGTATCAACAGCCTCAGATTGGATTTTAGATACTATTCCAGCTGAAGCATCGCAACAATACGTTGTCAGCGTAAGTAACACGGCGGGTGTAACATCAGTAGACTTTGGCAACTTCCGTTAGCATCACTAACCTCTAGCACTCAATTCAGCATATAACCTTACACAGGCCGCAGCACATGATGTTGCGGCTTTCGACATTGTGTGGATATCTGAAGATGGCACAACCACAGCACGCCCAAGTTGTTAAGCTAGCACCAATGCTTATTGATGCCACACCCCTTCAATCTGAACACCGTCTGCGTGGCGTAGGTGCGTACTTGCGGGCGCTAATTCGCGCGCTCGAGGCTGAACTTACAAATACGCCTAAACCACCTCAATATTTACTCACGTGGCAGCCTCAACAGAAATTACTGCCTGTGCTCGAGTCCGTCAATATCCCCCTCGAGCGCACCATACTGCTACCCCGCCCTCACCGACCTGCGCAGGTCTACTGGCTCTACAACGAAGTCACCTTACGCTACGCCTTACTGCGAACTCGCCCAGATGTGTTGTTTGCGCCAGATTTTAACGGTTTGGTGGTCAATCCGTTTGGGAGTACGGTGGCAGTGTTGCACGATTTAACCGAACTCAAACTACAACTTGAAGCTAACCGTCCTAGTGGCACGAGTCTCAGCGAAAAACTTAGCACCTTGCGCTGGCAAGCCTACTACCGCAAATTACGCGCCGCCAAGCACATCATCACCATTAGTGAAAGCGTCAAGCAAGACGCCGCCCGCTTACTCAACTTGCCTGCTGAGCGTTTGCACGTGGTTTATCACGGCCTCGACCAAACACGATATTACCCGGTTGACAGTGGGGAGTATGCAGACCACCCGCCCTACTTTGTGAATATTGGCGGGCGTAACGACAACAAAAATCAAGTGAATATTATCGAAGGATTTGCGAGTATGGCCGTGGAACATCCGGATGTGCAGCTCTACTTTGCGGGTCCGTGGCACCAGACTGATTTAGACTGGCTCGAGCAACAAGCTGCCACCCACAACCTCACAGGCCGTATTCGCCACCTTGGTTACGTACCAGATGAGTCCATGACCAGCCTCTACAGCCACGCGCTGGGCTTTGTGTTTCCGTCACTAGAAGAGGGTTTTGGCTTGCCTGTGCTCGAGGCGATGGCCTGCGGCGCACCCGTGATTACGTCCAACCGCTCGTCACTGCCTGAAGTTGCTGGGGATGCTGGGCTACTCGTAAATCCACAAAATCCAGATGAGATTGCAAACGCCATGCGCCAACTCGCAGGTGATGAAAATTTGCGTCACACCCTGCGTGATAAGGGCATCGCCCGCGCAAAAACATTTACCTGGCAGCGGACAGCTCAAGAGACGCTCGAGGTCATCTACCAAGCTCAACAAGGAACATCATCGTGAAAATAGGCTTATTTACCTACGGCATGGACCAGCACTTTACAGGGATTGCTCGTTATGCTGTGAATTTGACTCGGGAGCTAGTAAAGCTCGAGCCCAACCTCGACATCACCCTACTCAACCCCTATCCAGACTCAGCACACCCCTGGTATCAAGAATTTGCTAGCCTTCCTATGCAAAACTTGCGTTTAGTCCCACTTGCTGCCAGTTTGGGAAATTGGTCACTCCACCGCGCCGCCCGTGAACTTAAGCTTGACATCCTCCACGATCCTTGCGGTATTGCCCCATTTTTGCTACCACCCCCAGGCTTCCCGCGCCGTTACAAACGCGTTGTGACCATTCACGACGCCATCTCGCTGGTTACGCCCGAAGTGCAACCCCTCGCCACGCGGCTCATCTTCCAAACGCTCATTCCTGCATCAGGCAAAACGGCAGATGGCATCATCACTGTGAGTCAGGCGGCAGCAGATGATCTCATCAAATATGCCAAGCTACCAGCAGATAAAATTACCGTCACCCCCAACGGTGTGGATGCCGCTATGCCACTGAGTGACGCTGAGGTTGCCAACGCACTTGCGAAGCTCGACATCACGCAGCCGTATATTTTGTATGTCGGCAACTTAGCACCACGCAAAAATCTGGCTCGAGTCATTGATGCCTTTGATAAGGTGCATGCCCAGCACGACGTACGCTTAGTGATTGTAGGTGCCAAAAACTGGCGTGCAGATGAGACCTTTGCCAAAGCAGGAAACTTAGATAGCGTGATTTTCCCCGGCTATGTAGACGAACCTAGCTTGCACGCGCTCTACTACGGCGCAAAGATGCTCGCGTTTCCGTCTCTTTATGAGGGTTTTGGACTACCTGCGCTCGAGGCGATGGTTCACGGTACACCTGTGATTGCCTCTACCGCTAGCTCCCTACCAGAAATTGTCGGCGATGCTGGGATTTTAGTTGATCCGCTGAGTGTAGACGCCATTGCTGACGCGATGCAGCACCTGTTAACGGATGACGCCAAAGCTAGGCAGCTTATTGAGTTAGGCTATGAACGCGCGAAGATGTTTAGTTGGGAAGAGACAGCTAGGCGGACGCTCGAGCTTTACAAGAACTTAGTGAGTTAGCATCATAAGCCAAGCTATACGGACTTAGTAAGCTAAGAATCATGAGTTATGTCAAGTATCCAAACAGAGCCTTCATAACACTTGCCGTGATTCTTGCCCTAGTAGCGTATCTTTACATGCGCTACTACCAACAAGTCGGGTTATCCCTGCTGTCTTCTCATGGGCAAAACGTTAGGTTTTTGGATTCCAAAATCGACGTTCTCATGGACATAGATTTTGAGACTTTCTATCACACGGAATTTTCAAAAACAATTTCTTTGGAATATGCATATGCTGTCATTGATGGGTTTATTCAACCTCAATATGCTGAGGGAAAGATAGAAACTCAAGCAGCGCGTGATAAGTACGAGCGCGTTAAGCAAGAGGTTTTTTCTTGGCGAGCCCACTACTCTCAAATTTTTGTTCGCAGAAATGACGACGGTAACGTTTTTGCAATTGACTTCTGGATTACGTCAAATCCCTCTTTTCCACCTCCGTACTTTATAAACCAAGCCTGTCCAAATGGAAACTGCCCACGAATTTATCGTTACACAAATCCTGCTTTAGACAGAACTGCATGGCCCGAGCGCACATTTGAAGAAGACTTCGACAAAGTGCCAATCACGGCCAACTGGTATTACATGCATAAGACCAAACCATTTAATTTTCAAGATCTTATTGACGAGCGCCTAGGTAGGTAACTTGTTCTAAACCTGCGAATCTATACAACAACATCAGCTTTTTTACAAAGTTTTCGGCGTTTCACTCACTTAAATCAATTTGTTAGAGATTTTCAAATCACCCTCTAGGACAAGGTTTTAGTATCTTTTTGCATTTACTCATAGATTATGCGTTAAACTGTCAAGAATGCAACAGGAACAACAGGAATATCCTAGCCTAGTCTGGCACTTAAAAAACACCCAGCTCTTTGACGATCTCTCTCCAGATGAGCTCGAGGAACTCGCGCGCATTACGCCGTATAAGCGGTTTGCCCCCGGCGACATTATCTATCATATGGAAGACCCCGCGGACGCACTTTACTTTATTCGCGACGGCATGGTGAAAATCTCCATGTACTTCCCAAATGGTAAAGAGATGATCCTGGCGCTACTTGGTCAGTACGACATCTTCGGCGAACTGCTGCTGCTCCCTAGCGAGCGCCGCCCCAATCAAGCTGAAGCCGTCATGGACACCACGCTCATTGTGCTGCCAGAAGACATCTTCCAAAATTTATTAAGTCAACAGCCCAAAATCGCCATGAAATTCATCAAGGTGATGTCTACACGGTTGTGGCAAGCCCAGTCTTGGTTTGCTGAGGTTGGTGCGTTTGACGCACCTGGACGCTTGGCAAATTTGCTTTTACGACTTGCCAACGACTTTGGCGCACCTGGTGATAGAGGTACTGTCATTGACCTCAACCTCACCCAGCAAGACCTCGCTAAGATGATCGGTGCAACTCGCGAAACCGTGAGTCACTGCTTGGCACGTCTTCTTGAGTACGGTGCTGTGCGCCGCCGCCGCGCGCCCATTGCCGTTGACATGGAACGCCTTCAAGCCTTTTTGGACGAAGTCAGCGAATAAGCGTTTTAGTTTATTTTTAGTAACTTAACGAGTTTATAGCGTGCGACTTGCCGCCTTTGGTGACGTTCACGGTAATCTAGCAGCCCTCGAGGCTGTGCTAGAAGATATTTCTCATGCAGAGGTAGATGGCTGCGTGGTCCTTGGTGATATTGTCAACACAGGACCAGATTCCAAGTCATGTCTTGAGCGCGTTCAAAATATTGGCTGCCCAATCGTGCGGGGCAATCACGAGCGCTATGTGGCGCAGTACGGCGACCCTGCGTTTCCCGAATTTTTAGAGGAACGCTTTAAGCCCGTAGCATGGTCAGTTCGTCAATTAGGCGATGAGGTTAGAGCAAGCTTGCTCGAGCTTCCCATGACCTACAGCCCACCTGAAGCACAAGACATCATCTTTGTACACTCATCTTGTCGCAAGGACAACGACAACATCAGCTTACTGACGCCTGAAGCCGACCTACAGCAGATGTTTGCAAGTTGTGGTGATGGCACAGATAGTGCCACAACCTTACCTAAAGTAATCATCCGGGCACACAACCACTTGTCGATGGAACGCAGGGTTGCGGGCACAACCGCAAGCACAACAATAGTCACGGTTGGTTCAGCAGGTTTGCCGCTGGGTGGCGTGCGCAAAGCGCAATACATCATCCTCAGTGATAGCAAGCAAGGTTGGCAGATTGAGCACAGAGCTGTTGCCTATGACGTTGAGGCAAACCTAGAGCGCTTTGAGACAACTGGCTATTTAGAGTATGCAGGCCCAGCCGCACGCTTGCTGATGCGCGAATTTGCGACTGCCACCCACCAACTAGGACCATTTTTACGCGAGTTTGACAAGTGGACGGCAAGCGGTCAGGTTAGCCTCGAGCAGGCTGTGACTGACTTTCTTAATGCATATTAGCTTTTTGGTTATGGGTTAGATGCTACTGTTTCCGGTTAGTTTCAGTAAGAATTAACCTACATGGTTCCGACAACCCTTTGCGTAGAAACAGCTATCAGTGAAGGTTTATATCGGAATCGGTATTGCATCACTAAGCTAATTTCACTTCAAGACAAAGCATCCAAGCTTGTCTCCAACACGAAAAGTACTGAGGCTTCATCTGTGCTGGACCCAAATTCAGACCTGCTACAGCAACATACCCCTTCATCTTTGCTCGAGTACTTATTTTACTAACGCCTTACCTTGAAAAACCGATACCAGCAAAGGAGTGAGGACGTCCGTCAGAACATAAAATGCACGTCCTCATTAATGAGGTACGTTATGTCTTTACAGGTGACTGTACTCTGAAGACAAAAATTGGTACCAGCGACCACACGACCAGAGCAACATGATAGTAGCTTTCGGGATAGATCTGAAGCCAATTAGCGCCAATTAAGCCCCCAACCATAAGCACGTGTGCTAGTATCGCCCAAACTAGACTAGCTACAACCTCAAACCCAGATACTAAATTGTTGACTGTCACCTGTCGGTAGAAATAAAGAGCAAATGGAATAAACAAAACTATAGAGGTTAATGTACCTGGGTTATAGGCTTGTTGTGCAACAGATGCCATAATATGCGTTACCGCATTAACCAAAATTATGCCATTCATCGCTAATGCTGGGAATCTTGTTGTTTCGCCAAATCCAATAGCAATAAAACCAACGAGCCAAACCAATGATGTGTTAATAACAAAAATGGATAAGGGCGTAAGCACCTCAAAACTCGTCACATCTTGCCCCAGTACACCAGCAAGTAGCGCATTGACTGAAGGATAGAAAGCATAGTAATTGCCGAATATATCTAACCAATGCTCTTCAAACTGATGCACTATGTACAGCACAAGCATGATGACCGACATTGTGCGGAAGTTTATGCCCTCTGTATTTGTTTGACGTTCAGAAAAAAGCATGAAAAGTAATGCCGGCGCCATAAACGTACCGACTTGCATCCAATGTGGGACTAGAAATGCATGCTGACCTAGTGGTAACCAAAGCGCAGCGAATAGCAGTACTAAAAACCCCAACGACAACCTATTATTCATATATTTCCTCTCTTCGAAATGACTCAGCAGTTAAACCCAACTCATTGCCTAACTAAGGGGAATCAGACTAAGAGGTTCACATTTTTTCTGTCTTGGAGGGTTTTAGCGTATTGCAATGGCGACATCCGCATGATCTCCTTAAAGTTCTTGTGCAAATTAGACACTCTCATATGGGTAAAGGTTACTAGTTCTTCAACCGCGACAGGGTCATGCATGTGGATAGGGTCATGCATGTGGATGTTGATACGAGCAACAGCCCTTGAAGTCTGATGAATTTTGGATTTACTCGTTTAGGTCATTACCTAGCAGGGATCTTTCGCTTCTCTCATGCACTATCGGCGCAACCTCATCACCGAGTAAGCGAATACCTGACAACATCTTCTCATGGTTTACCATCACGTTGGTCATCTGTAAACTGATGCGCTCAATGCCCCCGAGCACCTCATTAACATAAAGAATCTTGTCAGCCACCGCCTGTGCGTCACCAATCAAATAAGGGCCTTCTGGGCTGCAAGAAGCGTCAAACTGCTGACGGCGCATGGGTGGCCAGCCGCGCTCTTTGCCGATTTCTCCCATCATGTGGGCAAAGCCAGGGTAAAAGATGTCTCTCGCTGCTTCTGAAGTGTCAGCTACGTAGCCAAAAGCATGAACCCCCACTTTGAGTTGCTCTGGTGCAAAGCCAGCTTGTGCACCTGCCTTACGGTAAAGATTGATGTGAGGGCGAAAGCGCCTAAAATCACCACCGATGATCGCCACCATAAGCGGTAAACCGAGGCTCCCCGCTCGAGCAAAACTCTCAGGTGTCCCACCTACCCCAAGCCACACGGGTAAACGGGCTTGTACAGGTCTTGGATAGACCCCTTGATTATTGAGCGGTGCGCGAAATTTGCTGACCCACGTGAGGGGGTTTTGACTGCGAAGCTCAAGTAAAAGGGCTAGCTTTTCAGCAAACAGTTCATCGTACTGATGAAGCTCCAAACCAAAGAGCGCAAAGGCTTCAGTGAAAGACCCCCGCCCAGCCACAATCTCAGCGCGTCCGTTTGAGATAAGGTCAAGCGTGGCGAAGCGTTGAAAGACCCGCACGGGGTCATCTGCACTCAGCACCGTGACCGCACTGGTCAAGCGGATGTTTTTGGTGCGAGCTGCGGCAGCCGCTAGAATCATCGTCGGGGCAGCGTCTAAAAATTCTTCACGGTGATGTTCCCCCACGCCAAAGTTATCAAGCCCCACCTCGTCGGCATAAACAATTTCTTGGATGAGGTCGTTCATGCGCTCGCTGGCGGGTTGCAGGGCTCGAGTTTCTGGGTCAATCACCTGTGCAGCAAAGCTATCGATACCGATTTGCATACATCTCCTTTAAGAGCAATCATCCGCTTAGATGATATTTAATACGCTTTCCGGTTAATTCGTTAACGAATTAACCCACCTGGAAGGT
>JBCCBI010000179.1:0-10781 GCA_039034155.1 Deinococcota bacterium | reverse complement strand
TTTCAAAGGCATGCCAAGCGCGCGCAACGTCCGCACCATGCCGCGCCGCTGCTCAAAGGTCACCGCTGCGGTGATCTTTGATGTATTGTTTGTCGAGCACGTAGGAGCGAATTTGGCTACCCCATTCGATGGCTTTTTGCTCGCCTCGAGCTTTCATTTGTTCTTCTAAACGCTCTCGCTCAGCACGTTCCCAAAGCCTCGAGCGCAGCACCTTCATGGCTTTTTCGCGGTTTTTAATCTGTGATTTACCGTCTTGACAGGTAACGACAATTTCATCTGATGTACCGCTTTTATAGACAACGCGTACTGCAGAATCGGTGGTGTTGACTGATTGCCCGCCAGGGCCAGATGACCTGTAAACGTCCACACGAACATCATTAGGGTCAATATCTATATCAATATCGTCATCAATTTCGGGCATCACCTCAACGGAAGCAAATGAGGTGTGGCGGCGGTTTTGTGAGTCAAACGGGCTAACTCTAACTAGACGGTGGACGCCAGATTCCACCCGCAAACGACCAAAACCACGTTCACCACGCACAATAAACTGCGCGTAATCAATGCCGTTAGGCGCGGCGTCGCTACCGACGACATCCAACACCTCCACGTTGAACCCTTGCCGTTCAGCAAAGCGGCGGTACATGCGCAAAAGCATACCCGCCCAATCCGAGGACTCCGTGCCGCCTGCACCTGGTTTGATGGTGATGATAGCTGGTCGGTCATCGTGCTCGCCTGAGAAGAGTGTTTCGCGGTAGAGTTCATCTAAGTTTTGTTGAATAGTTATACGTTCTGCCTCGAGCTCCTCGAGCTCTTCCTCACTGGCAATCTCAAATAGTTCCTCAAGCCCCTCAATGTCATCTTCCAAGCGTGTATATGTATCAATAACCTTTTTGAGGCGAGTAGCTTGTTGGGTGATGGTACGAGCTTTGTCAGGTTCGTTCCACAAGTTGGGATCGTTGAGTTGTGGTTCTAGTTTGGCAAGCTTGGCTTGTTTTGTTTCAACATCAAAGATACCCCCGAAGGGCTTTAAGTTGTTCGCGTTCTTCTTTTAAAGACATAATGAATCCTCCCGCCAAAACGTACAAGTCATTATATTAACTTGCGTAATATTGCATAAGCTATAGATGTTATTGTTGTGATAGCTATGAAAAATAAATCAAGGCACTTACACCCTGTGAGGTTGACGAAGTGCCTTGTGATTATAAGCTGTTTAAGGTTGTCCGGCTTGTGTGCTGATGTCGACATCGCTAACATTTACCATGCCATGAGTGATGTTAAAACAAAGGAAAGCTTACTGCTGATGCGTGTTCAATTAACCTGCTTGAGGTGATCTCGGTTGAAGTTGACTGAATGTCATTAGTATCTACAGGATTGATAGCTCGAGCCGTCACCACATACCTTAGGGGCCCCGTCGGACCAATTTCATCTAGCGGGTAACACGTCACCAAAACAAGTTGGTTGGCATGACCATCTAGTCGCAACGAGCTATCACGCACGTCAGCAACCTCGAGCGTCACAATCTCAAATTGCTTAATCTGCCCGTCCGGAAAGTCAACCTCGAGCACATCGCCTACAGCCACATGCCGCAAAAACCGAAAATGCGTGTCCCGGTGTCCGGCAATCACACTGTTACCTGCCTCGCCAGGATTTGGACTTGCCAGCATATGACTTGGTGCAAATGCTAAGTTGCGCCCACTTGCCCCGGCTAGTACAAAAAGTTGCTCTTGCTGCTCAGGTGCACGCAGTCTGAATACTGGGTGCCCATCTGCCCACGGCCACGGTTTGTGAGGCTCGCCAGTGACCTGCGTTTGTTGCCAAGCCCGTGCCATTAACTGCTGGGCAAGCCATGCTTTAGCGTGAATATAGCCCGCTGAGCTGAGGTGATAGATGGCAAAGACTAGACAGACTAGTGCGATACAGCGTTGCCATGACAAATATCGTGATAGGTATGAGGTGATGCGCTGCCAGCCTCGAGCTAGTGCTGTAAATGCTGAAGGTGGCGATGCTTGATCTGAGGTTTGAGAGGTTGCCTCAGCTTTTAGCTGCTGAGGCAGATGTGAACAGGGAAGATGAGCGTGTTGCTGTTGGCTAGGTTGAATGCTAGCGAAATTCTGATGTGGTTTTACTTGCCAAGCCATTGTGCAGGGCCTCGGTTGGTGTTGTTTGAGATATTCCGTTTTTTGCTGTGAGAACGGTTGGGGACAAGCCCGATGATGGCAAGCACAAGCGCTAGCACGCCTAAGAAGAGATGCCGCAAAGATGGCGTGGCGGTGTTGGGGTAGCCACCGAAGATGGCGTCGTAGCTTTGACCTGCGGGGAGCGTTTGGGGAACTTCGCCAGAGGTGGCATCTGCATTTTCAGGGCGAATTGGCGTCACATCAATGGCTACGAGACTGGTGTAGGCACTCACCAAGCTGTGCTCGAGCGCTACTTGGGTAATACGTTCTTCTAATTTGGCAATGCCCTCGTTATCCTCACCGAGCATGTTGTCCTCGAGGCTGTCCACTTTTGCCCGTGCCCAAAGTTGTCTGAGACCTTGACGGGCATTATCAACGTCATCACCAGCATCATCTTCAACTTGACTGCCAAGCCCTAATAACCTGCGCTCCCACGGATTCCCTGCAATCTCACCTGCAATGACAATGTCCGCGTTGCTGGCGCGTTCAGGAAGCCGTACACTGAGCACAACAGGCTCACCTAGGTAGAGGTCGGGAATGGTTTCAGGGTAGGCGTCGCTACCTTCAGGTAGGCGCACAGTCAAGTTGGTAATGACGGGGTTCTCGAGCTTGGTAAAGAGCGTTTGCATCTCGCCTTGAACCTCGCGTAAGTCGCCAATGTAAGTGTAGCTGCCGCGTCCAGCCTCAGCAGCTTTGCGCATGAAAAAACTGTTAGGCGCTGAACCGATGCCAACTGTAAAGAGTCGTGCCCCACGTAAGTCGCGTTGAATTTGTCCAAAAAGTTCAACCTCGTTGCCTACACTGCCATCGGTAATAAAGACAACCTGCCGTAAAAATCCTTCAGGTGGGCGGCCGCCCAGGGCGCGCTCGAGCGCAGGAGCCATCTCGGTACCGCCAGTAGCTTCAAGTTGCAACACAAGACCTTTCGCCCGGCGAATATTGCCAATATCAGCATCAACAGTTTGGCGAAAGAGCGCCTTTGTCACCGAATTAAACTCGATAATATTAAAGCGGTCATCCGGGCCAAGCCTATCAAGTGCCACGATGAGGGCTTCTTTAGCCTGCTCTAAAGAGCCACCTTCCATCGATCCAGAGGTATCAATAATAAAAATCATCTCTCTGGGCAAGCTGGGCGCGGCCATCACTTTGGGCGGCATGACCATCACCAGCGCGTAGTCGTGACCGTCCGCTTGTTCTTGAAAACGAGCGGCTTCGGGTGCGCTGTCAATAGCAGGCGACCAAGTAAGCACAAAATCGCGGTCAGGCACAATTGGCCCGGTTAGTTCTAGACTGATGCTGTCATCCTGGCGCGTTTGCTGAATATCATGGTAGAGGCTGCTGAGTTGCGCTAGGGGAAAGCCCGCGTCAAGTTGCGCCCGGAGGGTGACGCGTGTACCTGTATCAACCCCCGGCGGTGCCACAGGTGGCGTGATGCGCGGGGCGTCGGGAACTTGAGCTGTAGCTCCAGCCCAACCGCGATTACTAACAGTAAGCGTGCTACTGACCTCGTCTGCTTGAATGACGGGCGCATGTGCGGATAGCTCACCAGGCGTGCTCATGTAGGTGGCATCTTGCGGATAGCCCGGAATGTAGCGTGGGGTGATGGCGAGTGGAAAGCGTAGCGAAAACGCGTTTTGGTCGTAGCGGAGGGTTTCCAAGTAGCCGATTTCTACCGTGATGGTTTCACCGGGGGCAATATTTGCTACCGAGGTCGTGAACATGTTGGGGCGTTCTTGCTCAACTAGACTGGCCTGCTGACCTGCCTCGAGCGCAGCTTCATAGTTGGCTCTGGCTTCTTCGCGCCGTTGAATCACGCCTTCAATGCGGCGCTCACCAACAATCATAGTGAGGGTATCAACGGCAGCATCTTCAGCAAGAGGGAAGACATAAATGCCTTCTAACCATGTATTAGTGGGGTTGGTGAAGCGTTGCTCGAGTACAACCCTAGCCACCATCCCCGTCACTTGAATATCAACATCAACCGCAAGCTGTGGTGCAGGTACAAAGCCAGCCTCGCTGTAAAACAACAACTCTCCCCGACTTACATCGTCTAGGTTAATACGTTCTGCAGCGTCTCCAAAAGGATCTGTAGCAGGGGAGGCCTGAGCCAATTGACTAGTTGCTGCGTGACTAACCAGCGTGTGATTAAGGTCTGATTCAGTGTTGCGTGCTACACCTTGGATAACCCGCGAATGCTGTTGCCCGTAGCTTGGTTGTCTATGGCTTGGTTGCTCGTAACTTGGTTGCCCGTAACTTGGTTGCCCATGGCTCGGTTGCCCGTAACTAAATGACCCTATCAACATAACGCCAATCATCATGAGTGTTGTCGCTACTAAGTTGATGATGCTGCGGCTAAGAGGTACTGGTTCAAAATGTTTTCTAGGCAATGTAGATGTGTTGCGGGATATTAGGGCGTTGGGGTAACTCATGCTCGAGCCTCCTTTAAAGTCTGAGTAATTTACACACTATGTGTATAATACACACTATGTGTAAAAAAATCAAGCAAGAGGTAAGTATCTCCTATCTGGAAACCGCTGTTGTCGTGATGTGTGTTAGGCGGTTAAGAAGAGGTATTTAGCTATGTATTTGAGAAAATGAAAATTGTAAATGACACAGTGTGTTAGCTGAATGACATTGAATTATTGTTAGTAATGTGGTGGATTTTCTATAGGGGTATCGATGAACCTCGAGCACTGTATGACGCTCTTGCTATGTCATAGGTCAAGGACGTAGCCGAGGATGGCCAAGTATCAGTGCGCTAACTTGTAAGCAAAGATAGTGTCCAAGCTGTGATGGAAGCAGATCAATCTGTAAATAACTCAAATGTGATGAATCAAATTAGTGTGTGCTAAGTCAAACTAAAGATGGGCAAGTAGTAACAAGTAATTTTTTTACTTGTTGTACAACCATATGCCCCTTGCATAGTGATTAGTTTGTATGGGATACTACACATGTCCATGCTATAGGGTCTATTTGTACCTGTCGTCGCTATATAACAATAGTTCGAGTTGTGGCTTAATACCACAAATTTGTAGGCAAACTTGATATGTCTTAAATGAGACAACATATTGGAACGTGCTGTGAAGACATGAATATAAAACGTTTTCGCAACAGCTAAGACTTGCTCGAGGGGTTGTAATAGAACATGTGTAGCTCAGAGTTCCGTCAAAAAGCAATTGTAAGAAAAATGTTAAGCTTTGCGAGCCGGGGTTCAAAGCTGCTATCCTTTGTTAGTATTGAGGTAGGACACTTGTCCTGTCATTACCAATCATGTCACCACCAGCATAATGGTCACCGCAAGTGGATAAGCATTATTAGATCAAGTTGCATCGTAGTTAGTTACAGGGCTTTTGCTCATAACTTGAAAACTAAGTCACAAAGTATTTTTACGGAGAACACATGTACATAAAGCACTTACAATCTTTGCAGTGTGCGCGTACATGGATCAAAACCTGTGTACTGCTGGGGTTAATGCTGGTATGGGGTAGTGCGTATACGCAACGCCCATTTTTCTTTCCCGGCGAGCAATTTGGGCAGGCATCACTCGTCATGCCCCAAAATCAACAGGTGCTTCAAAGTAACTTTGGTGATAATTACGAATCTCTGCATGAATTTACCGAGCAAAGTCGCTACCGCTTGCAAGGGCGTGCTGTTGGACGTTTGGATATTCTTGTAGAAGACCGCACAGGCAAGCGGTTTGTGTCAACGTGCACAGCCTCACTTATTGCCACAAATTATATTCTGACGAACCATCACTGTACCCACGGTAGCGAGTTACTCAGCAGCTTTAATATTGTCGACATGGTGTTGCGCATGGGCTATTTGTCAAGTGATGATTCTGGTGAGGTCTTTGGCGTACTACCCAACCCTATCGACCTGAATGAGGCTTTGGACTACGTTATTTTGCAGATTGATGGCAGTCCAGGTGATGTATACGGCACAGTTGACTTAACCGTGCGTGACCCTCTTCCCAACGAAGAATTATTCCTAATTCACCATCCGGCGGGCGGTCCCCAGACGTTGACGCGCAAATCATGCAGACTAGTTGACCTCAACACAGGTGACGCTAGCATTTTGCGCCACCGTTGTGATACCAGTGGCGGTAGCTCGGGGGCACTCTTATTTTCTGATAATGATAACAGCGCCATCGGCTTACATTTTGCAGGCTCAGCCAATCCACGTGCTAACTTGCCTAACTCAGCTAAACGCTTAGCCACAGTGCTCGTGCGCAGTGCAACCCTACAAAGTGTTGCACAAGGGGTTAATATTGACAGCGATGTAACTGGCAGTGAGGTTACTAGCCTCATCCAGGCTGCTCAGCAAGGTGGCACGGTACAACTGCGGGCAGGTACATACGAACTTAGTCAAGTGTTGCGGGTGAGCCAAAACTTGCGCGTTAGTGGCGTAGGTGCTGCACGTACAATACTGGTAGCACGTGGCGGGAATACGTTGATTGAACTGGTTAATGAGGCAACGCTCGAGCTCGTCGGTGTAACCCTACGTTATGAAGGGCACCCGAGCAGTAGTACAGTTTGGGCGAGTGCGGGTCATATTATCATGCATGAGAGCCGTATTTCGGGTAGCAGTGGACACGGCCTATATCTTTCAGGCAGTGCTCGCGCCGATGTTGTTGACAGCGAGTTTTTTGACAATGGTGGTAGTGGACTTTACGGTGCTGGCTCGAGCCACCTACGGTTAGAAAATAGCATCATTCGGGGAAATACAACTGGCGTTCAGATAAAAGATAGCGCCACTGCAGAACTGTTAGGTAACGTGAGTGATATTAACCGCCGCTACGGGCTAAGCGCTCAAGGTACTAGCAACATTACTGCCAGCGACAACTTTTTTAGAGACAACGAAGCCTCTGGTATTTACCTGGCTGGGCAAACGCGGGGTATTTATACAGGTAATACCATCGATAACAACGTTTACAGCGGTGTGAACGTGGAAGGGGCTGCAGCACCTGATCTTGCCCGCAACACCTTACGCGGTAACGGTCACGCAGGTATTTCCTACTTAAACGGAGCAGCAGGTACGGCAACGCGTAACATCAGTGAGAGCAACGGCTTTCACGGCATTGTTGTTCGCAATGAAGCAAGCCCCATGCTCGAGGACAACGTCCTGCGCAACAATAGCGGTGCCGGTCTTGCTTACTATGAACTTTCAAGTGGTATTGCAACAGGTAATACGATTGAAGGCAATACCCAAGGCATTATTGTCAGCGATGCCAGTACGCCAACCCTCAGCAACAACATTTTGCGAGATAACGACCAGGCTAACCGCATCTTCCGACCTGTCATGTTGGCAAGTCAGGAGCGCACACAGCGCTCGAGCGCGCCCTAGCGTGAATCAAAATCCAGTACCAACCAGAGGTCAAGGCTTGAGGCACAAGGGAAAGTTGTTAAAATGCCTTCGCAAAGGTCAAACTTGATTCGTTATGTTCACATAATCTTGACGGCCTACCCAACGGGCTGATAACATGCACATTGCTTTTGCCGGGATGGCGGAATTGGTAGACGCAGTAGACTCAAAATCTACCGGCCTCGCGGCTGTGCGGGTTCGAGTCCCGCTTCCGGCACCATTAGCGTTGTACATGAGCACTGTTGCACATTTGACCAGATGTGTTGAGGCATAACAAGCTGGCTTTTATATGCTGGGCTTACTTTCAAAAATCATGTACCGTCGTGACGTTGCCCGCCTACCAAGGGCAACGCGTTTTTATTGCGAGATTTGAGTGTTAGAGGTTACTAAAGCATGTTGCTACAGTTATTTACATGCTTTGAGGAGAGTCAATATGTTTATTATTTTCTGGTTTATTTTGCTCTTATTTATTATGTCATCAGTTGCTTTGGTAGCCATTGTGCTTTTGCAAGAACCCAAGCAGGGTGGTGGCCTTGGCGAAAGTTTTGGGGGAGGTAGTCAAGATTTTGCAACCAGTAGTGGTATGAGTGGTGGGCTCGAGCGCCTCACCATCTGGGCAGGCAGCATTTGGGTACTGCTTGCGTTGGCTTTAGCGGTTGTGCCTAGAGGCTGATCCTACTAATAGTTGTAACAAACATCATCTAACGGACGTTATCAATCCGTAAGACGACGTAATTGAAAAGATCATCTATCACATAGCAGTTCCAGGATTGGTTTCTCCACGCTGAGTGGGTCTATTTCTACTCCCCTAGGTCGCACGCGCAACTGCCTGGGGCAGTTACTCGTGGAAACGCTAACAAAAGAAAAAACGCCTCGAGCTTCGTTGAGATAAGCTTGAGGCGTTTTTCTTTATAACTGATTTAAAGAGTTGATACTTTCGCTGATGAGAGCATCAATGTGAAACTTATTCGGATGCTTCTTCAGCAGCTTCCTCGAGCACCTTTAAAACCTCGGGATCAAGGTCACCACTTTCCAAAGCTTGGTGCAGCATAGAAATACCAAGGCGCACAACTTCTGACTTGGAGACAAGACGCTCCGGGTTGGAAAGCTGGTAAGCGGTTTTGGTGAGCAGCGAGTCCTGTTCTTCGGTAATAACAACTTGCAGCCGCTTGCTTTTTTCACGCTTTGGCACACTTGCCTCCTGTGACAATATTAGCATTCTACTGTTGAGGTTGACAACACTCAAGCAACCTCTATACACTAAAGTGTGTAAGGTGTGTAACTTGCGTATTTTTTCACGACGTTGATCTTACACAGTGTACATCTATATACATACACATATATATGTAGATGCTGCCACGTTGTGCTGTTAGAAAGGCAAGTTATGTTTGACGGGCGTATCTTGCAACTGCTTCAGAATATTATCAGCTTGTATTTACTGCTCACTTTATATCGTCGTGCTCGTTGCAGAAGGGTTCACCCATGATTGATCGTCCTGTGCCAGCTAAACTCGCCACCAAAGCCTTTGTAATTGAAGGTGGCCAGCCGCTAAAAGGTACTGTCACCATTAACCGCGCTAAACACTCAGCGCTGTATCTTATTTTGGCATCGTTACTGACGCCGGAACCTGTTATCTTGCGCAACGTTCCCAAACTAAGTGATGTGTTGGTGCTCTTGGATATGTTGCGTCATTTTGGCGTTAAGGTTCACTGGCAAGGGCGTGACCTCCACCTTCATGCAGACGACGTTCACTGCACCCACGCACCGTACACTATGGTCAGCAAAATGCGGGCAAGTTTTGTGGCATTGGGTGCGCTCTTAGGCAGGCGCGGTAACGCCCGCATGTCCATGCCAGGTGGCTGTGCGTTTGGCCCCCGCCCAGTAGACAGGCACATTAAAGCGTTTCGGCAACTTGGCGCACACATTCGTGAAGATGCTGGCGATTTTTACGTCTGGCTCGAGCAACCCCTGGAAGGCACCGCAGTTTTTGAAGCACCTACAGTGGGCGGCACCCAAAATATTTTGCTAGCAAGCGCGCTAGGAAGTAAGCGGGTCGTTATTGAAAACGCCGCTCTAGAACCCGAAGTTGAAGACTTAGTGACCATGCTCAACACTATGGGCGCACGTATTCAAGGTGCTGGCACAGCCCGGCTCGAGGTTGACGGTGTCTCCTCACTGCAGGGTATTGACTATGAGGCTATTGCTGATCGTATTGAGGCTGGCACGTTTATGTTGGCAGCAGCAGCAACGCGTGGCAAGGTGACGTTACAAGGCATTACTCCTGATCACCTACGGGCAGTTATTAGTACCTTGCAAGCCTGCGGTGTTGAGATTCGGGAGACAGCAACTAGCCTCGAGCTAGATGCACATAGGGAACTTGTGCCGTCCAACATTAGTGCAAGTGAGTACCCTGGCCTGCCTACCGATTTACAAGCACCCTTTGGGGCGTTCTTGGCAACCATTCCGGGTACAAGTGTAGTTACAGACCGCGTTTACCCTGACCGCTTTACCCACGTTGCTGAACTTAAACGGGCCGGTGCCAACCTCGATATGCACGACCGCGCACTCATGATTCAAGGTGGGCAGTTGCAAGGAACGACGATGCACGCTGCGGATATTCGCGCAGGTGGTGCCTTGATTGTTGCAGCATTAGCCGCACAAGGGCTTTCTATTGTGAGCGGTGTGCAGTACATTGAGCGTGGTTACGAAGACTTAGACACCCGCCTCGCTCAACTAGGTGCCACCATCAGCCTACAAAAACCCCTACCAGATGAAGATGTTCAGGAGCTAGCTGAGCTGAACACACTCAAAGAATCAACCCTAGGTGAGGTTGTTGCCAGCGAACCAACTATACGTGCTGCTGTCAACTAGCGTATATAGGTGAGGTTGTACAAGCTACAAACTCGAGCAACTAACCATCAACCTGAACACACATACCTAAAGGCGTTTAGATACGCACAAAATTGCTAGCAGTGCCATTGATGCTTCTCATGTGATGAAATATAAATGTAATGATGCAAAGCGATGTCGTTATTCTCGACATCGCTTTTATATTGATATCACTTTTATGCCCTTGCTGGTTATTTTTAGCAGTTGCACAAGAACCTGTTACAGTCTGATGGTCAGTTCCTCAGTATGTTGTCAATGGAGAAGGGGTGAAAGGGCGAAGGGGAGATTCCATCAGCTATTACGTATGTATCACTAACTTGTGTGGTTGCTATTTGATGACAAAATAGTCTGAAC
>JBCCBI010000178.1:0-10787 GCA_039034155.1 Deinococcota bacterium | reverse complement strand
CAAAATCTAGCTCAGCGGGAATCCCACCCCAATGGTGCCAAACTGGTCAGCGCGTTCCGTGAAGTTCATTCGCACCTTTGCTGAGCGCATGTTTCACGCGCACATGAAAGATGTCTGGTGGGGGCACGGCAATGGTGATGTCGGCGTGTTCGGCGGGCATACTTCGTTTGGAGATGCACGCCGTTTTTGGGATTTCCGTTCAGTTGGGCGTGGTGACGTGCGTTTTGAAGACATTATTGTGGCACTAAATGACATCAACTACACCGGGCCGCTCAGCGTGGAGTGGGAAGACAGCCGCATGGACCGTGTCCACGGCGCAACGGAGTCCGCCGCGTTTGTTAAAAACCTCGACTTTAAGCCTTCTGATATTGCGTTTGACGCTGCGTTTGAGAAGTAAACTGAAGAGAATATGCACTCATTAAGGGTTATCGACCATATTACAGTTGAGGAATACCTCGAGGGTGAACGTGAGACAGATATACGCCACGAGTACGTCTATGGTGAGGTTCACGCGATGGCAGGCGGGTCAATGCCACACAACGTCATTACAGGAAACATCGCTAGAGCCATAGGTAACGCTGCAGAGACAACCCCATGTCGCACCTACACAAGTGATATGAAGTTACGTGTTGACGAAGCTGTCTTTTACTACCCTGATGTAATGTTGGTATGCAAGTCAGCCGCAGATGAATATTACGAAACAGACCCCTGCGTTATTGTAGAGGTTTTAAGTAAAACGACCTCTCGAACCGATTTATCTGAAAAGCGGTTTGTTTACACAGAGCTGACTCCTTTGCAACTTTATCTCGTCGTTGACAGTCGCAAACGCAAGATCACCGGCTACTACCGCGCTGAAGACGGCTGGGCAGAACGAAAATTTAGCAAAGAGGATTTGATTGATATTCCTTGTGTCAACACGCAACTAACCTTTGAACAAATTTATGCCAAGTCAGACCGTTAACCCTAGTTGATACAACTTCTTTAATCTATTTGAATCTGAGAGGATACTATGGCACAAAAACTAAAAGCTGGCATGGTCGGCGGCGGGCGCGATGCCTTTATTGGCGCAGTTCACCGTCACGCAATGGCACTAGACGGGCAAATTGAGCTTATAGCAGGCGCGCTGTCATCTAATCCAGAGAAGGCAAAAGCATCTGGGCAAGATTTAGGACTGGCAGATGACCGTAATTACGGCACCTGGGAAGAGATGCTCGAGCGTGAATCTGCCCTACCTGAAGGTGAGCGCATCGACTTTGTGTCCATCGTCACGCCAAATCACGTGCACTTCCCAGTGGCGCAGGCCTTTGCTGAAGCGGGTTTTAATATAGTCTGCGACAAACCACTCGTGCATACTTCCGAGCAAGCACAACAACTTGTAGATACCGTCAAAGCTAAAGATGTTGTTTTTGCAGTGACCTATAACTACACCGGCTACCCCATGGTTAAACAAGCGCGTTATATGGTTGCTAGCGGCAAACTAGGGACAATTCGTAAAGTGATTGTCGAATACAACCAAGGCTGGCTCGCGACCAAGCTGGAAGACGTTGGCCTCAAACAAGCCGAGTGGCGCACTGACCCAGCGCGTTCAGGTGCTGCAGGCTGTATTGGGGATATTGGTTCACATGCCGAAAACTTAGTGAGTACAGTGACGGGCTTAGAACTTTCTGACATCTGCGCCGACCTCACCACGTTTGTAGATGGTCGCCAACTCGATGACGATGGCAATTTGCTCTTGCGCTTTACCAATGGTGCACGGGGCGTACTCATCTCCTCGCAGATTTCAATTAGCGGTGAAAACGACTTGCGCTTACGGGTACACGGCACCGAAGGCAGCCTCACCTGGCACCAAGAGTACCCCAACGACCTCTATGTGACCATGCTAGGGCAACCAACCCAAATGTACCGGCGCGGGAACGACTACCTGTGTGATGCCGCTCAAAAAGCTAACCGTATTCCAGCCGGTCACCCTGAAGCGTTTTTAGAGGCCTTTGCCAATGTCTATCTAGGTGCTGCGGAGGCCATTCGTGCGAAGAAAAACGGGACAGCGTTAGGTGAACTAGAAGGCGACTTCCCTACCGTGCTCGACGGCGCGCGCGGCGTGAAGTTTATTGAGAAAACGGTTGAAAGTAGTCAAACAGATACCAAGTGGTTGCCGTTTAGCTAAATCCACATCAGCACATGCCGCGACAAGACAATGCCACCTCGAGTTTTCTGAGGTGGCATTTATATTGCTTAAGCCGTAAATCTGCGTCTATGCTTGGCTGTACTCCAAGTCAAACGCATCCGCTGCACTTTGAATGTCTCTAGGAAACGCGCTGGTAATGCGCTCGAGCGTGCGCTGGGCGGTGTAGTGAATCATCTTGCTAAGCGCTTTACCACCCCACTTTTCAGCCTCGGGTAAATCTAGGTGAATGGTAATATCAAAGGTGTAAGTGATGTTGCTCCCTTGCGGGAGGGGTTGCACTAAAGCCGTGCCAGATACTTCTGCCCAACCTAGTTTGGGTTCCGAAAAAGGTAAGGCCTCGAGCCGCGCCCCTTTAGCTGTTGGACGCACAAAGCTTTGAAAACTCAGAGCACGCTCGCCAAACAGAGCCGCGTTCACGACAATACTCGCCTCAACTTGCTGCATGGCTGACAGGTCACTGACAAGTTGAGCGGACTGGCAGGGTTGCTCTAAAGTTTCCTCAAAAGGATCGTTGGGGACATCACTCACATGTAAATCGCTTAAAAACGATGCATGGGCGAGGCTCTTGCGGACATCGCGCACAAAGTCGAGAGCGCGCGCTTGGTCAAGCGTAAGGTGAATATCAAACGTGACTGTATTGGTAATTTTCATGGCGTGGTTTCACCAAAGTGTTTCACCGAGTGAAGGTGCTGGTTTTGAACTCCTTTGTGACTAGACCGATAGTGCCCATGATGAAGCAGACACCAAAACACATAGCTTATTTATAACTTAGCTTAGCAGGCCATCTACGGCGTCACAATGGTCATGTATCCAATCACCAATAGGGATCCCATCGCCACAACTAGGCCTTGTGTACTTATGAGGCGTATACGCTAATTAAGGGTGTGTTAGGTGTAAGCGTACACTATGCGTGAGGTTGACAATACTTGCAGTAACCATCTTACTGTAGTTACGACTACTAAGTACTATAGCGAATGCTACCCCAGGTATAACGTCACTTAGTGTACGAACATTGGAGAATCTGTGAAGATTGTTCTATCAAGATTGTTTTACTAGTGTATGGCTATGGGTTAGTTGATGACATACTAGCTGATGTAAGTTTGCGCTTAAGCAAGCAAAAACTTAAGAAGGACTCACCCACTCGACACGGAGGTTGCCTTCTCTAAGGGCTGTCTCGAGGTCTTGATCCGAGGCATTTTTGAGTTTAGGTAAATCTGCAAAACGGCTTGTGGTGGTGGCAAACCCGACCCGCACAATAATGTGCCCATCGTCATCGCGTTGCCCAATGCGCCAAACAAGCTGCGACGCAAGCCCTTCAAACATCTCCTGAGTGATGTCTAGTTCTGCCAGTAAGCTGTCTAGGTCAACTCCTAAACTCATATGTTTAACTCCTCTAAACTGATTATAAGCTTATTATATGGAGTCATTATGTCCAGATCATCTTCAACGCCAGCAACGAACACACCTTCAACAAACACCGGCTCCCAAGATTTAGATACGGAAGCAGCGCCTCAACAATCTACGAGAACCTTAGCAGATTATGGAATGCTTCTTTTCAAGGGCATGCTCATGGGCAGCGCGGACGTAATTCCGGGTGTGTCTGGCGGCACCGTAGCACTACTCGTTGGCATTTATGAAGAACTGATTGATGGTATCAGTGCACTTACCCATCCGCTGCTTTGGCGCGCAATTTGGCAACGCCACTGGAAACGTGCTACAGCCTTAATTCCGTGGCGTTTTTTGGGAACCTTGGGGCTAGGTATTGGACTGGCCATTGTGCTTTTGGCAAGGGTGCTCGAGCAACTCCTCGAGCACTACCCCGTCGCCATTTGGAGCATCTTTTTTGGCTTGATTGCAGCCTCCGTAGTGACGGTTCGCAAACGCGTTACCCGTTGGCACCTACCTACTTACAGCATGTTTGCACTCGGTGCTGTGATCGCCTTTGGGCTGGTTGGCTTAACTCCAGCAGCTACCCCAACAGGCTTATGGTTTTTGTTTTTAAGTGGCTTTATTGCCGTGTGTGCGCTTATTTTACCAGGCATTTCCGGTGCGTTTATTTTGGTGCTACTTGGTAAATATCAAGTGATTTTAGCAGCAGTCAACGAATTTAATATCGCCATCATTGCTACTGTAGGCTTTGGCGCAGTAGGCGGCCTGCTAAGCATTGCTAGAATCCTGCGTTGGACGCTCGCCCGCTATCACGACATCACCATTGCACTCTTGTGTGGATTTATGCTCGGTAGCTTGCGCAAGGTCTGGCCCTGGCAACAAGACACTGGCAGTTTGCTAGTAAACACCTTGCCAGCATCTTTTACTGAGGCTGTCACAGCGTTGCTACTTGCTGCTGTTGCGTTTGTGCTGGTTGTAGGTATTGAAAGTTGGTCAGCGAGACGAGAAGCTCGAGCCTGAGAACAATCTTAAAACTAGGGTCATTAAAACGAGGTCATCAAGTCTTAAGGACAGATTCACAGACTTAAGGATTGATTCACGCGCACCCCATTCTGTGCCCTCAAAGCTTGCCCAGACGTACTTTACACGCTTTAATGAAGCCATTGTGTGACCGGATGTATCACATAGGTACATATAGCTGCAGCTTAATGCCATTTGTATGCTGATGCACTAAGCCTGTGCGTTAGATTAATGTGTCTCAAGGTAGGTTGGATACGTCTCTTGTAAAAGGCTTACCTAGCAACTCTAGCGTTTAGACGGACCGCACAACACGAAAGGATTGTTTGATTTATGAAACAAACCAGCAAGCAATACGTTCAAAAAATGCTTCTCACGCTCATGCTGGGTGTAGCGGCGTTTGTGGTTGTATTAACAACCTCACCTAATGTGTCTGCTCAGCAAACGATTACACCAATTGATGAAGGTCGGGCGTTTCTCGAGGACGAGCAGAACACCATCGACGTCATCGAAACTTACGGCGCTAGCGTGGTGGCCATCAGCATAGAAGTCCAAGGCAACGGGCAAACCCCCGGCGATTTTTTAGAGCAAATCCCCGAGCAGTTCCGCGATTTTTTTAACCTACCTGAAGACTTTGATCCAGAAGAATTTGACAACCTACCACTTCCACCTAGTCAAGGTTCTGGTAGCGGCTTCGTAGTTGGTGACAATGGGCAAATTATCACCAACTACCATGTGGTTCGTAGGGCGCTCGAGGAGCGCAGTATCACCATGCTCGAGGGTGCTGACATTCGCGTGATTTTCCCCGGCAACGACGAAGAAGTTTCTGTACGTGTTGTAGGTGCTAATGCTCTCTATGACATTGCCCTGTTAGAACTAGAAAACTCCGAAGATTTACCTGCTGACTTATTGCCCATTCCCATCAGCAACTCCGACGGCGTGCGCGTGGGGCAAAAAACCATCGCCATTGGTAATCCGTTTGGCTTTGAATCTACGGTAACAGCGGGCATTGTGTCCGGTATTGGGCGTAACCTTCCCGGCGTGGGTGAAATTAACGTGCCATTGCTTCAGACAGATGCCGCCATCAACCCAGGTAACTCAGGCGGACCGCTGCTTAACTCCCGTGGTGAACTTATTGGCATCAACACGGCCATCATCCCACAAGTGAGCGCAGGCGGACAGCGCGGCAACCTCGGCATTGGCTTTGCGGTTCCTAGCAATATTCTTGATGCCAACCTCGCCGAGATGCAAGCGGGTGTCTTTAGTGACATTGACTCACGGCCGCGTTTAGGTGTCATCATTCGGGATGTCAACACTTACCCCGAGAACGTTCGTGACACCCTTAACTTGCCAGAAAGTGGCGTCGTCGTTATGGAAGTTCAAGCCGGCAGTGCTGCTGAGCAAGCAGGCTTACAAGGTGCCGAGTTTGAAGTAACCGCTGAAGGGCAAACCATTCCTGCTGGTGGCGATGTGATCTTGGCCGTGAATGGCGAAGCTGTGCGCAACGCTAGCGACATTCAGGATGTTGTTTTTAGCAGCAGCCGTGGGGACGTGCTCGAGCTTACTGTCTGGCGCGACGGCGAAGAGCAGATGATTCCTGTCACGCTCGATGTTGTACCCGTTGCTGGCAACGAATAGTAGACTGCAAACAAAACCCAGCTGTGATTTTTGATGAGGGCATCCTTGAGGGTGTCCTTTTTTGTTTGGAGCGGGCTAAGTTTCAGTGATGATGCTTGGTTGTGTGCTAACTCGAGGACGCCACAACCATAAACTAAGCAGCGCTAGCAATGCAGGTAGTCCTTGTACCAGCAAAATAGATACTTGCACCGTAATGCTCCCGAAAATAGCTGCAACCACCACGCAGAGGACAAAAAATACCTGTATTTGTTTGCCAACAACCGCATTGGGATGCAGCAACCCCCAGATCAACCCGGCTGCTAAAAAGCCGTTATAAAGTCCTTGATTGGCTGCCATAGGAATCGTGGCTTCAGCTAATTCCAGTGTCATACCAAATGCGTTTAAGGCCCTTGGAGATGTCCACATAAACATCTCTAAGATCATGATGTAAACGTGCTCGAGGGCAACAATGCTAACCAATATCTTGCTAATCGTTTTTGCGATAATGGGTTGTACTCCTTTAAGAATTAGGGTGAACGATGACTTGACAGGTAATAAACAGCGTCGTTATTCATCTAAGCTATCATCCCAAACATCACACACCCAAAGCTGATGGGCAGGCAAAATCTTAAATGGTAGATGCCGCATCAGTTGCATGCCGACAAGATCAACATCATCAACTTCCCACGCTAGTACCTTTACTCCATGTTTTTGGGCGTAATCAACCTCATGAAGTTTAAGTGCCAATCGCAATGGGAACGCTAAAGTACGTTCTGAACGGGCGACACCATCCCACATAGATTCCATCTGTGCACTCGTTTCTCCTGCTTGCAAACTGCTAAACCCTACAGGTTGACCCTCTTTGAGGGCAACAAAGAATGCCTCATCAATGCAGTCATCATCTAAAAAGATCTCGTTCCAGTTGGCGTTCGGCGTTGGTGGGCTGTGGACGTGCATATCTGCGTAAGCTTCTAGACAAAGCAAGATGATGTCACTGGAGATACTTGATTTGTCAAGGTCTGCCAGCGTTTTGAAGGTGTA
The DNA here is from genome assembly GCA_039034155.1 of Deinococcota bacterium. Lineage (GTDB taxonomy): Bacteria > Deinococcota > Deinococci > Deinococcales > Trueperaceae > JBCCBI01. Next base: position 3,538 of record JBCCBI010000178.1, on the reverse strand, counting down.
GCCATTTTGCTCGAGCCGCCTCAGCAAAGGTTGATACACACTCACATCTACTTTATCAACAACTAACTCATGACCAAACGAACGGAACAGAGGTTGATACCCGAGTTTCTCGAGAAACGTCCCAGCGGGCGATGTCTCGAGCGTCATCTCGCGTAATCGGGCAATCTTGACAGGTAGGTGCGTAAGCACTGCCCTATGCAACCTTGTCCCCAAACCCTGCCGCTGATAATTCTCTGTCACAATCACCACAACTCGAAAATCATGCGGGTGATAGTGCAAGCTGTTTTGGTAGACGCTGGCAAAGCCAACTAAGTTGTCAGCATCTTGAGCAACAACTGTGTGCGCGAAGGTTGGCGTGTGGCGCGGTTTACCGTAGTGGGCGTAGGCTTGCATAGCGTCATCGTTTGGGAAGGTGGTGAGGGTGAGGTGCTCGAGCTGCTCAGCATCACTTTCTTGATAATTACGAATATGTATGTCCACAAATAGATACCAATATTACAAATTACGCACTATCAGTCGGATGAAGCCATGCGCTTTTGTGCTTCGCTACGAACGCTGTAATTCTCATCTTCGCTCAGGAGCATCAGGGTAACATCATTTGTTGTTGGATGTTGCACCACTGAAAACCGTATTTCCAACAGTTGTTGGTTTAGCGTGCCCTTGAACATAGATAGGATTGTCATTTTCGCATCTATATCTTCTTCTTCCCACTTTTTAAACATTTGTCGTATTTCATCTCTGTCATTCAAAGGTTGGGATATGAGCACCAATTTATGCAGTAGTTCAGCTGAGGCATTAGGGTGTTCTGCAAGATTTTGCCAGAGGTCTTCCACATTGCCTGTACGGCGCTGAGGATCAACTTCCTTAGACCTAAGAAAGGTACGCTCGAACACTGCCTCAAGTGTCCTTGTATCTGTATTTAGATGCTCGGTTAGGGCAAAATCTATATCAAATTCATTGAAATTGACATACTTTGTGTCCGAACTTAAAAGCTTTGTATCAAAATACAAAAGTTTTGCAAGGTCATTAGGTTTAGCTTGCGGATCATACGCAAGTGCTACATGAGCGCGGTCAGGGTCTTGGGATTGGATAACGCGTTGTCGTGCTTCATAAGGCAAACGAGGATTTTGCAACGCATTGATATATATTGATGGCGAAGGGTGACTCACTAACCGCTCGAGGACTTCAGGTGGTGCATTAACATGAGACGCTAAATCAGGTAGAGGACGAAGAAGACTGTTCCATGTATTAAAGTATTGGTCGTAATTTTCCCAAATATACCTGAGCATATTTTCCGTAACCCCATTATGCTCTAACAAAGCTTCAACAATCTTACTAGCAGGATAATCAACTTTATCTTGAATAAAATCAAATAAGCGCTCAATAAAATCTTGGGATAGATTCTGGCGCTTGGCAATTGTATCTGGATATTTGTCAAAAAGCTGGTCAAGAATATCGTCTGGTGTATTAGGATTAGCTGCAATAGGATAATTAAGTGCTAATTCGGACTGCCCTTTAAAAAGCATTCGCACTGTTTTCTCAGAAGTGAATTTATTCTCTAAAACCTTGTACTGAATCCAAGAGTAAGGTGACTTTGCCAACTCATGTAAGCGTTCAGGTGTTCTGGAATTTCTAGCCTCTCGCTCGAAGGATTCCAGTTTTTCAGCTAACCCAGCAGGCGCGTTTGGATGATTTTTGAGTTCCTCACGATAGCCTCGGCTTCGACCCATCAAAAAGGTGATTGCCTCTGTGTCCAATTTTGAATGATGCGTTATATTCCATGGCATGTGATAGAGATGAGGCTGAGTAACAATGTCACGCACAGTTTTAGGGCTGCTACTTGGATGCCACAACACTTCATACGCAACACTACTGCGCTTTGTACCCATGACTTTTTTGAGTATTTTGAGAAGAAAAGGTTCGTCTAATTGAGGATTTCTAGCCAGATACCCTAAGCTGCGTTGCGTTTCTAAAAACTCCTCTTGATAGCGCTTTGACAAGTTGGGGTGTGAAGCAACGATAGTCCAAAATTGTGATGTGTCTTTTGTATCTTCGTCAATGCCATTGGGTTTAGCAAATTCAATAAGTGTTGCCAAAATGTCCTCAGGCAAATTTTTGTTTCGAACCAGTGCCACCATTACTTTTGGCGTAGGATTTTGTGCGAGTTTTCTTAATTGGGCGTTGCCTGTGCGTGTGCTTCGAGCGAGAGTTAGTTGAATATCCTCAGTTAGTTCTGGATGGCTCACAAGCAGTTTCTCGAGCACCTCTTTAGGTATAGCAGGATTTCTTAATAGAGCTTGAGTGACTTTTTCTGACCGATGGTCTGCGAGGTTTAAAAGAACGTTTAGGTCAGTATTATGATGCTCTGCGATGGACGCTTTAATCCATAGGTAATCAACATCTAAATATTGATTAATCTCTTCTGCTGTTACTTGTGAAGTATGAGAGAGAAGACGCCTAACCTTTGCACGACGGTTGCGCATTTCCTCGCTAGCACTCGGATTATTTTTAAGCGCCTCTGAAAAGTTTAGGTCATCCTCCCAAGCGTAAGCATCCAGCATATCTAGCGGTGTAGCTGGGTTGCGTGCAATAGCTGCTCGTATATAGGTGCTATCGCTTTGGTCAAGGGTTTTGAGTATTTCAAGCGGTGTGTTTGGATTAGACGCAACGTTCATTTTGATACGCAGATCTTCATCGTCAGCAAGAGCTACCAACACTTCAGGAGGGCAATCTTCATGTGAAACAAGTTTTAAACGAATATCGGCTGGGCTTGTAGTAAGTTTCCCCGCAATACGCTGGATTAAATCTTCATCTAGAGTAGGATTAAACAGCATGTGCATCGCAACTTAGGGAATGGTATCTTCCAATAATTTCTCAAGAACATCTCGAGGTGTGTTTGGGTTGCGTGCCGTAGCAGCACGTATTCTTGACCATGAGTGGTTAGCAGCATCTCTTAGCTCTTGTGCTTGATCCGTAGTTTTAATACGAGCAATATCAGCATCAACTGCATCTAGAACTTCATAGCTAACTTTGTGAACGACTTGTAGAGCACGCCCGACCGTGTTGTATATACGCATGCGTTCTTTAAAATGACTTTTACCATGATCAACATCACCCACTAACATCTCAACAAGATGTTTGGGCAGTTCAGGATTAGCAGCCGCAGCGCGGCGCACGTAGACGTCACGGTCGCGTGCTAATGCTTCCATATCTGCAATGTCTTGTGAGGCTGTCCAATGCGCGGCAGCTAGCACCCGTGGAATGTTAGGTGACCAGTCAAACATAAAGTCAAACAACCCATCGTATGGCGCCGAAAAGTAAGCAACATCACCAGAGTTGACAAACATGTCTTTCACAACATCCCACGTGTAGGCAGCATAAGAATCGGGTGTATAGACATTTTTCTGATCGTTGTAAGGTCTGAACCAGCAGTCAATAACACTGTAAGTAGAACCATGTGTAGGGTCTTGATCAAATGTCAATGGATTGTTTTGTGCGTCAAAGTAAGCGTGAATTTCCGTTAGAGTTGTATCGTCAT
>JBCCBI010000177.1:0-10860 GCA_039034155.1 Deinococcota bacterium | reverse complement strand
TTGGCGGCGACGCCCAATTCGCAGAGATAGATCCAGTCTTCTGGCCGCTCCGACGTGTAGAAGCGTCGCTCCTCGGCGGAGTCTGGAGTGAGCGCTTGTTTCACGCCTCAGATTACTTTGAGCAACTTTATGACTGGGCGGTAAAGCTCATTAACGACGGCAAAGCTTACGTCGACAGCCAAACGCCAGAGCAAATTCGGGGAAATCGGGGGACGCTGACTCAGCCGGGGGTTGAGAGTCCCTATCGTAACCGAAGTGTGGAGGAAAACCTCGAGCTATTTTCTCGTATGAAAGCAGGCGAATTTGCCGAAGGTGAGCACGTCTTGCGCGCCAAGATTGACATGAGTTCGGGGAACATCAACTTTCGCGATCCGGTGATGTACCGCATTTTGCACCACGACCACCAACGCACCGGCGACACCTGGCACATTTACCCTATGTACGACTGGGCACACGGACAAAGTGACGCGCTCGAGGGCGTCACTCACTCACTTTGCAGCATTGAGTTCAGCCATCACAAGCCACTGTACGAATGGTTTCTAGATGCTGTTGGTATTGCCAAACCCCGCACAGAGCAGACTGAGTTTGCACGGCTTAAAATAACGCATACCCTACTCAGTAAACGTAAGCTCATCCGCTTGGTGGAAGAAGGCCACGTATCTGGTTGGGATGACCCGCGGATGCCCAGCTTGGCAGGCATGCGTAGGCGCGGGTATACGCCCAACGCCATTCGGAATTTTATTGAGCGTGTAGGCGTGGATAGGCGCGACAGCACAGTCGAGTACCAACTTTTAGAGCACTTTGTACGTCAAGACCTCAACCAAACATCACTGCGGGTTATGGGCGTGTTAGACCCACTCAAAGTCATCATCACCAATTATCCAGAAGGTGAAGAAGAATGGCTTACGGCCGTCAACAACCCCGAAGATCCTACAGCTGGCACGCGCAAAATCCCATTTTCCAGAGAACTCTACATTGACCGTGCCGACTTTATGGAAGACGCACCCAGAAAGTTTTTTAGGCTCGCACCGGGGCGCGAAGTTAGGCTGATGCACGGCTATTACATCACCTGTAATGAGGTTATTAAAGATGCTGATGGCACTATTACCGAGTTGCACTGTAGTTACGACCCGGCAACGAAAGGCGGCGATTCACCAGATGGGCGCAAGGTCAAAGGCACCTTACATTGGCTTTCTGCCAAACACGCCATTGACGCCAAGGTACACAGCTATGACCACTTATTTTTGACTGAAGACCCTAACGATGTTTCCGAAGGTCAAGATTTCACTGACAACATTAACCCCACAAGTTTAACCGTGATGACTGGTGTGAAGCTCGAGCCCAGCCTCACCTCAGCCCAGCCTTACAGCCACTATCAGCTCTTGCGCAAAGGTTATTTTAGTGTTGATCCAGATAGCAGCACAGACATGCTGGTGCTCAACCAAACCATCGGCCTTAAAGATACCTGGGCAAAACTGCAAGCCAAGCAGCAATCATGACCACTAGCCCCATGATGATTCCTGGTGACATCTTGGGCTTTGGCAGCCAAGTTGTCATTGATGGATTTGAGGTTCCTACCGAGCGTTTAGATGAACCCAGTTTGCGTAACTTTGTGGAAACTACCGCGTCAGGGCTCGAGCAACACGCCAACCTCACCTTACATACAGTTATCCAACAAAATAACCTTGCCCAAGGCCTCAGTGTTGGCGTCCGCTTAAATGAGTCACACGTTGTTATTCATGCGTTTCCAGCTTGCGCGACACTTAGCCTCGTTGTATTTTCGCGCAAATACCTAGACTGGCAAGCACTTGCAAATGACTTGAGCACCCGTTTTGAGGTGGGGCGCCTCGAAAGCTATGTTGCCAACCGCAGCCGTATGCTACCTAAACAAGACATCGACAAAGCCCTCCTCGGCACCCGTCACTACACAGCCTTTCGGCTTAACTGTATGACCTCTGCCTAAACCCAACAGCATCTATCTAAGTCCAACAGCATCCAAGTCCAACAGCCGCGTTAGCTATGCTGAGACGTACGCGCCCTGCACGACATACAATGAGTTTGGTCTCAATTTTATTGATGAGTTCACATTGCCGTTTAGCTCTGTTTCAGACTGAAGGCTGTTGTGTATAGCGTCAAGACAACGGACGGTAGGTACGCCATCTACTCGCGTGGTTTTAGGCTTTAGTGAGATAATGCTCGAGTAGGCAAATACACAAATTCTAATGAGAGCAAAATCAATCCCTCAGGAGTTTATGCCGTGTTCAATTGTGATCTGTATTATGCTGAGCTTATACTAAATTGACTTTCGAGTGTCATAGTCTGAACCGTCTAAGGGTACGCTCTCACGAGCGATTTTGATGCCGCAAAGCGACATCAAAACATCCCTTTAGTATTACCTATACCTAACCTTGATAACCTCAGCAGAATTCACGTGCAACGTTTAAGCATCTTGCTATCTCTAAATAACAGCATCATCTAACCCGAAAGGATGACCTCATGAGTGCGTCGGTAATTGCTTTGATTAGCGATTTAGGAACCCAAGATAATTACGTTGGCGTCATGAAGGGGGTCATGTTAGGCCTTGCTGACGCACGCTTAGTTGATATCTCACATGCCATCCAACCAGGTGATATTCGCGAAGCTGCCTTCATGCTCACCCTGAGTTTTGAGTATTTTCCATCTGGCACGGTGTTTTGCTGTGTCATTGACCCTGGGGTTGGCAGTGAGCGCAGAGCCGTTGCCGTGCGCGTGCGCTATCAAGATCGCAGCTATACCTTTGTGGGTCCAGATAACGGCCTGGTGACGGGGATACTAGCCATGAGTGGTGTCGAGGTTGATACTGTAGTATCGCTCGAGAACGCCCAATTTCACTTACCTATTGTCAGCAGCACCTTTCACGGGCGAGATATTTTTGCGCCAGCCTCAGCTCATCTGGCACGCGGTGAACACATTGAAGCCTTTGGGCCCGTCCTTGCCCCCAACTTGCTTACCCGCTTGCCATGGCCCAGCCCTAATCAAGATGCAGGCGACTGGTATGCTGATATTATTTATGCTGACCGTTTTGGCAATTTGGTGACCAACATGCGAGCCTCCGAATTTCGGGCCTCGCGCGCACCGCATATTCCTATGGATGAATGGCGTGTTTGGCTAGGCGATATTGAACTTGGGCCGTTACGGCGTACCTTTGCTGATGTGGCCCCGCGTATGCCTCTAGCTTACGTGGGTAGCACTGGCTTTGTCGAAATTGCCATTCGCAATGGTAGTGCTCGTGAAAGTTTGCGCTATCAACCAGATACCCGCGTTGTATTGCGCTTGCGCGAGTAAGCTATTTTTTAGAAAGCTGCTTTCATGCCCAATGATTCTGAACGTTTACAACAGCCTAGTCAGATGCACGCGGCTGAAAGCGGCCTTGCTAGTGAGTCTGCTGTTACAAATAAAGTGCTAGCAGACACACATCAAGCAACAACCAGTACACCACCCTTAACTACAGAAACTTCAGCACAGATAACTAGCTCTCAGTCAGCTGCATTAGAAGAGGCTATCCATTCTGAAGATGTCGATAACGAGGACGTTAGCTACAACGAGGACGTTAGCTACATTGTTGGTGTGGGCTCGTCTGCAGGCGGCTTAGAAGCCCTTAGTGAGCTGATTAACCACCTGCCAGATAAGCTCGAGGACACCGCCATTGTCATTGCTCAACACTTAAGTCCAACCTATAAAAGTATGTTAGTTGAGCTTTTGGGGCGCGAAACGCAACACAACGTCAGTGAGGTTCAAGAACAGGACAACGTGCGGGCGGGCGTCATTTATGTGACGCCACCAGACAGTAATATTATTGTTCAAGGTAATAACCTCATCCTCAGTAAACCCAACGATTCTCTAGGGCCCAAGCCCTCGGTCAATCAGTTTTTTGAATCTTTAGCTGCTGCCAAAGGTGCCCGTGCAGCGGGCATTATTTTGTCTGGTACGGGGTCAGATGGCGCGCGTGGACTTAAAGCTATTCACGATGTTGGCGGCGTCACTCTGGTACAAGTGCCTCAAACCGCCAAATACGACGGCATGCCGCAAGCAGCCATTAGCACGGGCGCAGTCACGGCTGTTTTACGCCCTGGGGAGATAGGCAAGCAGCTACTCCAACTGTTGGAACATCCTCCTGAACTGTCGCACACACGCAACAGTTTCAACGAGCTTTTAATGCTTTTAGCCGATAAAACAGGCACCAACTTTAGCCACTACAAAATGTCAACTATTTTTAGGCGGCTCGAGAAACGCCTAGCTGCGCTCAACATCGCCGATATAGACAGTTACACAAGCTATATTCGTGACACCCCCGAAGAACTAGACGTTCTCTTTAACACAGTTCTGATTGGCGTCACTAGCTTTTACCGCGACCCAGACGCGTTTGATACCCTCAAAGGCTATTTACGCGAACTGGTCGATACCAAACCCGTGGGCGATACCTTGCGCATTTGGGTAGCCGGCTGTGCCTCTGGCGAAGAAGCTTACACCATCACCATGATTGTGTATGACCTACTTGGGCAACGCGCTCAGGACATTGATGTGCAGGTGTTTGCTACAGATATTGACAAACGCGCCCTCGCCCAAGCGCGGCGCGGTATTTACAGTGCTGACCAACTACGCACCATGCCCAAAAGCTACGTAGAACGCTTTTTTACCGAAACTAGCCAAGGCTTTGAGGTGTCTGCTGCGGTGCGGGGTAAAGTGCTTTTTTCCAAGCACGATGTCACCAGTAATCCGCCTTTCTTACGGGTAGATTTAATTAGTTGCCGCAACTTGCTTATTTATTTTGACAGCCAACTGCAAAAACATGTTATTCCGGTGTTTCACTACGCCCTCAACCCGCATGGCTACTTGTTTTTAGGGCGTTCCGAAACCATTGGTGCGTTTAGCGACCTGTTTTCAACAGCAGATAGCAAATTCAAAATTTTTCGGCGACGCTCAGCCAACAGCCTTCATGCCATTAAATTTTCAGCGTTCAAGTCGCAGCGTACCCCGCGCCCCTTGCCCCCAACTCGGCACGAAAAGTCGATTGCTGAACTGGTACAAGAAACGCTCTACCAAACCTTTGAACACCCTTATGTGATTATTAATGACAACTTGGATGTGCTCGAGATTCGCGGGGAAATTACGCCTTTTCTAAGCTTGCGCGAAGGCACCGTAAACGTGAACGTGGTCAAACTTGCCCGCGAAGACTTACGGATTGAAGTGCGCGCGGTTATTTCACGAGCGCTCAAGTCACACCAACCTGAACGCAGTAGCATTCGTTATTTAGATGATGACCCGCACTATGTTCACGTTGTAGCGCGCCCGCTCTTAATTGACGAACACCGCGACAGTTTGATGATGGTGGTTTTTGAACGGCGTGACATTGAAGGGCCGGTTGTCGTTAGTTCAACAGGTGGCTTAGACAGTCAAGATAATCTGGAACTCGAGCAAGAACTTGCAGCTACCAAGGAACACCTACAAACGTTTATTGAAGAGCTCGAGACCTCCAACGAAGAGCTACAGTCACTGAATGAAGAACTGCAGTCGTCCAACGAAGAACTACAAACAGCCAATGAAGAACTGGAAACAGCCAACGAAGAATTGCAGTCATCCAACGAAGAATTGCAGATGGCGTATGACGAACTGCGCAGTGTCAATAATGCATTGGAACGCAAAGATGCGCAGCTTTCCAAGTCAGAAGCCAACGTGCGAGCACTGTTAAGCAACACCCTCCAAGCGTTTGTGCTCATAAGTCCCAGCTACCACGTGCGTGCGTTCAACGCGCGCATGCAGGATTGGGCACAGCTTTTTAACGTTTCAGGTGACGGCCTGGGAGCATCTTCACATACGTTGAATATCTTAGGGGGAAACGGTACTAACCAAAACGCCACTGACACACCCTCAAGCAAGGGCACGTCAACAGACGGTAGGTCAACAGAAAGTACCAACCTGCTTCATGAGGACGGCACAATCTTTGACATCTTACCCAACAGCTACCTCAAAATTTTCCATCAAGACTTCAAACAAGCGCTTGCAAACCACGAAGTAACTGGCGAAGTTAGCCTCGAGACAATTCAGGGTGACACCCGTGTTTACCGCTACTGCTACACCCCGGTCACAGATGAAGACAGCACCGTTAACTCGGTATCGTTAGCCCTGCTCGACATCACCGCCGAAAAACAAGCCCTGGCAGAGCTAGCTGACCGCGAAAAACTCATTAGCACCATTTTTGCAGTTACCGACGTAGGGTTTTGCCTTACCAACCAACGCGGCGAGTTTATCAAAGTCAATGATGGCTACTGCCGTCTTTATGGCTATAGCGAAGACGAGTTGCTTGGTCAAAACTTCACCATGGTGCTGCCCGAAGACCAACGTGACGCCGCCCAAAAACTTCACGACGACTACTTAGCAGGTACTACCGAAGAATCGGCTGGCGAGTGGACGGTGCAGCGCAAAAACGGTGAGCCCATGCGTGTACTCGTCACCGTTGCGCGCATGCAAAGCTACAATGAGTGGTTCAAAGTGACCTCTGTTACCGACCTCACACCTCATGTTGAAGCGGAACAAGCACTGCGGCGTGAGCGCAACTTGTTGCGGGCCATTATGCACACCAGCATCGCGGCTGTCGTCGTCTTAAACGCAGACGGTCATATAACCTATGTTAACGACTATGTGCAAGATATCTTTGGACGCGTCAAAGATACCCTCATCGGCACCCAAGTTGATGACATAGAATGGTACCTTTGTAGCCTCGATGGTAAGCCCCTCGCGACCCAAGCGTTACCGTTTCGGCAAATTTTAGATGATGCCAGCACAGCTGACGACCATCAACTGCTTGTCTGTGTGCCTGAACGTGACCCTAAAGTGGTGTCAATCAATGGCGCACCTGTATTAACCGCAGAGGGTAACGTAAGCTATGGCGTCTTTTTTATTCATGACATCAGCCAACGTAAAAAGACCGAGCAAGCCCTTAAAGAGCTCAATGAAACCTTGGAGCAACGGGTTAAAACGCGCACCCTAGAACTTGAAGACTTAAACCAACAACTGCACAGCGAAGTGCTCGAAGGGCAAGCCAAAGAACGCGCCTTAGCCCAAAGTGAGCACCGCTATCACCTGCTCGCAGGTAACATTCCCAACAGCGACCTGTATTTAGTTGATACCAATATGCGCATTTTGCTGGCAGACGGTACGGCCACGCGCAAAATCAACCTCGAGCTGGCACCCCTAGCTGGTCAAACCTTACGGGAGGCCTTTGAACCAGCCATTGCAGATGTATTAGAACCTCTTTTTGCCCAAGCTTTAGCAGGTCAGGAAGCTTCTGGGGAATTACGTTATGTCTTACCTGAAGCAACTACAACTATCTCAGATACGTCAAGCGATACATTAGTAGAGAATTTGTTAGCTGCGACCGCCAGTGAGGTTACTACACAGTCTGGTACTTCAGATGCTGACATCCCACAGATTGACACTGTCCAAGAAGATGCTTCTGATGATGAGGTATACCATGACCCAGCCCGCTATTACAGCATTCGAGCTGTGCCAATTTTAGACACCCAAGGTAAGGTCGAAGCGGGCATGACGCTGTTACAAGATATTACCGAGCGCCGGCGCATTGAACAACAAATTGCCACGTCGCTGAGCGAAAAAGAAGTGCTTTTACAAGAAGTACACCACCGGGTTAAAAATAACTTGCAGATTATCTCGAGCCTGCTAAGTCTCCAAAGTAAACGCGTTACCGATGACAAAGTGCTAGATGTTCTACAAGACAGTCAAGAACGCGTGCAGGCGATGGCCCTTGTTCATGAGCGCCTCTACCAAAGTGATGACCTTGGCTACATTGACTTTGCAGCGTATTTGGTTGAACTGGCTGAGAGCGCTCAAAAGATGTACCGGGCAACTCACGTTAAACTTGTGTTTGAAACCGAACCCACTTACTTAACCGTTGAGCAGGCGATTCCCTGTGGACTCATCAGCAACGAACTACTCTCAAATGCGTTTAAATATGCCTTTGTTGACCGCCCTGCCGACCAAGGGCAACCCCGTGTTTGGATTCACTTAACGCGGGATGCCGTCTACGCTGAACAAGTCACCTTGAGCGTGCGCGACAATGGCGTAGGCTTTCCCGACGGGTTTACGCTCGAGCAGTCTAACAGCCTCGGCTACCGCATTGTGACCTTGTTGAGCCGCCAGCTAGATGCTGAGCTCGAGGTTGTCACTGACTCTGACCCATCTGGCGCGTGTACTCGGTTGTCGTTTCGTATTAATGGCCAGCAAGATGATGACATTTTGGACGCCAGCGATATCAACCTCAACTAACCAGGCATTTAAACCTCAACTAACTAAGCATTTAATTGACATTCGTGTTGTGGTGGCAGTCGATAGATGAGACCTACTACAGCTCGAGCTGTGCAGATTGATAACTACGCCACACGCGCGCACCCACACGCGCATAAAACGTAACCAAGTCCGTCCAGTCGATGATAGTGTGAGTTGTACCTTGCGTTTTTAAATAGTCTAAACACGCCGTCAATAACCCAAGCCCTAGCCCCTTACCTCGCTGACTTGCTGCCATGCCGATGGGACCAAGCCCGGCTGTGGTTGCCATCATCTCTTTAGACAACGACATAGCCCAGTTGAGACTTGGACCAAGGTAGCCGTGGCGTGTAGCATCATCCGCTAAAAATACACAGGCAAAGCCTACTAGACTTAGCTGAGGTTGCTCTTGCATAAGTGCCAAGACAGTCAAGCCGCGCTCCACCCGTTCACTAACTTCTGCTTGCCAACGCCCCGGAAACTCTTGTGCCATAAGCGCCAGCAGATGTTCACCTTGTGGATGGTCATGTGTAATGGGGATAAGCTGATAGCCTTCAGCTAAGTTTGTGTCTGGTATGTGCCTAAGGTCAACGAGCAAGTCGTGCTCGAGCCCACCCCAAGTCACCCCACGTGCCTGCAAAAATCGCCATGTGTCCTGCGAGGCTACTTGTGGAATGCCTGCTAGTAAATGTTTTGGTTCCGCTGCTATACGAAAATGTTGTATGCCTGCAGCACTCAAGCGGGTTACAAGCGTTTTCCACAACGTTGAGCCAATGCCCTGATGACAATGTGCTGGCACTACAGCTAACCCGCACAAATGCGCCTTGGTTGTCGTACTTGCCCACCAGCCAGCCGGTTTTGCCCAGACAAAGCCCACAACCTCACCTGCAGCCACAGCGAGGACGAACCAGTCTGCAACCGTATGAGCTTCTAGGGATTGCTCGAGCAACCGCATTGTCAGCGGATGGTCACGCTCTAGGTATGCGTTCCAAAGAGTGATTACAGCAGTTTTGTCAGCCTTGTTAGAAGTTTCAAAGTTACGCAAAGTGATATCAGCCACGACGGGACATTACCTGAGTTCACTGAGGTATGTCAATATGTTACAACCTCAACAACTCATGTAGCACAAGTAAAGGCGATATTTATCTCATCTAGCGTTGATAGCTTAGGGCATGGCTACCGCAACGTATAACCTTGATGTTATTGCCGACGTCCTCGAGCGTGCCGTCACTAGTGGGGATGTTCCTGCAGCAGTTGCCGCCGTAGGCACACGAGATGGGTTTGAGGTAGTTGGGGCTTATGGTGTGACCTGCCTCGAGGCACTGCGTCCGTTTGCAGATGAGGCTATTTGTTACGACGTTACGCCAGACACCTACTTTGACTTGGCGTCGCTCACCAAGGTGACGTCTACCTTGTTAGCGATTTTGAAGCTCGAGCAAGCCGGCGAGCTAAGCCTAGACGACAGCGTGCAACGCTTTGTAGGTAACGCAGGTTGGGCCCAAACGCCCTCTCTGGCAAGTGTCACTCTTGTAGAACTGCTCTCCCATAGTTCAGGCTTACCTGCCTGGCGGCCGCTCTTTGCCTGGGTTAGTTCTCGGCAAACTGCGCTAGCTAACGCACTACAATCATCGGTAGAACACCCTCAGCAACTCACCTACAGCGACCTTGGCTATATCACGCTGGGTGCCATTATTGAAAGCATTACCAACCTGCGACAAGATGAATTTGTGCGCCCTCACTTAGACGCACTTGGGCTTACCAGCGCCCACTACCGACCGCACGACCAGTATCCGGTCAACCACGATCCTATCACTCAAGATCCTCAGCCTGCGTATGCAGCTACCGAACGTTGTGGCTGGCGCAAACAGCTCATGTGGGCAGATGTTCACGACGAAAACGCCTGGGTGATGGGTGGTGTTTCAGGGCATGCCGGGCTGTTTGGCACCATCACCGACATGGCCCGCTACTGTCAAGCCTGGCTTAATCTGGATGCTCGTCTGGGTCGTCCCGAGCTTCTCCAAAACTGCACCAAGGTCCACGTTGATGATTCAGGTAGACGCCAAGGGCTAGGTTGGCACCACAAGCACAGCGGTGGACACTACAGCTTTGCCGGGAAAGTGGCGAGCGCAAGCGGTTATGGTCACACGGGCTTTACGGGCACAAGTGTCTGGTTAGAGCCTGAGCAAGACTGGTTTGGCGTGTTACTCACTAACCGCGTTCACCCAAGCCGCCACAGTCAAGCTGATCCAGTGACTGGTCAAACGGGCATTGTACGGACGCGTTATGCGTTTTATGAAGCGGTTGCCAAGGTGTTTGCAAGAAGCTAAGTCGACTCAGACAGTATCTACATCACAAACCAGCTGGGAACAAGCGACTTTGGACAAGCTGAGATACCTCGCCTCCATTTTCCGACAGAGCATCATCTTCCGTCTCCGAACCGTCATCGACGGCTGGCCCCGCCACAGCCGCACGGCTGGGCGCCACAGCCGCAGGCTCCTCGTCTTCCTCCGTCTCCGACCTCGCGCTCACAGTGCCGCCAGT
>JBCCBI010000176.1:0-10943 GCA_039034155.1 Deinococcota bacterium | reverse complement strand
GGACATAATTCACCAAGAAGAAATCCTCTTATGCTGATATCTATGACACCACATACCTTAAATTAGGCCTAACAGATTTGTCAGACCTAAACAACAGCTTTTTGATAAAATTTGATGTCTTCTTCAGGTAAACGAAGCTTAAGCACATCCCAAAGTGCTTCATAACGCTTTTGGGTAGGACCGTCATGATGACTTTGCTCAATAAGATTGAGCAGTTCAATAGCGCGTTGATAGTCGCCACTGCCAACTAAGCCCTCTGCTAAATCTAGCAATGTAGCGTGTGTATTGAGGGTATCATCAATATGCCGTGTAACAATCATGGTGCGCTTGCCTTTACCCTTCTCACGAACAAGATCAACGTGTACACTAGGGTCTTTAAGGAGCTCGAGCCAAGGCATGTTTTGCGCCTCACCCTCTGGGGGCTTATCGCTTGACCGACGACCATACTTACGCAGTGAGGCAGCTTTTTGTAGGGGCGTTAAATTGCGGATGGACGCTATTAGGTTTTGTGTTTCAGGATCAGGATCAATATCCATTTCAGCGCGTAGTACTCTACAAAACGCGTCAGCAGCTTTAAGTGCTTGCTCGCGGCGTCCTCCCATATATAGGTTTTTGATGTATACACGAAACGCATCTTCTGCAAAGTTGTCTTGAGCAAAAGCTTGTTGAGCGGCTTTAGCAGCTTCAAAATGTTGACCAGCAGCTTCTAAATCGTTTGCGTAATTAAGCACTGCGTTGTGCCATTTGCTCAGTAACGATTCGCGTTCAGTATCCAGCCACGCGTCATAACTCGGCAAACCGACATCGTTTAACCCCTTGAGAAAATCACCATTGTAAAGTTCAATAGCTTCGTGCCAGCGGCCATCATCAATAGCATCTTGAAATTGCGCAACATCACAATCAACTTGCCAGCGGAGGCGTTCTGATTCAATCTCGAGTCCCTGTGCCCAAGGCATTCTCTTAGCACTATTCAAAAG
This sequence comes from Deinococcota bacterium, assembly GCA_039034155.1. Taxonomy (GTDB): domain Bacteria; phylum Deinococcota; class Deinococci; order Deinococcales; family Trueperaceae; genus JBCCBI01. Next base: position 9,966 of record JBCCBI010000176.1, on the reverse strand, counting down.
TTTACGCACGTAACTACGTGCCGTTGCTTCATCTGACTCTGGGCGAAAGAAAAACGCAAGTTCTTCACGGGTCATCCAATCACCATAGTAAGCCAAATAAAATAGCAATAATGACGGCTTGGTGAGGGGTAAATCCTCAACATGCCCATCATCACAATATGCAGGTGAACCAAATAAACGAAGTTTTGTCACTGTTTTATATCACGACCGAGCAGAACGTAACACACAATCATAGCTATAACCAACCCTCTTGTTACTTGTGTAACAACATTGTGCTACTGGTGTATAAGCATTGCTAACTTGTGTTATCTGCAACCCTCAGGCTTGAACCTACGGTAATGCATTAACTTTATACATTACCAAAAATCTGGCTTCCTAGTGTCTTTAACAACTCTAACTACGGTCTACTAAACACGCCATATAGCAATTTCTAAGATCAGATGTATATGTATGAATCCAAGGTTCCACATGGTCATCAACACTAATAATATACCGTAGTCAACTTAAAACTTTAGAGTAGCTTGATAATGCTCTAAATATTGCACAAATCGCGTCACAAACTACTTTCATGTGCGGATACAAACTATATATACGTTGCACCAAGCGCCCAACCTGCACAACGCACCTCAAATAAAGTAGCACACTTCACGGAGTCTTGAGGTGATACAAGGTACACGCATAGTTATACTAGCAGGCTTATGAGTCCGCACCCCCAAAATATTAGCGTTTATCTAGCTCTGCCATTCGTTGTATCTGATTTTTCGGACGACTTCTTCAAGGCTATTCATGATTTAAATTCCACTTATACAGAATATTTTAGAGTCAATTTAGCGTTTAACAAATGCTAGTAGCGCTGCCTCATGGCATAAAATATCAAGCTTTCCATCAGCAAGTTCAACCCCTAAATAGGTTTGTGTAGGGGTATCTAGCTCGAGAATCATCTGCTCGAGCGCCGCTTGGTTAGCTGCTGACATGCCAGCCCTAGTACACCACTCAGGAAAGTTTTTGCGACGTTGCCAACGCGAAAGATACATACAATCCAACCCCTGAATTGCCGCTTGGCTTACCCATTCACTGACACTCAGCGCACGCACGTGGCTGGCATCACGTGTTTTTTCAATGGTGTTCATATAGGTAGCCACCTGCGTGTGTTCAGGTGAAACATTATCAACAATGAGCAAGATACCGTTTGGCTGTAACACACGCCTAGCCTCAGCTAAAAAGGTAGCTACACTGGCAAAATGGTGCGCTGCAATCCGGCATGTGAGGCAGGTAAACATTTCATCTTCAAAGGGTAATGCCTCAGCAGCAGCCTCTTGGACGGTTAAGGTGATGCCTTGGTCATTAGCGTGCTCACGTGTGGTTGCAAGCATCTCTGGGGTGATGTCCGTTGCGGTCACTTGCGCACCCGCTTTGGCAAAGGCAAGGGCAGTGTGGCCCGCGCCAGTAGCAACATCTAGCACAGGAACTCCTTGTAACCCTCCACCCAAAAGTTCGCTGGCGACGTCTACCATTAGCTGTAGGTCATGCCCTTTAGCATGAATGGCACTCGTCAAGTAAGCGCGGGCTGTTTTACCAAAATAGGCTTGTGAACGTACTTGTGGCGTTTGACCCTCTTGATTTGTGGGATTCATAAGCGATTTCCTTTTCTGTAAGTTGACCCTATTATGATGTCATCAACATTATGATGTCATCAACGCACTTAACTTATGTGTTGATACTAACCTACTAGCAAACACGTTCAATTGTGTTGGAGCAGGTGATGCTTTCTATACAGGTGATAAGCTGAGTCGTGAGCCGCCTAGATACTGACGACTTTTTCACCCAGACCTTTCAAGCACCGTCTGATGCTTACCCAACTCTTGGGCAAGATGCCACATTAAACATTCTTATAAATCACATTGGCAGCTGCGAATGGCGTTGTCATAGCCTATTTTTTACAGCTGTACGGGCGGTCGTTGGGCAGAGTATATCTACTAAGGCAGCGCAAACAGTATTTAACCGTATTTTAGAGGCAACGCGGCTCGAGCCCACGACAATTCTAGCCCTAGATGAACCAGACCTACTAGCATTAGGCTTGTCCAAGCAAAAAGTAACTGCTATTACTGGCTTGGCACAGCTCGAGGTCAATGGTCAACTCACCACATCAGATCTAGCTGTTCTCACTGAACGCATCACCGCTATTCGTGGCATCGGCGTGTGGACGGCAGAGATGATTGCTATCTTTTCACTTGGCGCAGACGATATTTGGCCCATCAGCGATTTAGCGCTTATTTTTGCAGGTAGAGACCTTTATGATGTTACCGGCAAACCAGCCTTACGCAACTTAGGCGAGCAGTTTCGCCCTTACAGGAGCATTGCCATGTGGTACTTCTGGCGCTGGGTTGAGTTGGGTCAGCCTGAGCTAAAGACACTCTTAAAAGCATCTGCACCCGCAAACCCATCAACAGCGATTGAGTAAACCATTGCGAATAAAAGCACCATTAACGTGATTATTAAAAATTGACATGCGTGTTTGACAGTGCTCAAATAATTTGGGGGGTTGATACCTATATCACATCTAGGAACTTCTCCCCTTCCCTTTATCCCCCTTCTCCCCGTCCTTAATATTGACGTTCTCTTTCAGCCATCCGCAAACGCCAGAGCTAAAGCCATTGCTGACGTCTAAACTGTCTGCCTCCCATGCTAAGCTACTTGCATCATGTACATTCATAACCTCCGCGTTTTTCCGTCTAAAACGCCACTTGCTAAAGAAGATCAACTTGCTTGGAAACTGGCGAGTCTCGCGAGTGACCCGGTAGAGATTGATGCTGATGTGATCGATATGGTTATCAACCGCATCATCGACAACGCAGCGGTTGCCATTGCTGCCATCAACCGTTCACCTGTTGCCAACGCCAGAAGCCAAGCGCTTGCCCATCCTCATAAAACGGGGGCGCAGCTTTTTGGGATGCCGGTTGGCACTAAAGTAATGGCGGAGTGGGCTGCTTGGGCCAACGCTACTGCCGTACGCGAGTTAGATTTTCATGATACCTTTTTAGCTGCTGACTACTCTCACCCTGGCGATAATATTCCACCTGTACTGGCTGTTGCACAGCAAAAACAGTGTGATGGTCAGGCATTGCTGCGCGGCATCGTCACAGGGTATGAAATTCACATCAACTTAGTGAAAGCCATCTGCTTACACAAACACAAAATTGACCACATGGCGCATCTGTGTCCGGCAAGTGCAGCGGGCATTGGCACGCTTTTGAGCTTAGATACTGATGTGATTTATCAAGCAGTACAACAAGCGGTGCACACCTCGTTTACAACCCGGCAGTCGCGCAAGGGGGAAATCTCGAGCTGGAAGGCATACGTACCTGGCTACTCCGCCAAACTTGCTATCGAAGCCGTTGATCGTGCCATGCGCGGTGAAGGTGCGCCTTCGCCTATTTATGAAGGTGAGGACAGTGTGGTGGCGTGGTTACTAGACGGCCCAGATGCTCATTACGAGGTACCCCTACCAGAACCCGGCGAATCCAAACGGGATATTTTGGAGTCCTACACCAAAGAACACTCAGCGGAGTATCAGGCGCAAGCCATCATCGACCTGGCGTTTAAGTTGCGCGAGCGTGTTGCTGATACCGCCGCCATTCATGAGGTCATCTTGCACACCAGTCACCACACACATTACGTGATTGGCACAGGTGCCAACGACCCACAAAAGCAAGACCCTAACGCCAGCCGCGAAACACTTGACCATAGCATCACTTATATTTTTGCGGTGGCACTGCAAGATGGACGTTGGCATCACGTGGACAGCTACACGCCAGCGCGGGCAAGCCGCCCGGATACAGTAGCGTTATGGCACAAAATTCGCACAGTAGAAGACCCAGCGTGGACACGCCGCTACCATAGCAGTAACCCCAACGACAAAGCGTTTGGCGGACGGGTTGAGATCATTTTGGAAGATGGCAGCATAGTTGAGGATGAGCTAGCCGTTGCTAACGCGCACTCACTGGGTGCTAAGCCGTTTGTCCGCGAAGATTATATTCGCAAGTTTGACACGTTAACTGAAGACATCATCGAGACAACTGAGCGAGATAGATTTTTGGAGCTTGTACAACGTCTACCCAACCTCAGTGAAGATGAGGTGCAAGAGATAAACGTGCGCGTACCTATTGACAGCCTCAGCCACAACACGCGTGATACCAGAGGCATCTTTTAATGCTCTTTACCGACACAACACCTGAACAAAAGCGCGCGGCATTTCGTAAAGGTTTGGATAGCGGCAAGTTGTTGAGGTTTCCGGGGGCATTTTCGCCCTTGGTGGCGATGTTACTAGCGGAACAAGGTTTTGATGGCATCTACATTTCTGGGGCAGTGCTTGCTAACGACTTAGGGCTACCGGATATTGGGCTTACAACCTTACCGGAAATTAGTCAGCGCGGGCGGCAGATTGCGAGGGTCACAAGTCTGCCCTCCATCATTGATATTGATACGGGCTTTGGCGAGCCAATGAACGTGGTCAGGACGGTGCTCGAGCTGCAAGAACTCGGTCTCTCCGGCTGCCATTTGGAAGACCAAGAAAACCCTAAACGCTGCGGCCACCTCGATCACAAGCAACTGGTAGATGTACCCACCATGACGCGCAAAATTAACGCTGCTGCCAACGCTAAACGCGATCCCAACTTTGTGCTCATTGCCAGAACAGACGCAAGGGCCTCCGAAGGATTAGACGCTGCCATCGACCGCGCTAAAGCTTACGTGGACGCCGGGGCTGACATGATTTTCCCCGAAGCCATGCAAAACGAACACGAGTTTGAGGCGTTTCGCAAAGGCGTTAACGTGCCAATCTTAGCCAATATGACAGAGTTTGGAAAATCGAAATTGCTGGATGTGACAACACTCGAGTCCCTCGGCATCAACCTCGTCATCTACCCGGTCACAAGCTTGCGCCTTGCCATGCACGCTGTTGAAACCGCCTTTGCCGACATCAAAACTAGCGGCAGCCAAGAGCATCTGTTAGACCAAATGCAACCGCGTAGCAGGTTATACGAGCTACTAAGATACGAAGATTACAACGAATTTGACCAAAACGTCTTTAATTTTAGCTTGACCAAAACGCAGTAAAAATACCTTTCCAAGGAGCATTATGGCTGAGACTGTGAATGTGAAAAAAGGGCTCGAGGGCGTCGTTGTTGACACAACTAGTATCTCCAAAGTGATGCCTGAAATCAACTCGCTCACCTACCGTGGCTACAAAGTGCAAGACCTCGCGGAGCACTGTTCATTTGAAGAAGTTGTGTACTTGTTGTGGCATGGTGAATTACCCACTCAAACAGAACTCGATAACTTTACAACGCAAGAACGCAACTTACGCGCCATAGGTGACGACCTCAACCAACTTATTCAGATGACGAGTAAAGACGCCCATCCGATGGATGTCGTGCGTACCGCCGTAAGTTTTATTGGTGCCAACGCCAATCCAGAAGGTGATGGCGACAACCTCAACTACGCGACTGATTTACTTGCCAAACTGCCTACTATCGTGGCTGCGGACTTCCGCCGCCGTAAAGGTGAGGCTGTCATTGCTCCTGATCCTAAGCTAAGCTTGTCCGAAAACTTTTTCCACATGTGTTTTGGTGAGGTTCCCGACGCTGAGCTGGTTAAAGCCTTTGATGCATCCTTAATTCTTTATGCAGAGCATAGTTTTAACGCGTCTACGTTTACCTCGAGGGTCATCACCTCAACCCTAGCTGACATGTACAGCGCCGTTACAGGTGCGATTGGTGCGCTTAAAGGTGCCTTGCACGGCGGCGCAAATGAACAAGTGATGTACTTGTTGCAAGAAGTTGGCGGGCCAGATGCCGCTACCGAATGGATGCACAACGCGCTAGCTGAAAAACGCAAAGTGATGGGCTTTGGGCACCGCGTGTATAAACAAGGTGACTCGAGGGTGCCGACGATGAAACATTACGCGCTACGCATCGCTGAAAAAACGGGCAACGAAGCTCTTATGCAGACTGCACAAGCACTCGAGGACGTCATGGTGTCAGAAAAAGGCATTTATCCTAACCTTGACTTCCCAACTGGACCCGCTTACTACATGCTCGGGTTCGACATTCCCATGTTCACCCCTATTTTTGTGATGGCGCGTATTTCTGGCTGGGCCGCGCATATTATCGAGCAAGCAGCTAATAATCGGATTATTCGCCCGTTGAGTGAGTATGTGGGCGAGGGTGAGCGGGCGGTGACGCCATTAGCCAGTCGCGGCTAACCTTGAATACCAGACTGCCCTAACTCATGCCCTTAGTTCCTGAACTTTATGTTGCCGACATCGCGAAAAGCTTGTCGTTCTATGTTGATTTACTTGGATTTCATATTGAATATCAACGACCTGAAGAGGGTTTTGCCAAAATCGCGCTCGAGGATGCCGCGTTAATGCTTGAAACGTTTCACTCACGGCAACCTGCTTCAGAAAGTGAGTTTAAGCAAGGGCGGTGGCGTACAGCAGCCTTGGAATATCCTTTGGGTCGAGGCATCAATTTTGAAATTACAGTGACGGGCATTGAACCAGCTTATCTAAAGCTCAAGCAGGCCAATTATCCTCTGAAGCTAGATGTTTACGACAAGCAGTATCGGGTTGATGACCATATGCTGGCCGTCAGGCAGTTTTTGGTAATGGATCCTGATGGTTATTTGATTCGCTTAGCACAGGAGACGGGCGTTTTTGATGTTTTGTAATGAGGACATCCTCGAGCATCTATTTGCTCGAGGATGTCCAAAACACATTAAGTTGAGGGTTCACGGTCACACATCAATGTCATCAATTTTGCTGTCTGTGACATCAAATCACCTGATTATGATTACAGCCAACCAGATGATACTGCTACCCTTTAAGTCCTGAACTTGCCAACCCCTCAATAAAGTAACGCTGCGCAATCACAAACACAATCATGGGCGGCAAAATGGCAATGGCAGCGCCCGTAAGCACAATATTTGGGCGGTCTGCGGCGATGTTACTGAGCTTAATGAGCGATAGGGTGAGCACGTGGTTGGTTTCATTGGCTTCATTGATTATGAGAAGCGGCCACAAGAAACTGTTCCAGGCATATAAAAACGAAAAGATGGCGAGCGTGGCAATGGCTGGGCGGCTTAGTGGCACAAAAATCTGCCACAAAATCCTCATACGACTTGCACCGTCTAACATGGCAGCTTCTTCTAAATCTTTGGGAATCGTCATAAAAAACTGGCGCATCAAAAAGGTGCCGTAGGCCGTAAAAATCCACGGCAAAATGAGCGACACCAGTTGGTTTTGCCAATCCAAAATCACCATGAGGCGGTACATAGGAATAATAAGCACCACAAAGGGGATCATTATGCTGCCTAAGTACAACAAGAAAAGCGTGTCCCGTCCGCGAAAGCGCACCCGACTAAACGCATAGCCGCCAAAAATTGAGGTGACAAGTTGCCCCGTAACCACACATACTGTTACGAGGATGGTGTTGACCAGCGCGCGGTCAAGTTGTAAGCCAAAAAAGGCTTCGTAATTACGCCATTGGAACTCAACGCGTTCATCTTGGGTGGCGGTACGAGCCACGGCAAAGACCTCGGTACTGGCGTCTTCTGGGTCGACAAAGCGGTTTTGGGAGCCTCGATACGCGAGCAGTAGTTGCTCTGTTTGACCGCCAACTGGCACATCGTAAACATCAAAACTGTCTTCATTGCCAGCGGCGTCGGTTAAGGTGACGGTCTCCCCTGTTTCAGTTGCCTCATCCAGCGGGATTTGTACATTGATGGCACTTTCGCGTGGTTCTGCCACATTCATATTGTCTTCACTGGTAAAAAAGCCAAAGCGCACACGCTCGCCGGTATCAACTAGGCGCTCAGTGCTGCCCTCAACCTCAAATAAAAATACAGGTGTGTCTTCGCCTTCAAAGGGAACCGTGTTCTGACTTAGAGGTAGTAACCTTGGCGGAAAGCGGAACACGTCGGTTGAGTCTTTGAGTGAGGTTGTCATCATATACAAAAATGGAAAGATCATCAAAAAGCCAAAGCCAAGCAAGAGGGCGTAGGCAACCAATCTAAACAGCCACTGACCCACGCTGACGCCTAAAACCTCGCGCTTGAAGAGTCCTGTTGATGTTGTGTTTGTTGATGTCGTCATCACACCCTCCTAACCGTAGGCCTGCGAGTTGTTCACGCGGAACTGAATGAACGTAAACACAAAGATGATGGCAAAAAGCACCCACGCAATGGAGGACGCGTAGCCAAACCTAAACTGGTTAAAACCTTGAGTGTAGAGGTAGTACACCAGCGTGGTAGCGTCTTCTGGAATAGGTCTCGAGGGAAACAGCGCATACGGCTCGTTAAACACCTGTAAGCCCGTGACCATCGTGGTGATGAGGACAAAAAAGGTCGTCGGAGCAAGCATGGGTAAGGTTACATTCAAAAAGCGTTGTCCCGGGCCTGCGCCATCTATTTTGGCAGCTTCATAAAGCATATTCGGCACGCCTTGTAACCCCGCTAAAAAGAGCACCGTGTTGTAACCCACCACCTGCCACGCCGCCAAAATCACCACTGAGAGCAGTACAACTCGTGGGTTGGTAAGCCACTGAACATCAGCCGGTGCAAAGCCAAACCAACTGTTTAACGTTGTAAGTGAGTAGTTAATGTAGCCAATGGTCGGGTCGTAAAGCCAACGCCAAATGAGTGCGGTTCCCACAACGGAGGCTACCGACGGCAAAAAGTAGAGTGCTCTAAAGAACTTGACGCCGGGTAGCGCTGAATTAAGAATGAGCGACATCCCTAGTGCTGGCCCGATGGCTAGTGGTATCAACATCAAACAAAATAAAAAGGTATTACCCAAACTAATCCAAAACAAGCGGTCTTTAGCCCCGATGACCCAGCGGTTGCCCGCTAGAGAGACATCCTGCACGACGGCGTAGCCAAAGTCCAATACGCTCTGCGCGCTTACACTTGGATCATCAACTGCTTTGACTTGTAAGGATAAAAGCTCGCGGTAGTTGTCTAGCCAAACCACATTCGGCACTTGCCCGACGGAGCTATCTGTAAAACTTAGATAAAACGACAAGAGCAGCGGACCCGCAAAAAACAGCACAAAGCCGATGATGTTGGGCGCGAGCATAAACCAGCCTTGCCATGCAGCACGCTCGGCTGGGCGCTCGCCAAAAATATCTGCCAGTTTGAGAAGTTGCCAAACAAGCACACCAAAAATGACCGTGACAGCCGTGAAGAGCCACGCTTGCCACGTGCTGTAGGTGCTAAGGATGTAGTTGGCTGCACCGAGGACATTGGAAGCCAACAGTAAAACAATAAGCGTGAGGCTGGCAACAAAGGCAGCGAGACGCTCGAGCACATCCTGTACCCGGCCAATAAATCGCCCGGATACCCACATGAGCACATACGCAGCTACAAACCCCAAGGTGAGGCGGGCGTTTGCCATGAGCGCATCAACAATGTACTTGTAACTTTGGTAGACACCCCAAACGCCCAACAGTGCAAACAAACTGAGCACCAAGCCCGTGAGGTTCACGCCAAGTGAGGTGTAACGGCCGCCGTTACGTCCGCGCAGCAGTTGCACGCTGCCCAGCACAGCAATAACAGCAGGTAAAAGCACGATGGTAACGGCAAACACTTGCACCGGACGTCCTAAGTCAGCAGGTTTACCCAAAATGGTGAGGGTGGGCATGTTAGCAACACGCCACGCGAGGATTAGTGCGGCCACGGCAATCACAAGTTGCCACAGGGCCGTAAATATGACTAACCGATTAGCTTGCGGTGGTAATGATAGCCTCTCCTGACGACTATTCAGTACACTTAAACCAGCCATATCGTCACCTTTATCTTTATAGTTAACTGCTGAATCATGATTGTCACCTTCCTATCAGCAGAGTTACGTACCTTCAGAAACGCTTTAACAGATATCAACGCTTTTTGGGTGTTGCGACCGTTGGAGAT
>JBCCBI010000175.1:0-10966 GCA_039034155.1 Deinococcota bacterium | reverse complement strand
GTCCTGATTCAGTTGCCAACCTCATTGATGCTTTTTGTCAAGCTGTTCTCACCATCACTCCTGACAACATCCACAACTCCATTGCTCATTGTGGCTATAACCTGGAGGGATGATTCGTGGATTTGCTACTTGTAGTGCAATTCACCGTTCAGGTATGCTGTAATTACCTTAAACACGGAGGTGCCCCATGCGCACAAGAATCATTCGTATGCTAAGTGCTGTGCTTGTCTTGGTGATGCTTACATCATCGGTAAGCGCCCAAACTCTCGACATGTGGTCGTGGCGAACCGAAGACATCGACGCCTACGAGCGAATTTTACAAAGCTACGAAGGGCTAGACGTTGCCTTTGAAGCATTTTTAAATACCGAGTACAACACCTTGGTAGCCACCTCACTTCAAGCCAGCGAAGCTGCTGACGTTGTGCAAACTCGTTCTTACGGCGGTGTGATGGAGTGGATTGATGGTGGCCACCTGCTACCTTTAGACGTTGACGCGCTTGCTAACTACGACAGCATGGCATTAGATGCTGTCCGCAGCCGCGAAAATGGGCAAGTTTACGGCGTGCCGTTTGCCATTCAGGTGTTACAGATGTATTACAACAAAGCCATCTTTGCAGAGCTTGGACTCGAAGTACCAACTACCTGGGATGAATTTTTAGCCGTGAACCAAGCCGTTGCCGACGCTGGTTATATTCCTATGGCGCTTACTGGCAAAGACTCCTGGATGTTACCCATTTTTCACACTGTAGTAGGTGCCGGCACCTACGGCGGCAACGCGTTTGTAGAAGGCGTGTTAAGCGGCGAAACCAGCTTTGAAGATGAGGCTTTTGTCGAAAGCTTACAAGCTGTTAAAGACCTCCAACCCTTTTTACCACCAGATGTTACTGCTGTTTCGTACACCGACAGTCAAAACTTGTTCATCAATGAACTTGCTGCTATGTTCCCCGGTGGCTCATGGGAAGGTGCGTTTTTCGCGGACCAAAACCCCGACCTTGACTTAGGTGTGTTTGCTATTCCTGCCAAAGGTACTGACGAACAGCTTGTGTCTTGGTTTGTAGATGGCGCGTGGGCAGCTACGACCAGTGCAGAAGATAGTGAGGCTGCGCTCGAGTTTGTCAACTGGCTCGGCTCCCCAGAATTTGGTCAGCAGTTCACCGACGAACTCGCCCAAATTTCACCCATCAAAGGTGTTGTGCCCACCGATCCTCTCCTCAACGACATTGTGACGCTTTGGAACAACGCCTCAACGCCTTACATGTTGCTAGTTCACTTCCGCTTTGGCGATCCCTCTGGCACAGCGGTTATTGGTGAAAATATTCAAAAACTGTTCTTAGATGACATGACGGCTAGTGAAGTCGCCAGCGATTTACAAGCCCAGATGGCCACTTGGTTTACACCTAGTCAGTAAGACGTTCTTGTGGATGATGTTCTTCTGGATGGTGTCAAGGATTGTCTCACTAGGAATGTGTCACAGAAAAATTATGTCGCAAACTTACAGCTATTTTTAGCGTTTGAGACGTCATTAGTGCTATCTATTCAGGATGAGACGTGTACGACGATGTTATCCAAGTTGAATAGGCTTCAGACTTGTGTCACTTAAATGATGCGAGTCTTAAAGTCTTAGAAAATCCGAGCAACACCTACATCACACGATTTGGGAATGATTGACCAATGACACTCCAACCGTGACGACACCGACATCCCAGCTAAGGTCTACATCTATACAACCTTCTAAACGGCGTAAGCGCTCAGCTTTTTGGCGCTATGCGCCGTTTTGGTTGCCTGCGTTTGTGCTCTACAGCGTCTTTATTGTTTATCCACTAGCAACTGCCGTGGGTTATAGCGTATTTGCATGGGACGGCTTGCAGCGTGGGCAGTTTGTGGGGCTGGACAACTTCGTTAAGCTTCTCACCCAAGACCCGTGGCGTACTGATTTGTGGCAGGCATTCCGGCACAATGTCATCTTTTTTGTTGGCACCATGCTGGCTCAAAACACGGTGGCGCTGTTTTTTGCAGTTATTCTTTACAACCTCAAACGGGGACGACAGTTTTGGCAGAATTTGTTTTTTATGCCATATTTGCTGTCTACGGTGCTTGTTGGCATCCTCTGGAACCTAATCTTGAATCCCCTATTTGGGCCGCTCAATAAAGTGTTAAAAGGGCTCGAGACCAGCCTCACCACCTTGCTAACAGGCATTGGTATCAACCTAACTGTTAAGCTGGCCTACCCTTGGTTAGGGCTACCCGAAACAGCACTAGGCACCATCGTAGTCGTAAACGCGTGGGCTTGGCTCAGTTTTCCCATGATGATATTTTTAGCCAATTTAGGCAGTATTCCTAAGGCGTACCTCGAGGCCGCCACGTTAGATGGTGCTAGTAGTTGGCAGGTCTTTCGGCATATTCAGTTTCCACTCTTGCGCCCAGCGCTCACCATCGTTACGGTCTTAACATTCATTGGGAACTTTAATGCCTTTGAACTTATTTTTGTGATGGCCGGGTCGGACGGCAGCCCAGCTGGCTCCACTGATGTACTCGGCACCTTTTTTTACAGGACAGCGTTTGGCACAGGCCCAGAGCGCATCGCCATTGGTTCTGCGCTTGCTGTGCTGATGTTTGGGTTTATTGCGTTGGTATCGTTTATTGCGTTGCGCTTATTTCGCAGTGAGCAGGTTGTTTATGACTAATAAACCCATCAAGCTAGGGCTTATCTACCTTGCGCTCATAAGTTACGGGTTCAGCGTGGTGTATCCGCTACTGCTTATGGTGATGTCATCGTTTAAGAGCACCCGCGAAATTTTCCGCTCGCCGTTTGCCTTACCTGAGCAGTGGGAGTTTGATAATTACGTCACTGCGTGGCAGCAAGGTAACTTCTCAACCTATTTTGGCAACAGCCTATTTGTCACGGGCATATCGCTCGTGTTGGTACTGGTCATTGGTAGCTTAGCTGCGTATCCACTGGGGCGCTATAAGTTTGTCGGCAAACAAGCGCTCATGATGTATTTTTTGGCGGGGCTCATGTTGCCTATTCGGCTGGGGATTTTGCCACTCTTTTTTTTGATGCGTAACCTTGGACTCCTCAACACACCGTGGTCACTCATTTTGTTGTACACAGCCAGTGGGATGCCATTTACAATTTTCATTTTAGCTAATTTTTTTGAGACGCTCCCCAAAGAGCTCGAGGAAGCTGCTCGGCTAGATGGCGCGAGCGAATTACGAATCTACTGGCAAGTGATGTTACCCCTCGTGCGCCCAGCTCTCGCCACAGTTGCCATTTTTAACGTTGTACCTTGGTGGAATGACTTTTTCTTTCCACTCATCTTCATTCGCGCTGAGCGTTACCGCACACTGCCCTTAGGATTGTTTAGCTTTTTTGGTGAGCGCCAAAACGACTGGTCGCTACTCTTTTCCGGGCTTACGATTACGGCTTTACCTCTGCTGGTGCTTTACTGGTTTGCTAGCAAACAGATTATCCGCGGGCTTACCTCTGGCGCACTTAAGTGAGGATGCTAGGTACCGCTTAAATTGACTGTGAGGCTAGTGTTTAGCTATCTTGCTCAGCGTTTGTTGTATGCGTCAAGTCTACATTTTCCAGCATAGGTTAGGGGTAGATTTCAGTGTCTTGAACGCTCACAAAACAAAATCGAACAAATGTTCACAAGTGTTGCACATGAACAACTTATGCATATCACCTTGCAATTTCTGTGATTGTGTATCATGTACAAGCTTGGTATGTTACTGCATGATGTGTTAGTGCAGTTTGTACGATGCTTTGATGACTTTAACTTGTGCTATTGACACCTAATTACATGCTTTTTGTGCAGCTTTGGCGCTTTGGTTAGCTCGTTAAGAATTTGGTTAACTCGTTAAGCATACTGTCAAACCGCGTACAGTTTTACTGTGAAATGGCACAGGTGGGTATATGCAAATGTCATCTTTGGACTAAGTTGTTAATCCACATAGGTTCAACAACTCGAGTCCAGTAAGTACAGCTGCTTGCCCATGTGCCCCGTAATACTAGTCGTAATTATTATGTATTAGGTCTAGCAGTAGCGTGACACGGTGCTGAATACCCCAACATCCAACGCACTCTTGACACAAATTAATATTCCCTGTTCATTTTAGATGCTAGTTTGGGTATATGGATGGTTGTCGTTATTGTCGTTGTGAACGCGTAGCTACTTGTGTTGTTCCTGGATACAAGGCATTTTATTGCACATTATGCAACAGAGTTAACATGTTGCTTAACACCTTACACATGTGCCTTATCATAATCCTCAGCAGGATTCACAGTGACACACACACGTAACTTGCTAAACTTATTCGTTAGAACGGTTTGTAGGGTGACAATGAGATGCACAGCAAGATAAAAAATGCCCTGCACGTCAGGGCACGTTCCGATTAGACTAATTTAATTAAGCAGTTTGGCAAAGGCGTCTAGCCACGATGTCGCCCAAGCATGACTATAAGGTCAAGGATTGCCAAGCTTGGAATGAAGGTTTACGTAAGAACAATTTATTAACAGGATGATGAGGCTAATTGTGAACTTAACTGGATGTTGGTAGTGCGCTGCTAGTGTGGTGTTAGGGATAGTAATGACTTACCTCATACACAGTGTCACTTACGTGTTGCAAGCTTATTTGTTTCAACATATGCATGATGGGCGCTCGCAAAATATCAAACAATAGCTATCTTAAAGACTTTATCTTGAAGATAGCGTCCCAACCTTCAGAAATCAATCGATGAGATACATGAGAAGACTATCATCTAGTGTTAATAAACTGTCCTAAGCTAGCAAATCGTGATACATTAACCCGTTGTCAAACCCATTGTCGCGGCAGTCACGTTATGTGGAGGGTCCTTTGTCAAACTTTGTGGAGAGTACGGTGTCAGAATCAATTACACGTCAAACAAGTGTCGTAGAAGTAGCTAACGAGCAGGCCATTCCTGCACCAGCCGATGTGTTTGCCAAGGCTTACAACTTTTCTAGGGCAGATGAAGCTGAAGCTTTAGGCATGCATCCTTACTTTAAGCCCATTGCCTCACAACATGGGGGGACTGTCATAGTCAACGGCCAGGAGATGATTATTACTGGCTCCAATGACTATTTGGGACTTACTCAAGATGACCGGCTTAAAGAGGCTGCCAGAGAGGCACTCAACGACTTTGGGACCAGTTGCACAGGCTCACGCTTTTTAACGGGCACACTCACCCTCCACGAAGCTCTAGAGACGCGACTCGCTAGCTTTTTTAACAAAGAATCGGTGCTCACCTTTAGTGCTGGATTTTTAGGCTGTTTGTCGGTGGTAAGCGCTTTAGCTGGTCGGCACGACATTATGTATTTTGACCGCGAAAATCACGCCTGTTTATACGACGGTGCTAGGCTAGCTTTTGGCAAACTTCGCAAGTACGAACACAACGACCTAGACGATCTAGAACGCCTCCTTAAAAAAGACGTTGGCAAGCCCGGTGGACGCATGATTGTGACTGATGGAGTGTTCTCTATGAGCGGCCATGTTGCACCTCTAGACGGCATCGTAGAACTTGCACGCAAGTATGGCGCACGGGTCATTGTAGATGACGCTCACGCTACAGGTGTGCTAGGTGCTAACGGTCGCGGGACTGCCGAGCACTTTGGCTTAGAAGATGAAGTCGACTTGATTGTAGGTACGTTTTCAAAGTCGTTCGCATCTGTAGGTGGCTTCATGGCCGGCTCGAGAGAAGTTGTTAACTGGGTTAAGCACAAAGCGCGCCCATTCATTTTTACGGCTGCTCTACCTGCTATGCAGATGGCTGCTGCCCTTAAAGCACTGGATATCGTCGAGCAAGAGCCTTGGCACCGCCACAAGCTGTGGCGCAATGTATCGCGGTTCAAAGAAGGGCTCGAGCAACTTGGCTTTGATACTTTGGGTACTCAAACCCAAATTATTCCAGTTGTTATCGGTCCAGACGACCTCACTATGATTTTCTGGAAAGCCCTTTGGGAAGAAAGCATTTTTACCACCCCAGCCCTGCCTCCTGCTGTACCCCCCGGTAAGAGTATTATTCGCACCAGCATTAATGCAAACCACACCGAAGACCAGATTGATACACTTATTACGATCTTCGAAAAAGTAGGCAAACATTTAGGTGTCATTGTCTAAGTTTGTAGGGTTTCAAGTTTGTAGGGCTCTAAGCACCCTATCATTAATTTGAAAATGGTAACTTTAGGCAAATGATACTCTTTTGTGCTGAGCTTTTCTCACTAAGGTTTTCAATGCGGTTTTCGATGAGGCTTGCGGTATGACACATGCTTCAACATCTCAGAACATTGTGGTTCAAGCTGTTCAAGACAAGCCTGCGCTTGAACAGTTCATCGATTTGCCCTATCAGCTTCATCAAGCTGATCCTCACTTTGTGCCACCGCTGCGCATTAGCGAGTGGGAAAAGTTTGACCCTAAGAAAAACCCTTTTTATGAGCACGCCCGGGTAGAGCTTTTTGTGGCACTCCGTGGTGAGCAAGTGGTTGGGCGCGTTGCAGCTATTGATGACGACCATCACAATGCCACCCACAATGATAACCTCCTCTTTTTTGGTTTTTTTGAGGCAGGTGATGAAGCTGTTGCCACGGCACTTATGCAAACTGTGGAAGCTCGAGCGCAGGAGCTAGGGCGCAGTGCAGTGCGCGGGCCAGCGAATCCTAGTATGAACGATGGCTCTGGCTTTCAGATTGATGCGTTTGATACGGACCCATTTATTATGATGCCGTTTAATCCAGCGTCTTACCCAAGTTATGTTGAGTCACTTGGCTATAGCAAAATTAAAGATCTTTATGCCTGGTACTTTGACATTCAAAAACCTGATGTGGGTGGGCGTATTGCACGCATTGCCGCACGTGCTAAAAAACGTTATGACGTCACCATTCGCGACGTCAACATGAGCAATTTTGAAGCTGAGTTAGGCTTGCTCAAACATATCTACAGTGAAGCTTGGGAAAAAAACTGGGGCTTTGTCAAATACACTGACCAAGAATTTGACCACCTTGCTGCTGAACTCAAACTTATCTTGGACCCCAAAATGGCACTTTTTATTGAGTCTGCAGGTGAGGTTGCGGGTGTGTGCGTGTGTTTGCCCAACGTTAACGAAGTATTTAAGCGCATTCCCAACGGCAGGTTGTTACCCAGAGGTATCCTCTACTTACTTGGTATGAAACTGCGGCGCAAATGGTTTATTCAAAGTGTGCGTTTACCTATTTTGGGTGTTTTGCCTAAATTTCGTAACAAGGGCTTTGAGGCTATTTTGATTGACCATATTGTCACCTGTGGCTACAATCAAGGCTATAGTTTTGGTGAGCTTTCGTGGATTTTAGAAGATAATCACAGCATCAACCAAGCCATTAAAGCAACTGGGGCTACGATATATAAAACCTACCGTCTTTATGAAAAGGCACTATCATAAGATTGTTATCGTCGTAAAATTGCTGTCAAAAATTGCTTAGACAGCCTTTTTAGCGCCCTCAAGTATCTTTGAAGTAGTGTTCCATACAGATGCTTTGACTTGAATGCACTTGATGCCAGTGAAATTCATAGAGCTAGTATTCTACGCTATCTAAACAACGTTAATGACGATTATGCGAGAGTTTATTCGACAATGCCTCGAGCCTTTTACCACCTCAAAAAGTAGTCGCTATTTACTGCTTGCGCTTATTGTGCAGGGTCTGTACTGGTACAACGTGGCCCCTGCCTTTGGCCGTGTAGATAGTACGCTAATGAGCAGCACTATCCGTATTAGTTGGACAGTGTTGTTATTTTTAGCCCTACCACTAGCTAGCATGTGGCTCTGGCAAGATATGACTTGGGCGAGCTTTCGTGCTAAATGGCTTACGTTTGGCGACGTTTCCGCTGGGCTAACACCTACGCTTATTTGTAGTGGCATTGCTGTAGTGCTACTTTGGGTTGGCTCGAGCGATCCCCAACTCCAAGCTACTTACCCATGGGCAGGCGCGTGGGCAGGTACAAGTTTGGGCGCACTTGCCCTGTGGTCGCTACTGCGCCTCATCTACTACACAGCCTTTGAATTTTTTTACCGTGGATTTTTGCTGGTAAACGTTCGCAAGGACTACGGCGTGGTGATGGCAATTTGGATTCAAGCTTCTTGCAGCTTCCTCATTCACTTAGGGACACCTACCGCAGAAGTGATGGCCGCACTCCCTGCGGGATTTTTGTTTGCAGCTCTAGGCTTACGCGGACGCTCACTGATTTATCCTATTGTGTTCCACTGGGTTATTGGACTTGCCACCGACGTATTTTGTCTGTGGAGGCTGGGACAATTACTGTGATACTTGTTGTAGCACTTATTGTGAGGCAGCTATGAAGAGTTTGGTTAAACTATTTGCAGCAACCTCAGCAGATGCCTTCTTAGGATATCTCATAACGTTTACAACCACGTTGAATGCCCTTTTATCTAGTGTCTTTTCATCTAGTGTCTTTTCATCTAGTATCTTAGCGTTCAGCCTCACCTCAATCAGACAAAGTACGGCCACGTTAGGCACAGTTTTAATGCGGCCAAACCCTCGACAACATGGCTAGAGTACTCATCACAGGCGCACATGGCTTTTTGGGTAGCCATCTTTGTGAAGCTTATCTGGCAGCAGGGCATCAAGTAACGGCATTGGTATCTCCGTGGGGCAAACTTGATAACATCACCCAAGTACCAAGTTTACAGGTTGTTCGTGCTGATATACGCGACGCTCAAGGGCTTACGAATATCTGTGAGGATATTGATATCGTTGTTCACGCAGCTGCTAAGGTGGCGGACTGGGGGCGTTGGCAAGATTTCTACAGTGCCAATGTCAAAGGCACTATTTACTTACTACGGGCGGCGCAGCGTGCTGAGGTCACGCGATTTGTACTAGTCTCGAGCATTGCCGTTCACCCGTACAGCGGCTTTGTTAACGCAAACACACGCAGCTTGTCTCGGGATAGTACTATCAACGCCTATGCTCGCAGCAAACGCATGGCAGAAGATGCTGTGATGGCTAGTACCTTACCGTGGACCATTATTCGCCCCGGCTTGTGGGTTTTTGGGGAACGCGACCCGCAGTTTGCTAGGGTTGTGAAGGCAATTTCTCGTGGGCAGTTACCCTTAGTTGGTGACGGTCAAACCCGCATCAATACAGCGTATGCAGTCAATCTTGCAGAGGGTATCTGCTGTACAAGCTGTCACGATGTCGCCATCAACCAGAGTTATGTTTTGGCAGATGACGGCGCACCAACCTGGCTCGAGGTCTTTACTCAGATTGCGCACACGTTAAACGTACCTGCTCCCAAATATCATTTACCTGCACCTTTAGTTAGGAGCGCAGCTGAGCTTTGTGAGGGTCTGTGGGCAGTGATGCCTACCAAAGAACCTCCACTTACTCGCTACCGCGCACAGCTGATGACGCAGGACGTTCACTTTAGTATTCAAGCAGCTCGAGACGAACTAGGCTACACCCCCAAACTAAGCTGGCAAGAGGGTATTACCCGCAGCCTGCTCGAGCTGCTTGGCTAATTTGCGACACCTGCTGCCGCCGGCAGTTGAAAAAGGTCTTGGAACGACTGGGCTCGGCACAAGCGCCCACCTTGTTCATGCAAAAAGTTAGCAAACGCAGCTAGTTCTTCATGGTGGCGCTCAATGGGGTCATCAATAGGACTTAACAGCAAACCAGCAACTTGCCGCGCTTGACTGTGGTAGTTCAACTGCGCGTTACTAGTTACCAGAAACATCAGCGTTTGTGGGATGTCAATACGTGCGTGCGCCACAAATGCGTCTGGTAAAACCTCAACCTCAAAACCTTTAGGGTCGTTGAATAAACACGCTAAGGTTTCGGTACAGCGTTCTGGAGTTTGTACAAATTCTTGTTGCAATAACCTCTCAATAACAGTGTGCAAGCTGCTTTCAGGCACGCCGCACAGCACCCGCTCGGCTGTGAGGGCAGCAGGGACGTTAGTCACCTGCAGGTTTTCATTGGGTTCGCTGGCGTAATGAATCAGTAAACTGTACGGCACCTTACGGGCTACATCGATTGAGCTGCCAGTGCTCTCCCCGCTGATAAGGCTTTGCTCGAGCCGGGTGAGCGCTTGCGACCAGGTGAGGCTACCCCGCCTCACACTAAGTAAAATACACAGGTCGCTAGCAGCCAATTTACCTAAGCGCGTGCCTAGTTCATCCCAGGTGACTGTTTCAAACTGCTGCTCCACCTCCGGTCTAACCGCCGCAAAGTGGCGTGCAATCCGCTCAGCCCCTGCTTGCACCACTAGGCCAAGGAGCGGCATAGACAAACGATTGGCGAGCAGTTTAAGTGCGCGTACAGACTGCTGATAACTAGGGTGATGGTCAGCGAGCGGCGGTAGCACAACCACAGCGCGTCTGTGAGTGTTAACAGGTGCGTTTAAACGGGCTGCCCACACAGTGCAATCACTACTTGCTAAAAGTTGTTCTAGGGCGCTGCCAAAAAGCCACGACCTTTGGTCAGTTCCTAAAGCCATGACAACATCGCTAATACGCTGTTCACTGACAGCACGCAGAGTGCCCACCACTGTATTCGTGGCAATGCGCACCAGTGGCGTCGTAGGTACATCTGCCCCGGCAGCGTGCATAACCGTGTGCGCTAAGCGTTTTTCAGCGCTAGCAACTTGGCTTTGTACTGTGTCATCGCTGGTAACAACGGCGAGTGGAAAAAGAGCCTCACCACTACCCGGTTCACGCAACATAGCAGCTAGGTCAATGAGTTCATTAGACGAATATCCTGTATCCAGTTCTGTGTCTAAAGGAATGAGCAGCCGTTGCGGTGTGTCTAGGGTTGCAGCAGGTAGGTCACTCTCGAGCCCGACCCTGCGCCCATAGCGCTCTACTAACCACGGTCCCAATAAACAGCTGAACATAATCAGTACAACCACGGCATTGATCATGCTTTCATCAAATAGCCCGATGTCATAGCCTACAAAGG